>JBKDTB010000026.1:0-42506 GCA_046340515.1 Cyanobacteriota bacterium | reverse complement strand
CACCAAAATGTCGGCATCCGAATCCCAGCGGGCCTCGCCGCGGGCCATGGAGCCGAACAGGATGATCTGCTCAGGGGCGAAGTGCTCCACCAGCCGCTGGGTGAAAGCGCTCAGCGCCTCACGGGTGACGAGGGGGGCGGGAGTGGACATGGTGTTCATCATGGCGTCACCTGCTGTGGCCAGAGCTGTCCGGCGCCAATGAGGTTGGCCGGACCACACGCGCCTCCTTCTCGCGGCTGTTGTCTCCCAGCTCCAGGTTGCTCAGGGCCTGCCGCTCCGGGACGGGCAGGGGGGCAGGGGGGCAGGGGGGCAGGGGGGCAGGGGTCAATGGTCTCCAGCGGCCTGCTCCCCTCGGCACTCGGTCATCCCAATCCCATCCGTTCCCGGGTCCAACGCCAGCGCCGTGCGCAGCGGCGCACGGTCTCGCCGCAGTCGCCCTCCATCAGCAGGCCGCTCCCGCCCCAGAGCAAGCGGGGCCCCCAATCCGCGGGGCTGGAGCCCAACTCCCGCAGGGGGGCGAAGCCGAGGCCGCGGAAGTAGCGCACCAGGCGGCGGTGCTGGCGGTCATCGTCATGGATGGCCAGGAAACGGGCCTGACGGCAGGAGGTTTGCTCCAGGGCCCAAGCGCAGGCGGCCGCCAGCAGCAGGGGCGCCGCTCCGGCGTTTCGCTCCCCCTGCACCCGCAGGGTGTCGAGCCGCAGCATCCGCCCCCGGGCAAAAGCCCAGCCCTTGAGGTCGCCCAGCAGTTCTGCCCGTTCCGGCCCCAGGGGGCGCGCCACCACCGCCCGGAGGCTCCAGATCCCGAGGCGCCCGGGGGCGGCGAGCCGCAGTTTCCAGCCGCGCTCCGCCGCCTCTGCCGCGATGGCCAGGAGATTGGGCTGGTCTTCGGGCGCGGCCAGGGTCAAGGCGCGGTGGGCTCCGCCGCTGGCAGGTCCGCCGGTGGCGCTTCCGAGGCTGGCGCTTTCGCCGGTGGCTTTTCCGCCGGTGGTGCTGCCGCCAGTGCCGCTTCCGTCGGTGCCGCTTCCGAAGCCGGCGCTTCCGAGGCCGGCGCTTCCCAGGGCCGGGCGAGGCGAACGGCGTCGATCGGCAGAGCGCCATAGATGTGCGGGAAGAGTTCACCGCTCCCGGGGGCGGGCTCCTCCCGCACCGGGATGGCGTGCGCCGCCAGCCGTTCCGGATCGATGCTCAGCAGGCGCAAGGCAGGGCCGTCGCCGTAGAAGCGCCGCCAGGTGGGCTCCAGCTGATGGCTCCAGCAGGCGTGGATGAACCCCACCTCCGCGAGGCTCATCCCACGGGTCGAGCGGCTGTACACCCCCTGCCGAAGGGCCTCCTGCCAGTCCTCCTCCATGGCCAGGTGGTAGAGCCAGCGGGGGGAGCGCCAGGGGTCGCGCCAGGCCCAGGGGGGCGCCATCACCCGCGCCAGTTCTGCGCTCGCCTCAAAGGCCGCCAAGCGGGTGCGGAGCGCCTCCAGACCAGGTTCCGCGGCGAACCCCCCGGGGTCCGTGCGGCGAAACTGGCGCACGAAGGGCAGCAGAACCCAGTCGATGGGCGCCGACCCGGCCCGGGCGGAAAGGCCCGAGCCGCTGGAGCGCTCTGGTCCGCTGGAGGCCTCGATGGGGCTGAAAGCCGTTCCAGCCCCGGCGCTCCCCTCCAGGAACGTGGTCCAGCGGCGCAGGATCGCCAGGGCGGCCTGCCGGTGCTCCTCGCGGGCCATCCGCTGGCCAACGGTCTCGGTCCCGGGGTCTGCCCCGGGGGAGCCATGGCGAAAGCCATCCAGATGGCCCTTGAAGGGGCCGTCGCACTCCGCCACCAGGGCGGCGACTTCTCCTTCCCGCAGCACAGCGGCGGCCTTCCGGCCCTGC
The DNA here is from genome assembly GCA_046340515.1 of Cyanobacteriota bacterium. GTDB lineage: Bacteria > Cyanobacteriota > Cyanobacteriia > PCC-6307 > Cyanobiaceae > Cyanobium. The sequence continues at coordinate 40,644 of JBKDTB010000026.1, read as the reverse complement.
GGATGAAGGTCCAGGGCCCAGAGCAGGATGTCCAGACTTTCGGCGAGGATCTCCCCTGCGGGCCGCAGGAGCACGGGCACGGTGCCCTTCGGGGAGGCCTCCAGCAGTTCCGGGGGCTTGGCCTTCAGGGCCACTTCCCGCACCTCCACGGGACAGTCCACCGCGGCCAGGGCGAGGCGGGCGCGGATGGCGTAGGGACAACGGCGGAAGCTGTAGAGAAGGCAGCCGTCAGTCATGGCAACGCGAACACCCGACCAAGATGGCGCTCGCCGCTGTCGTTGGCCCGGGCCTGTTGGCGCTGCCGCTCGGCGTAGCGGTCCCGGTCCGCGGCGCTGCGCTCAGCCGCGCAGTGGTGGCAGCGCACACCGGCAACATGGCTGGGATGCAGGCAATCGGCCGGGGAGAGGGGCCTGCGGCAGGCATGACACAACACGTGGCGGCCGGGCAGGAGCTGGTGATTGAGGGCGGTGCGCTGGTCAAACACGAAACACTCCCCTTGCCACAGGCTCTGGTCCGATGGGGTCGCCTCCAGGTAGCCCAGAATTCCGCCCTGCAGGTGGTGCACCTCGCCATAGCCCTCCCGCAACAGGTGGGCCGTGGCCTTCTCGCAGCGGATGCCCCCCGTGCAGAAGAGGGCGAGGCGCTGGGGTTGCCGTTCGGCCATCAGCGCGGGCAACACCCGCTCCACCCAGGCGGGAAATTCCCGACAGCGGCCCGTGGCGGGGTGGATGGCGCCCGCGAAGCTGCCCACCTCCACCTCATAGGTGTTGCGGGTGTCGATCAGAAGGGTGCGGGGATCGCGGATCAGGGCGTTCCAGGCGGCGGGGGGCACATAGGTGCCCACCTCCTGAAGGGGATCCACCCCTGGAACGCCGAGGGTGACGATCTCCCGCTTGAGGCGCACCTTCAGGCGAAAGAAGGGAGGCGTGGGGCAGACGGAGCGGCGGATGGAGAGAGCGGCCAGGCGGGGATCACCGCGCAAGAGGGCAAGCAGCGCCTCCACGCCCGCGGCAGGCCCGCTGATCGTGCCGTTGACGCCTTCCTCCGCCAGCAGCACGGTGCCCAACACCCCCTCCTGCCGCCCCAGCGCCAGCAGGCGGGAACGGAGGGGCGCAAGCTCCGCTGGGCGGAAGCGGGCAAAGCGATAGAAGGCCGCAACTGGAACCATGCTTCAGGGCGCCACGGCGGGCACAGCGGACAAGGGCGCCGAAACCGTTGGTCGCAGGCCGGCGGCTTCCAGCAGGGCCTGATCGGCCGCTTCCGCCGGGTTGCCAGTGGTGAGCAGGCTGTCGCCATAGAAGAAGGAATCCGCCCCCGCCAGCAGACAGAGGATCTGGGCTTCGCGGGAGAGCTGCTCCCGGCCCGCGCTCAACCGCACCCGGCTGTGGGGCATGAGGATGCGAGCCGTGGCCACCATCCGCACCAGATCAAGGGGGTCCACCGCCGGCTGATCCTCCAGGGGCGTGCCCTCCACCGCCACCAGCGCGTTGATGGGCACGCTCTCGGGATGGGGATCCAGGCTGGCGAGCACCTGCAGCAGGGCGGCTCGGTCGTCCAGCGATTCTCCGAGGCCAAGAATGCCGCCGCAACAGAGCTGGATCCCCGCCGCCCGCACCCGCATCAGGGTGTCGAGCCGATCCTGATAGGTGCGGGTGGAGATGATCCGGTCGTAATGGGTTGAGGAGGTGTCGAGATTGTGGTTGTAGGCGGTGAGGCCAGCCTCAGCGAGGCGCTCCGCCTGCCGCTCGCTCACCATCCCCGCCGTGACGCAAGCCTCCAGGCCCAGCTCCCGCACACCCCGCACCATGGCCAGCATGGCCTCAAAGGGCGCGCCGTCGCGGATCTCCCGCCAGGCCCAGCCCATGCAGAAGCGCTGGGCACCGGCCTCCCGCGCCGCCCGTGCCCGCGCCAACACGGCCTCCACGTCCAGCTCCGGCCGGCCGCCCACATCCGCGCTGTGGTGAAGGGATTGGGGGCAGTAGGCGCAATCTTCCTCGCAGCCGCCCGTCTTGACGCTGAGCAGGGAGGCGAGCATCACCCCCTGATGGGGAGTGGCGCTGCGGTGCACCTGCTGGGCCTGCCAGAGGAGATCCAGCAAGGGCCGCTGGAGCAGGGCCAGGATCTCCTCCTGCGACCAGTCGTGACGAGTGCTCATGGCTGTGACTCCACGCCGCCGAACCGGCGCTGACGACCCTGATAATCCTGCAGGGCGCGCTCCAGGGCGTTGGCATCGAAATCGGGCCAGAGCACGTCGGTGAGGTGCAGCTCGGCATAGGCAAGCTGCCAAAGCAGGAAATTGCTCAACCGCTGCTCGCCGCTGGTGCGAATCAGCAGATCCGGATCTTCCTCCCCTGCGGTGTGCAACTCGGCGGCAAGGGCTTGCTCATCGATCTCGTGGGGCGCCAGGGTGCCAGCGGCCACCTGGCTGGCCAGCCGCTGGGCCGCCCGCACCAACTCCCGACGGCTGCCGTAGTTGGTGCAGACATTGAAATGGATGCCGGTGTTGGCGGCGGTGCGGTCGGTGGCGTCGGCGATCAACCGCTGCAGGCCCTCGGGCAGCTCCTCGAGTTCGCCGAGGAAGCGAATCCGCACCTGCTCCCGTTCCAGAGCCTCCAGTTCCCGGGCCAGAACCCGTTCGAAGAGGGTCATCAAGAAGGTCACCTCCTCCCCCGGCCGGCTCCAGTTTTCCGTGGAAAAGGCATAGGCGGTCAGGGCGCCCACCCCCCAGTCGCTGCACAGGCGCAGGGTGCGCTTGAGCGCCTCCACCCCCGCCCGGTGCCCCATCACGCGGGGGAGCCCCCGCTGGCGTGCCCAGCGGCCGTTGCCATCCATGCTCCCGGCCACATGGCGGGGCAGCCGCAAGGGATCGAGCCCCGAGGGAAGGGCGCGGGGTTCGGTTTTGAAGGTGGTCGCCAGGGCGCGACTCATCCGCGTGATTCCGGCTGAACCGGTCCCACGCTACGACCTGTTGGCCCCGCCGCCAGGGCTTCGGTGAGGAGATCGTGGAGGCGACTGCTGGTGATGGGGCGCTCCAGCTTGCCCAGCCGCGCCAAGGCCAGGGTGCCCGTCTCCTCCGACACCACGACGCAGAGGCAGCGATCATGGCGCTCCGTCAGGCCGAGGGCCGCCAGGTGGCGGGTGCCGTAGCGGTTGAGGCCCTGGCGGGAGAGGGGAAGAATCACACCGGCGGAGAGGATGCGATTTTTCTGCACGAGCACCGCGCCGTCATGGAGCGGGGTGTCGGTGGCAAAAACATTCAGCAGCAGCTCCACCGACAGGCGAGCATCCAGTTGGATCCCGGGATTGAGGAAATCCTCCGGCCGCAGATCACTGCCCAGATCGAGCACGATCAAGGCCCCGCGGCGCGCCTGCGACAACAGACCCGCCGCCTGGGTGAGCACGGCCACCGAGCCGCTCACCAGGCGATCCCGCCGCCGATCGGCGAACAACACCCGCAGATCCCCCGTGCCGAGGAGTTCCATCAGGCGTCGCAACTCCCCCTGCCAGAGGATGGCCAGGGCAAGGCTGCAGGCCAGAACGAGGGCATCCACCATTTTGGTGGTGAGCGGCAGGGGCACGAACCGCTGCACGAACCAAGCGAGGGAAACCAGCAGGAGGTAGCCCCGGAGCAGCCAGAGCGTGCGCGCGTCCTGCAGACGACCAAGAATGAGGACGCCCAGCAGGGAGGCGAACAACAGGTCGAGCAGAAAGAGGATCAGATCCTTGTGGTCCAGCCAAAAAAGCACAACGTTAAAGAGTCACCAGGTGCAGGGGGGAAGGAAGACGACAAGGGGTTTCCATGCAACCGTTGCAGGAGCGGGAAACTCGGGATTTATTAGAATTTGAGGAGAACTTTTGATTTCATCACTAGTCGCACAGAAAGTATTCAGTATGATTCATGACTATGTTGAAGGCAATAGATCGTAGCGCAGTAAATCTTCCGGCTCCTCCCGCCGTTGCACCACCTCCGCCCTGCCGTCCTTCACCAGCACCGTCGCGGGCCTGGGAATGCGGTTGTAGTTCGATCCCATGGAGGCGTTGTAGGCGCCGGTGGCGAAGACCACCAGCACATCGCCCACCCGGGGGTGGGGCAGGGCCAGGGTGGAGAAGAGCACATCCCCCGATTCGCAGTGCTTGCCTGCCAGGGTCACGGTCTCCAGGGGGGCCTCGGGCTCGGCCCGGGGCCGATCGGCCAACACTGCCGTGTAAAGGGATTGATAGGTGATCGGCCGCGGGTTGTCGCTCATGCCCCCATCCACGGCCACGTAGGTGCGGCCTCCAGGGATCTCCTTGCGGCTGCCGATGGAATAGAGCGTCAGGCCGGCGGTGCCGACGAGGGATCGGCCCGGCTCACAGAGCAACCGGGGCAGCTCCAGCCCGCGCTGGGCGCAGGCCTCCACCACAGCCCGGGCCACCTCGTTGACCCAGCCCTGAATGCTGGGCGGATCGTCGGAGCCCACATAGCGAATGCCCAGACCTCCTCCCACATTCAGGTCCCGACAGGGATGGCCCATCGAGCGGGCCAGGGCCAGGGCATCCGCCATCACGCCGGCGAGATCGTGATGGGGTTGGAGTTCAAAAATCTGGGAGCCGATGTGGGCATGGAGGCCATCCACCCAGGCCCAGGAGCATCGCGAGAGATGGCGCAACACGGTTTCCAGCTGATCGGGATCAAAACCGAACTTGCTGTCCAGGTGTCCGGTGCGGATGTAGTCATGGGTGTGGCATTCAATGCCAGGGGTGAAGCGCACCATCAAGCGCACAGGGGAGGCCTGGCTGGGGGCGATCGCCGCCAGATGCTCAAGGTCCAGCCAGTTGTCGACCACCACCGTGACGCCCTCCCGCACGGCCAGCTCCAGCTCCCGTCGAGATTTGTTGTTGCCGTGCAGAACGATCCGATCCGCTGGCATGCCGCCCCGCAGGGCGGTCAGAAGCTCCCCCTCCGAAACCGCGTCCAACCCCAGGCCCTCCGACGCCACCACCGCGGTGATCGCCAGGGAACTGTTGGCCTTGGAGGCATAGAGGGCCAGGGAGGGGCCCGGGTAGGCCGCGGCGAGGGCCTCCCGATAGGCCCGGCAGGAGGCGCGCAGGGTGGCCTCGTCCAAGACGTATAGGGGCGTTCCGTGGGTGCGGGCCAGGTCGCTCAGGCGGCAACCGCCGACCACCAGCCGCCGCTCTGGATCCAAAGCCGCTGTGATCGGGGCCAGGTTGCGATTCGGGCTCTCGGGGTGGAGCTCCGGTTCATAAGGGGTCAGGTCCTCCACGGGCATCAGGGTCTCCCCGAGGGCCGGGAGCCCGGGGCCGGGACGCGTTCCATCCGTTGGGGCTGAAGCGGTGGAAGCGTGCATGGCGCCCGGAAAAGCGTGAGCTGACTCCATGCTAATGAGGCAGTCGCCCGCAAGCCGTCCCGGCGCCTTGACCTCCCCCGTTCCACCCTCCTGTTCCAGCAGCCGCCAGGTTGGGGGCTCAACCCCCGAGATGTCCGAGGGAATCGCGCGTCTGGGGGTGCGGGACGGGCCGAACTGCCTCCTGTTGGATCGCCTGGCCCTCGGGGGCCTCTGGACGGCGGAGCAGTGGGACCGGGAACTCTCGGAGCCCATGCGGCCCGTGCTCGGATGGCGGCAGGGTCCCCTGTTGCTGGCGATGGTCAGCGCCTGGCTCGTGGTGGAGGAACTGCAGATCACGGCATTGGCCGTTCACCCCGACCATCGCCGCCGGGGCTTGGCCCGCCAGCTGGTGGAGGCGTTGCTGGCGCTGGGCCGACAGGCCGGGGCCGAGCGGGCCACCCTGGAGGTGGCCCGCTCGAATGGGGCCGCCCGGGCGCTCTATGCCGCCCTGGGATTCCGGGAGGTGGCGACCCGCGGGGGCTACTACCGCAACGGCGATGACGCCCTGATCCACTGGCGCCGCCTCTGACAAGCCATCCCCGCCGGATGGGGGTGGGGCGCGGCGAACGCTCCAGCCCCGCTCACGCGCCGCGATCTGAGCTGGTGGCGCAAAGGGCGTTGCCAACGCCAGCGCCTGAGGGCGGATATCCGAAAAGGTGACCCGGACTACCGAAACTCAACCGTGCATGTGCTGATGCAAAGAGCTGTTGCGCCAGCTGGAAACCTGACCCGGGTCAACGCAAAAGCCCAGCACACCCGCCATTCCTGATAAGTTGGGACCACTTGCTGAAGGCACCGCCCCATGTTCGAGCGGTTTACTGAAAAAGCCATCAAGGTCATCATGTTGGCCCAGGAGGAAGCCAGGCGCCTCGGACACAATTTCGTCGGCACCGAGCAGATCCTGCTCGGGTTGATCGGGGAGGGCACAGGCGTCGCCGCCAAGGTGCTGAAGTCGATGGGCGTCAACCTCAAGGATGCCCGCGTTGAAGTGGAGAAAATCATCGGCCGCGGTTCAGGTTTTGTGGCGGTGGAAATTCCCTTCACCCCTCGGGCCAAGCGGGTGTTGGAGCTGTCCCTGGAGGAAGCCCGTCAACTCGGCCACAACTACATCGGCACGGAACACCTCCTGCTGGGCCTGATTCGGGAAGGGGAGGGAGTGGCGGCTCGGGTGTTGGAAAACCTCGGGGTTGATCTGGCGAAGGTCCGCACCCAAGTGATTCGGATGCTGGGTGAAACCGCCGAGGTGGCAGCCGGTGGTGGTGGCAAGGGATCCACAAAAACTCCCACCCTCGACGAATTCGGCAGCAATCTCACCCAGCTGGCGGCGGAATCCAAGCTCGATCCTGTGGTCGGCCGTCAGAACGAAATCGACAGGGTCATCCAGATTCTGGGTCGACGCACCAAAAACAATCCTGTTCTGATCGGTGAGCCAGGGGTCGGCAAGACGGCGATCGCCGAAGGCCTCGCCCAACGCATCACCTCCGGTGAGGTGCCCGACATCCTCGAAGACAAGCGGGTGCTCACCCTCGACATTGGTCTGCTGGTGGCTGGCACGAAATACCGGGGCGAATTTGAGGAGCGCCTGAAAAAAATCATGGAGGAGATTCGCTCCGCCGGCAATGTCATCCTTGTCATTGATGAGGTGCACACCCTCATCGGCGCCGGTGCCGCCGAAGGCGCCATCGACGCCGCCAACATTCTCAAGCCAGCCCTTGCCCGGGGTGAGCTGCAGTGCATCGGCGCCACCACGCTCGATGAATACCGCAAGCACATCGAGCGGGATGCCGCCCTGGAGCGTCGCTTCCAGCCCGTGATGGTGGGTGAGCCCTCCGTGACGGACACCATCGAAATCCTGCGCGGTCTGCGGGAGCGATATGAGCAACATCATCGGTTGAAAATTGCCGATGAAGCATTGGTGGCGGCGGCCACCCTCGGCGATCGCTACATCTCTGATCGCTTCCTGCCCGACAAGGCCATCGACTTGATCGATGAGGCAGGACGCCGGGTGCGTTTGCTGAATTCCAAGCTGCCTCCGTCGGCCAAAGACATCGACAAGAAGCTGCGGGATGTGCAAAAGCAAAAAGAAGATGCTGTGCGATCACAAGACTTTGCCAAGGCCGGTGAATTGCGCGATCGGGAAGTGGAGCTTCGCCAGCAGATTCGCACCATCCTCCAGTCCCGGCGGGAGGAAGAGGAAACCGAAACCGTGGGCTTGGCCGTCCCGGAGTCGAGCGCTGGCGCCACCTCAACCCTTGCTGCCGACAGAACCTCGCCCGTGGTGACAGAAGAGGACATTGCCCAGATCGTGGCCTCCTGGACCGGCGTGCCGGTGCAAAAGCTCACCGAAAGCGAATCGGTGAAGCTGCTCAACATGGAGGAAACCCTGCATCAACGCCTGATCGGCCAGGATGAAGCCGTCAAGGCGGTCTCTCGCGCCATTCGACGGGCACGGGTGGGATTGAAGAATCCCAACCGTCCGATCGCCAGCTTCATTTTCTCCGGTCCCACCGGCGTTGGCAAAACGGAGCTCACCAAAGCCCTCGCGTCCTACTTCTTCGGCAGTGAAGAGGCCATGATCCGCCTGGACATGTCGGAATTCATGGAGCGGCACACGGTGAGCAAACTCATCGGGTCGCCTCCCGGCTACGTGGGCTTCAATGAGGGGGGACAGCTCACGGAGGCGGTGCGCCGCCGGCCCTACACAGTGGTGTTGCTGGATGAGATTGAAAAGGCCCATCCGGATGTGTTCAACCTCATGCTCCAGTTACTGGAAGATGGTCGGCTGACGGATTCCAAAGGTCGTACAGTCGATTTCAAAAACACCCTCATCATCATGACCTCGAACATCGGTTCGAAGGTGATTGAGAAAGGCGGTGGCGGACTGGGCTTTGAGTTCGGCGGCGGGGATGCCGAAGAAACACAGTACAACCGCATTCGTTCGCTGGTGAATGAAGAACTCAAGCAATACTTCCGACCGGAATTCCTTAATCGCCTGGATGAAATCATTGTCTTCCGTCAGCTGACACGCGAGGAGGTCAAGCAAATCGCTGAAATCATGTTGAAAGAGGTCTTTGCTCGCATGCGCGACAAGGGCATTCATTTGTCCGTCACCGAGGCCTTCAAGGAGCGCCTCGTGGAGGAGGGCTACAACCCCAGCTACGGGGCCCGGCCCCTGCGGCGGGCCGTCATGCGGCTCCTGGAAGACTCCCTGGCCGAGGAGTTCCTCTCCGGCCGTCGTGGTGAGGGGGATCAAGCCCTGGTGGATGTGAACGAGCAGAAGCAGGTGGTGATCCGCAAGCAAGAAACAGCCCCCAGCCTTCCCGAGCTGGCCGGCGTGTCGGGCTGAAGATCAAGGGGTCAGGAAGCGGCCGGTGGGGGGGTTGGCTTTTCACCGGCAAGGTTGATACCATTCAAAGCCGCTTCGCCGATGACGATTGATGGATAAGACGCTGGTCATAATTCTTTCTGAAACGAGGGCCTACGATTTAACCTATTCTTTGTTTGAAAAAAATCTGCTCGCTCCGCTTAACGCAGATTTAGCCCTGTGCGTGGCTGAGAGCCCGACGGAGGATCGCCATAATCCCTTCTATCAGAAAGCGTCGATCGTCTGGACCCATCCTGAGTTGGACAATTGGTCCGACGCTTTGGATTATGCGCAGAAATGCGATGGGATTGTCGGACAGAACTGGCGACAACTGTTTGCCATCACAGGCAACTTCCTGGGTGGCTTGAACGATGACAAGGGACGTGTTGCCGGCTCCGGTGGCATTTCCATGTTTTTTCGCTGGTATCTCAAGCATTGTCTCCTCCAGGAACCAGGAATCCTGGAGCGTTACGACCGATATGTGCTGACGCGTTCTGATTTCATGTATCTCTCTCCCCACTACCCTGTTTCCAAGCTAGAGGCCAGCAAACTCTGGCTGCCCCTCGGAGAGGACTATCATGGCTATACGGATCGCCACCTGATTGCCGACCGCAAGACCTTCCTCTCCGCCATTTCACTCCTCGATCCGATCCTGCAAAATCCTGGTCAATTGGCCGAGGAATTGCAGGGTCGACAAGAATATCTCTCCTTTGAAGGCTATATCGGCTACGCCTTCCAAAGATCTGGGCTGACCTCCATTCTACGTCGCTATCCCTACACGATGTATGCCGTCAGGCACCCTGATGGACGCACCAGCTGGAGCCATGGCGTCTATAACGAAAAATTAGGATACAGCATCAAATACAAACCTGAATACATCTCTTCCCTCCTGGCGACCGCGATGATTCGTCTTCCCAGCGACTGGAATCTGCGCACCACAGCGGCCTTCTTCATCGTCTCCAACTGGATCAGCGCCATCGACAATGGAGCCCGCGTCAAGCTCACCGCCATCCGCCATCCGAAGCTGCGGCAGGCCCTGATCCGCCTCACCTACGGCACCCTGCTCTCGGATCGCTTCTTCCTCCATGTCTATCCATGGCTGGCCGCTGGGCTGGCCGGCCTTCTCGCCCTCCTTCCGGCCTCCCTCGCCCGGAAGGAGCTGCGTCGGGCGGGCTTTCTGGACCCCCTTCGCGTCCTGCCCGTTCGCCCGACGCGGGACGCGCCGGCCGCCGCCTGATGTGCAGCCCCGCGTCAGGCCCTCCGTCGTGGAGGAAACGGAACTTTTCCTAGGCTGCAAAGCGTCCCGCGTGGTGGATTTGTCATGTCCTCGACCGTGATCGCCCACGCCATCGCGCCGCGACTGGTGCTCCGCGGCTCGGAGGTGTGGCCCGAGGCCCTGGCCGCGATCGCCCGCCTGGGCCGCAGGCCCCTCCTGCTGGGCCGCAGCGACACCACCCGTCCCCTCCGGCGCGACCTGCTCGCCCGGCTCCAGGGGAGTGGCCTGACGGTTCAGTCCGCCGAACTGCGCCATGACTGCTGCGAAGAAGACCTTGGGCGACTGCGGGAGGAGACCCTCGGCGGCGCCACAGGGGAGAGCCCCGACCTGATCATCGCCACGGGGGGCGGCAAGGTGCTGGACGCGGGCAAGCTCCTGGCCCATCGCCTCGACCTCCCCTGCGTCACCGTTCCCACCAGCGCCGCCACCTGCGCCGGCTGGACCGCCCTCAGCAACGTCTACACCCCGGGCGGCGCCTTCCTGGGCGATGTGAGCCTGGGGCGCTGCCCCGATCTGCTGGTGTTTGACCATGCGATGGTGCGACAGGCTCCGACCCGCACCCTCGTCAGTGGCATCGCCGACGCGATGGCGAAGTGGTACGAAGCCTCCGTGAGCAGTGCCCGGAGTGCGGACGGCCTTGTGCAGCAGGCCGTGCAGCAGGCCAGGCTGCTTCGCGATCAGATGCTTCTCGATGGGGTGGAGGCCGTGGCGGATCCCAGCTCCGAAGCCTGGGTGCGGGTGGCGGAGGGAGCGGCCCTGACCGCTGGCCTGATCGGAGGTCTGGGCGGTGCCCGCTGCCGCACCGTGGCCGCCCACGCGGTGCACAACGGCCTGACCCAGCTCGACGCCACCCACCATCATCTCCATGGCGAGAAGGTGGGATTCGGCATCCTGGTGCAATTGCGGCTGGAGGAGGTCCTGGGCGGCAATCGCCTGGCGGGTCAGGCCCGACTGCAGCTCCTGGCCTTCTTCCGCTCGTTGGCCGTGCCCTGCGATCTGAGGGAGCTCGGGCTGCTGGAGGCCCGCCTGCGCGATCTGCTGCGGGTCTGTGAGCACGCCTGTCGGCAGGGGTCCGACCTGCACCATCTGCCCTTCTCCGTCACTCCCGACGACCTGCTGGCCGCCATGGTCCACACCACCTGCCCCGTCGTGCCTGCGGGATGAGCGTGCCCCGGGCCCCCGAAACCCCCGAAACCCTCCTTCGCCAGGCGGCCACCAGCCTCCGGGATCCGGAGGGCCGCGAGCTGGCGGCCCAAGTGCGCTGGTGGCGCCTGCCCACTCCCGACGCCCCCCCCGACGCGCGCTGGCCGGTGGCCGTCACAGGGCAGGGACCAGCCCTGCTGCTGCTGCACGGCGTTGACAGCTCCTTCCTGGAATTCCGTCGCCTGGCGCCCCTCCTCGCCGTCGATCACACCCTCGTCATCCCGGATCTCTACGGATTCGGCTTCACCCCCCGACCGGCCAACGGCGCCTACGGCCCGGAGGGGGTGCTGCGACATCTGGAAGCTCTGCTGGAGGTTCTCCCCGGCCAGCTGCCCCTCCCCCTCTCCCCGGGGGGAGAAGGGGCGTCCATCGGTGTGATCGGCGCCTCCATGGGCGGTGCCGTGGCGATGGCCCTGGCGCGTCGCTGCCCGGAGCGGAGTCAACGGCTGCTGCTTCTCGACCCGGCGGGCCTCACGGGCCAGCCCCGCCCCCTGCCCCCCCTCCTGGCGACCCTGGGGGTGCGGTTCCTCTCCCTGCCGTGGGTGCGGCGGGGGGTGACCCGAACCGCCTTCGCCGATCCGGCGACCAGCGTGGGTCCCGCGGAACTGGAGATCGGCTCGCTGCATCTGCAAACCCCTGGCTGGGCGGAGGCCCTTGCCGGCTTTGCCCGCACCGGGGGCTTCGCCGGCTGCGGCGACCCCTTGCCCCCCGGGGCGATCTCCGTGCTTTGGGGAGAGCAAGACCGGGTGCTGGGAGCGGCGGACCGACGGGCGGCGGAGGCCCTCTTCGGCCCTGCCTTGGTCCGCGTGCCCCGCTGCGGCCACCTGCCCCACCTGGACCAGCCGAAACTGGTGCGTGATCACTGGTGCCAGTTCCATGTCCCCACGACCGCGCCGCCACCCTGAGTTCGCCCTCTGGGGGCTTCTGCTGGCGCTCTGCTGCTGGTTGTCGGCGGCGGTGCCCCCCGCCAGCGCCGCCTGGCTTCACCTGGAGGGTCCGGTGCCCGCGGATCTGGGCCCGGGCCCCGATGGGTTGGCCCCCTGCCCCTCGCCGGCCCATTGCGCCCGGGCCAGCTGGCCGGCCCCGGATCCCGGAGCGGCCCTGGCGGCCCTGCTGCCGAGCGTGCTCGCCCTGGAGGGCGTGCAGCTTGTCGAAACCGGGGAGAGCTGGCTCCATGCCACGGTCACGAGCCGGGTGTTCGGTTTCGTGGATGATCTCGAACTCTTTGCCGATGGCCCCCGCCACCGGCTTCAGGCCCGCTCCCGGAGCCGGCTGGGGGAGTCTGATCTGGGGGTGAACGGACGCCGGCTGGAACGGCTCCATCGCGACCTGCTGGCGAGCCAGGAGGCCTCCGCCCTGGCGGGCACGCTGCTCGTCAAAGGGGACTCGGGGTGGTAAGAGAGCAGCGCAGCCCCGCGGTGCCCATGGCCAGCCCCCCCCCACCCGCCACGGACGGCTTGCCGGAGAAGGGCTCCACCGGGGGGCCCCTGCTGACCCTCCTGGCCCGTGGACTGGAATTCTGGCTGCGGCAGCGCTGCCAGGCGGTGTGTGAGCTGGAGATTCAGCTGGAGGGCTCCGTGGCGGAGCTGGTGCGGGGCCATCTCCAGGGGGTGCGTCTGCAGGCGCGGCAGGTGGTGTTTCAAAACCTCAGCCTCGAACAGGTCGAGCTGCGCAGCGAGGCGATCCAGGTGCGGGTGGGGGGGCTGCTGCGGGGCCAGAATCTGCGGCTGGACCACCCCTTTCGCGTGCGCGGCTCCGTGCTCTTCACCGGGGAGGGCCTCAGCCGGTCGCTGGCGACACCGGCGTGGCAGGAGCTGGGCAACCAGCTCTGCGAGCAGCTGATCGGGGTCACGCCCCTGGAGGGTGTGTCCCTGCAGGGCGAGATCTTGATCCTGCGAGCCCATGCGCCGCACGGGCCGGCGCAGGTGGAAACCCGCCTGGTGCTCTCCCCTGAGGGCCTGGAGGTGCGTCCCGTCGATGGCCGGCCCGCCCTTCCCCTGCCGATGGATGAGGCGATCACCCTGGAGCGGGCGGAGGTGCGTGCCGGACGGATGGAACTGGCGGGAGAGGCCCTGGTGCGCCCCTGAAGGCCACCGGGGCCCTACAGCCGTTGCGAGAGGGGCAGCACAAGGGTGACGAGGGAATAAACCACCGCCGGCACGAACAGATAGCTGTCAATCCGATCGAGAATCCCCCCGTGGCCCGGGATGGCATCGCCGGAATCCTTCACCCCCGCATCCCGTTTCATCATCGATTCGGTGAGATCGCCCACCACGGCGAACACCGCCACCACCACCCCGAGCAAGGCGCCAAACAGCCAACCCGTCCGCCAGCCCAGCAGCACCCCACCGAGGGCCCCGACCAGGGCGGCGCACCCCACCCCCCCGAGGGCCCCCTCGATGGTTTTGCCGGGAGAGATCGGTGAGAGGATGTGCCGTCCCCAGCGGCGGCCGATCCCGTAGGAGCCGATGTCGGTGGCGACGATCAGCGTCGCGGCCAGCAGGGTGAGGGCCAGACCGGAGGTCCAGGGCCATCCCAGACCGGCGATGCTGCCGGTCAACCGCGGGGCGAGGGCGGGATCGGTGATGGCCCGCAGCTTGATCCAGTGGCTGGGAAGAAAGCCCAGATAGAAGAGGCCGAAGATCGAGGCGGCGATGTCGGCGATGGACCCGGTGCGCGGTTGAAGGAGCAACCAGCCGCAGATCACCGCCCCGGACGCCGGCAAGACCGCCGCTGCCACATCGCCCACCGGGTCGCCCCCGGGCCCGGGGCTGGAGGCGGCCACCATGGTGGAGACCAGGAGGAGCTGCACGGCCACCAGGGTGGTGCGCACGGCGGGGCGGATCCCCTTGAAGCGGGCCATGCGGAAGAACTCCAGCAGCCCCAGGTGCACGATCACCCCCACCGCCACGGTGAACCACCAGCCGCCGAGCAGGATGACCATGGCCCCGATGCCCCCCGCGGCCCAGCCGCTGGCCAAACGGGCAAGGGATGTGCGCGGGCGAGGGGAGGGAGTCCCAAGGGGGCCGGCGCCAGGGAGAGACACCCGCTCCTCAGGGGGCGGCAACGGGGGAGATCCACTCATCGCTCGGCGGCGATGACGAAGAGCGGTTCGGCGGCCGCCAGCTTGGCCTGGGCCCCTCGGCGCTGCATGCGGTGCACCGTGGCCTGAATCACCTGGACATCCCGGGCCTCCAGACGCTCCAGCCGGTCCATGGCATCCACCAGACCTTCCAGGCTCATGGTGCTGATCACCAGCCGACCGCGCTCCGCCAGGGCCTCCCACACCGCCGTGAGGGTGTCGCCCAGGGAACGGGCCACCTCCAGCAGCACCCGGTCGGGATGGGGCGGCAGGAGCGCCAGATCATCCGGAGCCATCCCGGAGTGGATGTGGAGGTTGCCGATGCCGAAGCGCAAGCGGTTGCGCTCCAGCAGCTCGATCGCGTCTGGATCCCGCTCCAGGGTGTGCACCACGCCTTGGGGCATCAACCGGGCGATCTCGAGGGCCAGGGCGCCGGTGCCGCCGCCCACATCCCACACCAGGGACTCCGGACCCGGGCGCAGGTGGGCCAACAAGATCACCCGCAGCTCCATGGGGGTGGGACTGAACCCCGGCGCGTCTTGAAACACTTCGTCCGGGAGGCCCGGAGTGACGAAATCCCAGTGAAAGGCGCTTGGCTGGTTCAAGGGCAGGATTCACCGACAGGCCCCGGGATGTCGGCCACGACCCTTACGGTATCAGGGATCTGATCGGGCCAGAGCAGGCGCTGCTCCTCCAGCCAACGGGCCCGGGCCCCGTCGATCCGTTCCCCGGGCACGAGCAGGGGGATGCCGGGGGGATAGGGCACAAGAGCGTCGGCGGCGATCCGCCCCACCGCGCGGGCCAGGGAAACCGAACAGGCGGGCGCGCGCCAGGCCTCCCCGATGGGCAGGGCCAGCCGGGCGACCAAAGGCACCGGAGGAGCGGTTTGCGGCGGCAGGGGATCTCCCCCCAGGGCCTCCCGCAGAGCCAGCAGGAGTCCGGGCAGACGGCCTTCCATCCTCCGTGGCGGCGCCAGGCCGGGACAGAAGAGGATGACGGCCGGCTCCGGCAGCTCCGCCACCACCCCCCGCTCCAGCAACCAGGCATCGGCCCGCAGGCCGTTCACCCCGAAGGCGCCGCAGTGCAGGGGCAGGCGGAGGGGATCGGCCGTGGCCACCAGGGGCAAGCCCTGGCGCCGGAGGGAAGCCGCCAGGCGTTGGACGCGCCCTTCGGCGCGGCGCCTCTGGGCCCGGCCCGCGGGGGAGACCATCTGCTCCAGGGCGGCCGCCGTGGAGGCCAGCAACAGGGCACTGGGGCTGGACGTCTGCAGCCAGAGCAAACGGCGCGCCAGGAGATCGTCGTCCACGCGCTCGCCCCGGGCGAGGAGGGCGGCGCCCTGGGCCAATCCTCCCCCCGCCTTCTGCGGTGAAAGCACCACCAGATCCGCCCCCGCCGTCACCGCCTCCCCCTGGCCATGGGCCTGGTCGACGAGCACCGGCAGGCCATGGGCATGGGCCAGGGCCACCAGGGCGGGCAGATCGGCGCGCAGACCGTGGTAGGTGGGATCGAGCAAAACCAGCGCCGCCACGGGCCCCTCCGCCAGGGCCTCCGCCAGCACCCGCGCCAGATGGTCGGGGGGTGGCGGTTGGCAGAGCCCGGTGGAGGGATCGAAGGGGAGGGCGTAGAGCAGGGGCTCGATCCCGCCGAGGAGGCAGCCATGGAGGAGGCTGCGGTGGAGGTTGCGGGGCAGGAGCACGCGGGCGCCAGGAGGGGCGAGGGCCAGCAGGGCGGCCTGCAGAAGGCCGGAGGCGCCGTTCACGCCGAACCAGCAGCTCCGGGCCCCGAGCAGGGCGGCGCAGCGGCCCTGGGCCCGGGCCACGGCCCCTTCCGTCAGCAGTGGTCCGCCCCAATCGGGCAGTTCCGGGCAGTCCCAGGATCCGGGGCGGCGCTCCAGGAGGCGGCGAAGCGGGGCCGGCAAGGCCCGGCCCTGGCCATGGGCCGGCAGATGGAGGGGGAGGGATCCTCGCCTCGGCGCCAGGGGGAGGAGGGGAGCCGCCGGGGAAGGGCCCATGGCGCGGGGGGAAGGTTTCTAAAGTTTGCCGAGCTGATCCTGGAACCCTGACGTTCTCTGTTCTCGGCCCCGGCGCGTCTTCCGAGGCCGTGCCCGATGGAGCCATGGCTTCCTCCAGCTCCCCGCGGGCCGAGTCGGGAGGGGCGACGGCGGAGGCCGCCAGCGGCGAGGGCCGGTTTGAGGACTTCCCCCCCGATCCCGATCTGGTTTATGCGCCGGATCGCCACCTCCGCTGGCTGCTGCTGCGGCCCTGGATCCTGGTGGGCCGCCTCATTGTGGTGGTGTTCACCCTCGGGCGGCTCGCGATCGAGATCGTGGCCCAGGGCAACAGCGGCAACCCAAAGGTGCAGCAACGGCTGGCCCGCCGAATCCTCACCAGCCTGACGGATCTGGGACCGTGCTTCATCAAGGTGGGGCAGGCCCTCTCCACCCGGCCTGATCTGGTGCGGCGCGACTGGTTGGAGGAACTCTCGCGATTGCAAGACGACCTGCCACCCTTCCCCTGCGCGATCGCCCGACAGACGATCAGCACGGAATTGGGGGTGGCGTTGAGCGACATCTTCGCGGAATTTCCCAATTATCCCGTGGCGGCGGCCAGCCTCGGCCAGGTCTATCGCGCCCGCCTCAAGGATGGACGCTGGGTGGCGGTGAAGGTGCAGCGACCGAACCTGCCCTTGATTCTGCGACGAGACCTGGCGATCATCCGCTTGCTCGCCATCCTCAGCGCACCCTTCCTGCCCCTGAATCTTGGCTTCGGACTGGGAACCATCATCGACGAATTCGGCCGCAGCCTGTTTGACGAGATTGATTACAGAAAAGAAGCGGCCAATGCAACCTATTTCGGCCAGCTCTTTGCCGACCATCCGGAAGTGACTGTGCCGGAGGTGGAGACTGCACTCATCAGTCGCCGGGTGCTGACCACCAGTTGGATCAATGGTGTGAAGATGTCTAATCGGCGCGAATTGGAGGCCCATCATCTTGATCCCGCCGCGTTGATTCGCACTGGCGTGATCTCAGGTTTGCGACAACTGCTTGAGTTTGGCTATTTTCATGCCGACCCCCATCCCGGCAATTTGTTTGCCCTTCCAGGCCTCACCCATGGGATGGGTCACATGGCCTACGTGGATTTCGGCATGATGGATGCCCTCAGCGACAGGGACAGGCTCACCCTCACGGGGGCTGTGGTTCACCTGATCAATCGTGATTTCCAAGCCCTGGCCAGAGACTTCCAAGCCCTGGGCTTTCTCCATCCCCAAGCGGATCTGGAGCCGATTGTGCCCGCGCTGGAAAGTGTCTTGGGTCAGGCCATCGGCAAAAATGTCGGCTGTTTCAATTTTAAATCAATCACCGATCGGTTTTCGGAGTTGATGTATGACTATCCCTTCAGGGTGCCAGCACGCTTTGCCTTGATCATTCGGGCTGTTGTGAGCCAGGAAGGGTTGGCCCTGCGGCTTGATCCCAACTTCCGCATCCTGCAGGTGGCCTATCCTTATGTCGCCAGAAGGCTGTTGGCGGGCGACACGGTGGAAATGAGGGAAAAATTGCTGGAAGTCATCTTTGACGACAATGGCCGGCTGCGATTGGAGCGTCTCAGCAACCTGCTCAGCGTCGTGGAAACCGATCTGCCGCCCGGCCAGGATCTGTTGCCGGTGGCCCGGGATGGTCTGCGACTCTTGTTTGGGCCTGAAGGGAGCGGGCTAAGGCAACGATTTCTGCTCAGCCTGGTGGCCGAGAACCGTTTGCACACGGATGATCTGCGTGCCCTCATCGGGCTGGTTGGCCAACATTTCTCCCTGGGCAAGTTGGCCTCAGGAATGCTGCATCGCCTGAATCCTTTGGCCGCGTGATGGCGGCTCAGCCGATGGATTTTTCAATCAAGAAGGCGGCCAGATTGGAAAGGGAGCGGCCTTCTTCATCGCTGCGGCTTTTTAAATGCTGATAGATGGTGTGGGGGAGCGTGATCGTCACTCTTACGGGCTTCCGAAAGACACTCGGTAGATTCGAAACTTCAAGCAAGGTCACATAACGTGGCAACTGATCTGATTAAACCAGCGGCAGCCTGGGATGGCGCGAAATCCCCTGATGCCTTGAGCCTGTGTTGCGCAGACCTGACGAAGTTGCGCATTCAGACCAGAAAAGACCCGGTGGGGGCCTTAGGGTTCGCCTGCGTTTGTCCCCCGGTCGTGCTCCTTCCCTTGCGGCTTCTTCTCTCCCTGGCGCCCGTCGACGGGCAGGACATCGTGACGATTCTGTCCGAGGGGGCCGACGGGGAGCTGGAGGCCATGGAACTTCTCCTGCCCCTTGCCACCCTGTCCCAGCCGCCCTATCTCCTGGCCGGCCTGGGACTGGCCATCGGCATCCTCTGCGGGTTGACCTTCAGCAAACTGGTGCAGCAGCGCTTGGACGACTGGAAACAGGATCGGCTGCCCCTCCTGCCCCTGGCCCGGCTCCAGACCGTGCTCCCCTGGATTGGCCTGTTGCTCGGGATCACCCTCTTCATCGGAGGCAGCCTGCAGGTGTTCGGCTTTGCCCCGGGGGCGGCGGTGCTGGTGGCTTTTCTTTTGTCCCTGGCCACCGGCGGGGCCTTGTGGGTGCAACTGGTGCGCTTGATGCGGCAGGTGCAGGCGGGCAATTTCAAAGCCGTTGATTTTGATAATTTCGATGAGTTTTTTGGCTGATCCCCAAGCCCAAGTCCAAGCCCTTTACCAAACCTGTTCTCTTGTCACCCCCATCTCAGGGGGCGGGGGCTAGAGGGGGCGCTGGAACCTTGAACGGATTTGGGATCGGTCGGGGCACGGAGCCGGCTCCGGGCTGGGGTTGGTCTTGCATCACCGCATTCACCAACTCAGTTTCCACAAGGTAGTGATTACCAAGATAATTCAGTTGAATCCTCCGCGGAAGCTCCATTCGCTCCGCCGAAGCGGAATCCTGCGGCGCTTGCGTGTCAACAGCAAAAGGCTTTTGTTCGGCGATCCGCCAGCGGGTGTTCAGCGAGAGGATGCCGTCTTGAATCACCAAGCGACCAGGATTGATATTATAGAGAAGTTCCCGATATGGGGTGATTTGGATATTGCGAATCGGGCCATCCTTGACGTTTACATCTGTCCGATCCGGTAATTGGCGAAAATAGATGAAGCTGATGTCACGCTCTTTGATGACGACCTCCGCTCCCTTATGATCCAGAAAAACGAATTCTCTCGCTGGGCCATTGTAGGACTTGATCGCCGTCAGTCCCGTGTAGTTTGTACCGAAGGGATTCTGCACACGCAGAGAATGCCAGCCAATTTGCAGGGCACGATTCAAATCCAGTTGCACTGGGGCAGCCATGGCCCCGGCCTGGACACTGCCCGCGGCGGCCGCCAAGAACAGGACAACGACCAGACCATGGGGGCGGCGGTGAGGGTGGCGGTGGCGCCGGCGGACGAGCCCTTCCAGGAAATGGGTGGCGAACAACGGCTGCTTGGAGAATGACATCCTGAATCCTAAAGCCGATCGTGGAGAGAATCTAAGCATTCAGCCAAGGAAATCTTTGCACCTCCCGCCTCAGCCACCGACCCCTCTCAGGGTGGAGCGGCTGGGCTTGGCGTCAGCAATTGGATCCGATAAAGCACATCCTCAAGCGCATCCGCGGCGGAGATGGCGGCAAAGCGTTGCGGGGTGGGTTCCTGGCAACAGCAGGCCAAGGGGGAGAGGATGGTGCTGGGCCTGGGGTGGCAGAACTGCACCACGCTGATTCGCTCCTCTTGGCGGCCGGCCGGCGCCATGACCCGATGCCAGCCACTGGGAAGTCGCCCGTTGCTCAGGCGCTCGAGCATCAGGCCGGTGTTGATGATCAGCCGATCTTCCGTCGGCACGACCGACTGCCACTGGCCCCCCACCAAGACCTCCAGGCCAGGACCGGTGGCCCTGGGGAGAACCGTGATCAGATTGATGTCCGCATGGGCGGCGGCCCAGACGTGGCCGCCGGGGGGAGCCTCCGCCATGGGCGGATAGCGCAGGGCGCGGGTGAGGGTGGGTCCCTCCAGCACCATCTCCTCAAAGAAGGCTTCGTCGGCTCCCAGGGCAACGGCGATCAGCCGCAAGACGCGCCGCTGAAAGTCGGCCATGGTGTCATGAAAACGCCGCAGCACCGCCGTGATCCCCGGCACCACCTCCTCCGGCAGGACCCCCTCCGGATAAGCGAGGGGATAGCGGCGCCGCAGCGGGTGATCAGGGGGCAAGGGAGCCGACCAATTGAGCATCTCCTTCCAGTCGGCGCTCTCCTCCCCCGCCGCCGTTTCCACCAACAACCCGGTGTAGCCGGTCTGCCCATGGGCATCCGGTCGATGAAACCGCTGCTTCAGCGCCGAGGGCGCATGGAAAAACGCCGCCAACATCCCATAGGCCGTGTCGAGGAGATCGGCGGGCAGATCATGGCTGCTGTAGACGAACCCCGTCCGCAGACTCCGGTGCAGGCCCGCCACCACGGCCTGACGCGCGGCGGTCCCGCCCCGTTCAAACGCCAGGAGATCCACATCGAGAATCCGCGCCTCCATCCCTCGCCTGCCGCGATCTCCGCCGAGAATGGCACCACAGACATCCGTGCCATGGCCCGCCGCTGGCTGCCAGTGGTTCTTTCCCTGGCCCTCACCTCCTTTCTCGGGGCCTGCGGGCTCTGGCGCGACCGACCGGGCCCGGGGGCCGGCGCCGACGGCGATGCCGCTCGGAGGACGGAGCGGCAGCAAGAGAACGCCGACCGTCTGCGGCGGCAAAGGATGGAGGAGCGCTGCCTGCGGGAGCGTCCTGAGCTGGAAGGCCGCATGGCGGAGCTCCGTCGGGCGGAAGCCCACCTGGCGCGGGTGAAGGAGGAGGTCTTCGTGCCGTCCACGCCGCCGCCTCCCTGGGATGAGGCGGTTGAATCGCGCTTTCGGCGGGAGGATCAGGAGGGCGACTGGCAGCGCCACCTGGAGGAGCGGGAGCGCTGGAGCCAGCGGGAGGCGGAGCGTCGCGACCGCTGGCAGACCGAGCAACGGGAGCGCCTGGCGGCGGCCCAGGAGCGTTTGAACACGGAGGCGCGCGGGTTGCGGAGCCTTCGGGCTGATCTGTTCAGCGGGCCCGAGAGCATTGTGTTCCATCCGGAGGTGGAGAAGCGGATCCGCCAGTGCCGCCCGGTCGAGGGCCGCTGGATGGGGAAAACCGCACCGCCAGAAACGACCCAACCCCGTCATCAAGCGTTACACTAGCTTCACATTTGGAAACACTCCAATGACCACCTCCGAACCCCGCTTTGGATTCGTCGCCTTCGCGGAAACCTGGAATGGCCGTCTGGCCATGCTCGGTTTCGTCATCGGCCTGGCCACCGAGCTCCTCACCGGTCAAGGCATCCTGTCCCAGGTTGGCCTCGGCTGAAGTTCCGCACAAATCCAAGCGTGACGAGAGAGCCGGCCCTGAGGCCGGCTTTTTTGTTGCCACACACGGGGCCAATCGGCAGCGGGAGTTGCAGGAACCTGATCTCCAGGCCTCGAAACAAAAAACCCTGAACATCCGCCGACATTCAGGGAACAGGAATGGAAATGACCCGGCGAGGGCCCCCGTCAGGCGCGCTTCAACCCAAGCAATTCAGCCCCGTAGCGCTCGCTCATGTCCGCCTGAAGTTGCCAGGCGCTCAGAAGGGTTTTGGCGATGCGACGCAAGTCGTCGACGTCCGTGCAGGCGTCGATGGCGCGGGAATGCAATTCGGTGGAGAACTGGCGAGAGAGGGAAGGGCCCATGCGACCGTGCAGAAGTGACAAAACTTTAAGAACTTTTTTGTCTGCCGTCGTTCGGTTCGCCGCACCCCGACTCCGCCCCCGGGCGGCCCGGCGGCCCGCCCGCCAGGGTCGCCAGGCGCCGATCCAGCAGCAGCAGTCCCACCACCGTCGTGAACGCCACCATCCCCACCACGGCCGAAAACTCCGCCCCGTCGATCACCCCCGCCTCCCGGGCCGTGGTGGCAAACACCAGGCCAGGGAGCCCCCGGGGCAGCAAGCCGAACACGACGGCACGGCGATCAATGCCCGTGGCCACGTCGGCGGGCCAAATGCCGAAGGCGCACGCCAGCTTGCTCAACAGAGCCAGGACCGTGAGTCCCGCCATCAGGGCCCAGGCCCTTGGGTCCTGGAGGGCCGCCAGCGGCAGGCGCATGCCCACGCTGATGAAATACAGGGGGAGGAACACCTCGGTGATCAGCTCGAAGGGGCGCCCCATGGCCCCCTCGGCGCCCCGGCTCCCCAGGCGGGAGAGCAAGATCCCCGCCCACAGGGCCCCCAGCAGGGAGGTCAGGCCGCTGGCCTGGCCCACCCAGGCGCAGCTGATCAACAGGATCAGCAGGGCCAGGGGACTGCGGGGACGTTCCGGACGATGCCGGACCCACACGCCCGCCCCCCACCAGCTCAGGGCCGCGGCGCCAAGCCCCAGCACCAATCCAAGACCGCCTGGCCCCGCCCCCGCCGAAGCCCGGTTCCCCGTGAGGGTGGCCAGGGTGAGCAGGCCGATCGCCGGCAGGTCGTCCAGCACGCTCACCCCCACCAGCAGGCGACCGGAAGGGGTGGCCAGGGCCCGGCGTTGGGAGAGCAGCCGCAGGGTGACGCCGGTGCCTGTGGCACTGAGGGCCGCCAGGGAGAGAAGGGTGGCCGCCGGGGTGAGGCCGCAGGTGTGGCGCAGGGGCCAGTAGGCCAGCAGGGGAACCAGGGCGCTGAGGGCCACCGTGCGCAGGATCGGTGCCCGCCTCGACACCAGCAGATCACCCTGCACCTCCAGCCCCACCTGGAAAAACAGGGTGAGCACCCCCAACTCCGTGAGTCCACTGAGGGGGGCGATGGCGGCAAAGGGCAGCAGCGTGTTGCCCAGCAGCAGACCCACCAGGAGCTCCAGCACAATCGCCGGCACCGCCCAGCGGGCAAGGCGCATGGCACTCAGGCGAGCGATCAGCACGCCCGCCAGGAGAACCAGCAGGGTGGACAGGAGAGACGATCCCACGGGGACGGCTCCGCTCAGGAGAGGGAAGGGGAAGGTCCCATGTGCTCACGGGCCAGCCCCAGGTCGTCCAGAGACTCCGCCGCCCGCACGGTGAGCTCGTAACGCATGTCGGACGGGACGCCAGTGCCTCGGTAGCTGCCGGTCACCGGAGCGGCCAGCCGGTGGTCCGGCGTGGCGGCCAGAGCCACATGGCCGTCGGCCACCGCCAGGCCCAGGCTGGGGTCGTATCCCCGCCAGCCCGCCCCCGGGAGATAAACCTCCGCCCAGGCGTGCAGCTCATGCTCACTCACCTCCGGCGGGTGGTGCATGGAATAACCGCTGACGAAACGGGCGGCCAGGCCCAGGGCGCGGCAGGCCTCCACAAAAAGCATGGCCGTGTCCCTGCAGGCCCCCCGTCTCTCCAGCAAGGTGTCCGCTGAAGTGAAGGGATCCCCTTCCAGCCGACCGATGTGCGCAAAGCCATGGTGGATGTGATCCGCCAGGTGCATCAAGAAGGCGGCGCTGTCCCCCTTCACCTCCGCGGCCAGGGCACGCGCCCAGGCAACGACAGTGGGATCAACGCCATCCGGGGGGGCCAGACACGGGGCCAGCGAACGGGCCACCTCAGGGCTGTAAGCGGCGGGCAGGCCGCGGACACCAGGATCGGTGACAATCCAGTCGAAGGGGTTGGCGCGCAGGGTCTCCACCACGGCCTCCATCGCGATCATCAGATCCGCATGGGTGTTCGTGAACCAGCCCACGGTGGCGTCCGTGCCGTCCGGCTCCAGCACCTGGCTCACCCCCGCCGGCGCGGGCTGGATCTCCAGCCGATGGCGGAGCAGCCGCTGGCTGGCATCCTGTCGCGGGCTGAGCCGCAGGGTGGTCGGCTCAAGAAACACGGGCCGCCCGTAGGCGTACGTGAGTCGGTGACGGATGTGAAAAAACATGCAAGCCGCGGGAGGGCGAAGACACCGACCCCTGGCAGCATGCCATCACCAGGGCAGGGGGCCCCGTCCAGCGCCGACATTGCAGCCCACCTGCGACCCCAGCAGGACCCCGAGGGGGACGGCCCAAGCGCGGCCGTCCTTGCGGGAGCTGGCATAGCCCACCCCGCCGCCCACCAGGCCCCCCACCAGGCGACCAAGGCTGCAGCGCTGGGCCTGCGCGGCCTCTGTCAACCGCCAATTGGAAGGGTCGTTGTCATACACCGTGTCTGGTCCGGGGGCGGAGGCGCCGGAGGTCAGGGGCGGAGGGGGTGGGGGGCCCGGAGGGCGGCTCCAGGGCAGGGCCCGGCCGGGCAGGGCCGACAACAGAACGCTTGAGCCAAGGAGCCAGCAGCCGGCGCGGAGGGCCAGGGCCTTGGCGTTGGGGAGGGGCATCGGGATTCCGCGGACATGCCCCCATTTCAGCGTCGGGGCAGACGCGGAACATGACCGGGAGATGAACAAACGGCGCGGAGATGTGACCGGATGTGACCCGTCGGGCCTCGGAACGGCCCGGTCGGCATTTGCTCACCCGAGGAGGGGAAGACTTTCCCTTCGCGCGGCTCTTGTCAAGCTGGGCCTTGCGGGGCGGCGGCCGATGAGCTGGAGCGAGTTGCAGCGACTCGTGGAGGACGCGGAGGCGGATGGGGCGATCCGCCGGGGGTTGCGGCGCTGCAGGAGCCCTCGGGAGTTGCTCATGGCTTGCCGGCGTCTGGGTTATGGCGTTCAAGCCCTGGATCTGCGCAGCGCCCGCGCCCTGGAGGGGAGGCAACCAGGTCTGTCCCCGTCGGGAGGTCGAGGGACGGGACTGGAGGAGCTCCGCCGAACCGCTGATTGAGCTGGCTTGAGGCCCGCTTCGAAGGGCTGCCGTGCATCAGGGCGGGGAGGCTCGGGTGCCTGGCAGCCAGGGCCGCCTCTGTCACTTGTCGCCAGGAGGAGAGCGCGGGGCGCGGCGGCCGATGGCCCGCTCCGCATGGACCCAGCAGCCCGGAGACCCCCTCCAGCCCCGCCCGGGGGATCTGGAGGGCATCACGACCAGGGGTCATCGCACCACCAGAACGGGCACCGAGGCATCCAACAGCACCCGCTGGGTTTCGCTGCCCAGCAACAAGCTGGAGAGCCCCTTGCGGCCATGGGAGGCCATGACGATGAGATCGCAACCCAGACGCCTGGCGGTGTCGACGATCGCACGATGGGGCAGGTCCTGCTTGAGAACCTCCGTCTGAACCTCCAGACCGTTGTGGAGGGCCGTGGCCCGCGCGGCCTCAACGATGCGCCGCGACTCCCGCTCTGCCAGGAGACTCAGGTTCTCAACGGTGGAGGGATCCAGCATCTCGCCAAAGCCCACCAGGGAAACGGGCAAGGGCGGTTGCACATGGAGCAGCGTCACCTTGGCCCCCAACACCCGGGCCAGGGCCAGGGCCTGGTCGAGGGCCCGCTCGGACAACGGCGTGCCATCACTGGGCACCAGCAGATGCTGATAGGGCATGGGAGGGGAACGGCTCTTCCTGGTCTACTCAGCCGAGGGAAAAGAGGAACCCGGAAAAAGAGCCCGCCGCAATGGCTGCAACGTGTAACGAGGACTGGCCCTTCCCGGGGAAATGGCTTGAGTGAGAGCAGAGCGAATGACTGCCGCGCCAGGGCCATGCACAGCGAATCTCCCTTCCTTCCAGGGGCCACGCTCCGGGGCGAATGGCGCCACAGAGGCTGCATCGTGGGGCTGGACGCGGGCAGAGGCCAGGGATGGCGGGTGTATGCCGTGCGTCACGCCAGTGGTCTGCCGATGGGGCGGGCGGGCAGCTTGCGTGAAGCGCGCCAACTCATTGATGAAGAAATTCTATTGGTGCGGCAACGCCTGGCGGCCAGCGCCTGAGCGGTCTTCCGTGCCGCCGGTGGCCTGGCGCACGAGAAGCCGGCGGGAGAGGAGCAGATTCACCAGTTCGCCGCGCAATTGCATCAGCTCCTGCCAGCAGCACTGGAAGGAGGCGCGATGGTGCAGGTGCGGATCCACGGACCCCAGGTCCTGCAACAGCAATTCGATGGCATCCATCTGCCGCTGATTCAACAGGGTTGTCGCCGACTGCGGGGGAGATGTCTCCACGGGATGGGAAGCCGAAAGGACAGGCCAACAACGCTACGCACCCTGATTTTCCTTTCCAGGCCGCAGAGGAAATTCCACGAACAACGCAACCTTGGTTTACAGAATTTGGTGGTGTTCACTACCATTTCTCCCGCCTGGCGCCCGCCGCCCTTTCCTTGGGCGGTCATCCCGGCTGCCTTTCATCACCAAACCTTGCTGGACGGGCGGGGCGGACACATGCGCGGCGCGGACGGGCTCGAGACGGAACAGGACTTCCTGGTGGTCCTTCCGGAAGTCGACACCCGGCCTGGCCCTGGCACTCAGGCACCTCGGATTCCTCCGGACCACCGTTCTCCGGACCTCGCTCCTCTGCCTGTTCGCGGCCTGGCTGGTCGGCCCCACCAGCGCCCTGGCCACCCGACGGCTGGACCCCGCCGCGGAGAGCGTGGCGGACGCGCCGACGGAGGAGGCCCGTCCCGGCCCCCGACTGTCCGACCAGGCGCGGGAGCTGGAGGACCAGGCCGGAGCGCTCTACAGCGCCGGCCGCTACGAAGAGGCCCTCCAGGCCCAGCGCGACGCCGTCACCAGCCACCGGCGGCTCGTGGCCCGGGATCCCAGCCAACGCCCCCGATTGGCGGCGTCGCTCCACAACCTGGGGGTGGTGCTGATCCGGCTGGACCGCAAGCCGGAAGCCATCGCCCCCACCGCGGAAGCCCTGGCGCTCTACCGCCAGGAGGCCGCCGCCACCCGGAGCGGGCTGGCCTCCCGGGGTCTGGAGCGCCCCCTGCGCACTCTGGTGCTGCTCTACTACGAAACCAACCGCCCCCTGGAGGCCCTGCCCCTGGCCGATGAACTGGTGGCCCTCCACCAGGGGGCGGCGGCGGCGGATCCCCGCGACCGGGCCGCCCTGATGGATGTGTTGAACCTGCGGGCCAGCCTGCTCGTGGCCCTGAATCGCTCCGGGGAGGCCCTGCGGGATCTGGAGGACGCGGTGGCCGTGGCCCGTCAGCTGGCGCTCCAGGCGCCGGGGGACCCTGTGCTGCGGGATGGATTGGCGAGCTCCCTGCTCAATCTGAGCCAGGTGGCCGATCTGCTGGATCAGGTGGACCGGGCGATTCCACCCGCCCGGGAGGCGGAAGCGCTGCTGCGTGACCTGGCGCGCCTCTACCCGGCCATCAGGGGCGACTGGGCCAAAGCCCTCAGCCGCCTGGGCCAGGCCCTGGCGCGGCAGGGCGACCTGGCCCGGGCCCGTCCCGCCCTGGAGCAAGCGGTGGCCGTGCTGCGGGGCCTCGACCCCGCCGGGCCCTCCCGCAGCCTGGATGTGGAATTGGGGGGCTACCGCGATGATCTGGCCCTGGCCCTGGAACAGCTGGCCGTTGTGAATCAGCGCCTCCAACGGCCGGAAGCGGCGCGAGCCGCCGGCGAAGAGGCGCTGCGTCTCTACACCACCCTGGCCAGGGAGGATGCTCGCCATCAGCGGGATGTGGAGCGCACACGCGCTTGGCTGACCACCTGGCCCGCCCTCACCCCCGCCCAGCGTTGACCCCTCCCTCCATGCTTCACACGCTCGCCTTTGTGTTGTGCCGAGACGATGCTCTGCTGAAGGGGGCCAGGGATTGGCCCACCCTTCTGGAGGCCCAGCGGCTGGGTCTGCGCAGCGGCACGCAGCTGCGACTCTTTCGCCTGCCGGAAGGGGACGGGGAATCGGGCGACACCCCGCTTCCGGCCGGGACGCTCAAGGCCTGCGGGGATCCCCCCCGAACCCGCCAGGGCATGGCGCCAATGATCTGTGACGCCCTCGTGCCCCTGCTGGATCCCCGCAGCCTCTGGCTTGGGGTGTATCAACTCAGCGGCCAAGCCCGAGAGCCAGGCGATCAGCAAGCCGGCCCGGGATTCGCGGTGGAAGCGGTGACCTGTCTGGATTGCTATCCCCTGCAGGAGGCCGCCAACGAAACCTGCTGGTTCTACCCCACGGACAACGGCCACTACCTGACATGGGAAAACCGGCGCCAGATCCAGACCCTGCCCGGCCACCTGCCCGACCGACCGCCCCAGCCGACCCCCTTTCCCTACGCCCATGGCGATGTGCATCTGCTTTGGTCCCTCATGGCCGACGATCACGCCCTCACCTGCGTGGGCCTGACCTGGCGGCGCCAGAGAATCGAATGGCCCCTGCGGCTGGAGGTGCCGGAGGCGCTGGCCACCTGGACGGAATTCCGGATCGATTCGATGGCGGAATCCAGCTACCAGGAGCTGCACAGCACAACCCTCTTTGACGCGGCGGAGGACAGGGGTTGAGGGCGCGGAGCCCGGGGCCGGCGGCAGGCCGACCTCAGCTCCGCCCCAGGAGCGCCAACACCTGTTGATCCGTCGTCTGCGCGAAATCGCCATACCAGAGGCCAACCGCCCGCAGATCCGCCACCACCGCCAGGGCCTCCAGCCGATCCAGAAGCGGTTGCAGATCCCCCACCACCTCCCGATCCACCACAGGGACCGCAAGGGTGAGGGAAGCGGGGTCGCAGCGGCGGAGGGAGAGGAGGGCGGCGCGCACGGTCATGCCGGTGGCGATGCCGTCATCCACCACCACGAGATGGCGCTGATGCAGGGCCCCCGGTTCGGGATCGCCGAAGAGGGCCCGCCGCCGGGCGAGTTCCCGCTCCTCCAGGTTCAGCCAGCCGTGGCGCCGCGCCAGATCCTCCCGCTCCCGGCCTCCCCGCTGGCCGCCATTCCGCCAGACCACCACGCCCCCTGCGGCGATGGCTCCGATCGCCAGCTCCGGCGAGGAGGGATCCGCCACCTTCCGCACCGACCAGGTGGCCAGGGGCCAGTCCAGGGCGTCGGCCATCGCCGCCGCCACCGGCACGCCGCCCCGGGGCAGGGCCAGGAGGAGGGTGCGGGCCTTCGGGTGGTCCCAGGCCTGGAACCGGAGAGCCAAGGCTCCGCCGGCTTCCTCGCGATTGCGCCACAGGGGGGGAAGGGGTGCCATGGGAGGTGAGCGGGCAGGAGACGGATCAGAGCATGGAGGAGCCGATCAGCGCTTGAAGCCGGGGTGACCCGAGAGGATGTGAAGGAGCGTGTAGTTCAGAACCGGTGGCACCAGGGCCAGCAAGGGAACCAGGCCGCCCCTGGCCAAGCTGCCCAGCCCGTAGGCCGCCAGGGCGTTGGCGGAAAAGAGAAGCAACACACTGCGCTTTTTGAGCCTCTGACCCGCCAGACGATCGGCGAAGGTGAACTGCTGCTGGAGGGTTGTGGAGAGCAGGAATGCGGTGACGAAGGCAACCAGATTGGCTGGAGCGGTGGACCAGTGGGCGAGGCGAAGGAGAAGGAACAGCACACCCAAATGAAGGCCTGTCGCCACAATGCCAACCAAGCCAAACTTGACAACACGCAGACCAGTTGTCATGGAATTTGATCAACGCGCTTGATCAAATAATTCGGCCGGCGCTTGCTTTCCACATAAGTACGACCCACATATTCGCCCAGGATGCCGATACCGATCAGCTGCAGCCCGCCGAGGAACGTGACGGCAAAGAAAAGGGATGCATAGCCTGGCACATCAATGCCATAAAAGAGAACCCTGAACACAGCTGTCAAGCCAACAATGACAGCGGCAATGGTAACAACAAGACCGAGATAACTCCAGATGCGCAGCGGGGCAGTGGAAAAGGAGAAAATACCATCCAAAGCATAGTTCCACAGCTTCCATTGATTCCACTTTGTTAAGCCTGCTTTGCGGTGTGGACGGGCGAAAGTGATGTTTTTTTGCTTGAATCCCACCCAAGCAAAAAAACCTTTGGAGAAGCGAACACGCTCTTCACAAGAGAGAATGGCCTCGATGGCGATGCGATCGAGAAGCCTGTAGTCGGAGGCATTCAGCTGCACTTTTAATTTACTCAGTCTCAAGAAAACTGAATAGAAGGCATTGGAGCTGAGACGCTTGAAGTAGGTATCACTGGAGCGGTCGCTGCGCACAGCATTCACCACTTGATAGCCTTCCAGCCACGCATGGATCATCAGCGGGATCAAGGAGGGGGGATCCTGCAAGTCGGCATCCAAAATGATGCAGGCATCCGCATCACAATGACACAGCCCGGCAAGAATGGCGGCTTCCTTGCCAAAATTACGACTCAGTTCAATGATCTTGCCACCGTTTAAATCTGCCGATGCGCGAATCAGACGTTGAAAAACAGAAACCGTTGCATCTGTGCTGCCGTCGTCCACAATGAGAAGGCGAAAAGCAACATCGTCTTGGAGATTCTTCTTGACATCCTGAATCGTGCCCGCGAGCTCCTGAAGAAGAAAAGGGGCAGAATCCTCTTCATTCAGGCAAGGAACCAGCAAATCAATCGATTTTGAGGTCATGGCAAATGGCAACGTCAGACGCGCAGGACAAGAAAAATTCCGTCAATCCTGGTAGGGGGTAAGGGAAAAGGCCTGCCAAGCGATGGTGGAAAGACCGCAGAGCCAAAGGAGGGGAAGGTGGATCTTACGCCGTTGGCTGAGTTCAAGCGCCGTGGCAATGGTGGCCGTCGTAACCAAAGGCAGGATTTTAGCCACATAGCGCATGCGAACATAAATGACGAGCCAGGGTGGCACAAGAACACACGCGGCCGTCAAAAGGGCGCCGATGAGAATGAATCTATTTTGCCTCACCACTCTGACTTGGCTGAGAACAAGCAGAAATGGAATCAGCATGAACTTAAACACCTTGACAACATTGGGCAGGCTGCGAGCCGCTGAGACGCCCACATAGTCAAAGTAAAGATCTGGATGCTTGGTTAAAACATCTCTAAACGAAGGCGCGTCACGAAAGACTGTTTTACGAATCAGGGCTCCCGCTTCGTCCTCAGACGGGGGCGTCGCTTGAAATTGGTGCAAGCGCATGAAATCGCGATAGGCACTGAAAAAGGCTGTCGAGCTGCGATCGGAAGACAAGGGGCTGCTGCCGGCTAAGACGAAGGACGGTGCCAGGTAGGCCCCCATGATCAGTGCCGTGAAGACCAAGGTGAGCCATGCTTTTGGTGAGGCTAGATGGCGCTCCCAGAGAAACCAGAAGATGGCGAGAACAGAGGCGCAGAGGGTGAGTTCAACTTTGCAGAGGCCAAAGGTGGCCAGGAAAAAAGCCGTCAGGAGCTTAGGCCAGCGCCTGAGCACAGCGATGAAAAACAAGTTCAGAAATGCGGCCGAAACCACGTCACTGGAAGGCTCCAACAACTGGTAACCGGAAGTGGCGATGACCAGAAAACCAAGAAGCCGCAAGGAAAAATGACGCGGTATTGCTGTTCGCAACAGAAAGAAACTGCTGGTCAAACAACCCAGCATGGCAAACGTTTTGAAGTGCCAATTGAGGGTTTCTGGTGTGGTTGGGATGATGAGTTTATAGATTCCCGCCAGAAGGCTGGAAGTGATGCCTCCGGCATGCATCAGATTGGGATATTGAAAAATAAAATGACCGTCCTCATGACGGATCTGAAGATTGACCGTGCCTACAAAATGCTGGTCCATGTAGGGTTTCGGCACAACCCCACTTCCTTTGAAAATGATGAGTGTCGAGATGAGAAGCGCCGTAAAAAGAACGGCATAGTCCAAGATAGTCTGCCAACGGGGCATGGATGAAACAGAATCACCCTCGCGCATGGAGGAACAAACCGTATGAACTGATCTTAATTATTTTACAGCATTCGACGTTCTTATTCCTCCATCCGGTCCTGCCCGCTCGCTTGGAGTGTGGCCGCTTGATAGGCAGAAGGCACAAGCACAAGGAACAGGAACCACCAGCCAAGGACCAGGAGCAAGACAGGAAGCGTGAGCCAGAGCGGAACGGCCAGCCGTTGATAGGCCAGCCCATCCGCCAGGATGGCCAGGGTGCCGGTCAAGAGGATGGACCACGGCTGACACCACCATGGCTTTTGCGCCCAGAAGGAGAGACTTTTCACCGTTAACACCCCCCTTGGCTGATGGCGAGATCGTTACTGGCTGGAAAGGGCCGCCGGCAAGTTGCTGGATCCAGGAACATAAACTTTTTGCACGGTGGCAGCATTCCTGAGCTGCTGGATCAAGGTGGATTCAGCGGTTCGGTATTGGCCATCTTTACGGGTGCCAAGATCTTCCAGTTTCAGTGTTTTCAGTTCCTGTTCCGTGAACTTCACTGAAACATCGGGATCAATGCCGTGCTTATGGATATCTCGATTGCTGGGGGTCAGGTATTTGGCAATCGTGACCGTCATGCCGGAACCATCGGAGAGGCCCCGCACGGATTGCACGAGACCCGTGCCGAAGGTCTTCTGTCCCACCAAGATGGCCCGTTTGTTGTCTTGCAGGGCACCGGAAAGAATTTCACTGGCACTGGCCGAGCCTTCATTGACCAGAACCACCAGAGGTTTGTTGGTGATCGCCCGGCCCGTGGCCCGCTTCACATCCTGGATGCCATCACGGGTTTTGGTGGAAACAATGATGCCCTCGTTGAGGAGCTGGCGGGCGATGTCGATGCTGGCCACCAACAACCCACCGGGATTGCTGCGCAGGTCGAGCACATAACCCTGCACGCCCTTGGCTTCCAGATCTTCCAGGGCCGCCCGCATGTCCTTCGCCGCATTGGCGTTGAACTGCTTGAGCTTGATGTAGCCCACCTTCACGCCCTCCGGCGTGGTGTTCAACTGATGCTCCACGGCGTGGAGTTCGATGACCTCCCGCATCAGCGGCACATCGACCAGGGAGCTCTTGCGCCGCAGGGTGAGTTTCACCGTGGTGCCCGCCTTGCCGCGGATGAGTTTCACCGCTTCCTCGGTGCTCATCCCCTTGGTGCTCTTGCCATCAATCGTGACGATCACGTCTTTGGGCTGCACACCGGCCCGGGAGGCGGGGGAGCCATCGATGGGGGAGACGACAACCAGCTCCTTGGTTTTTTTGTCGAGGCTCAGCTGGATGCCCACCCCCGACAATTCACCGGAGGTGTCGATTTGCATCTCCTTGAATTCCCGCGGATCCAAGAAGCGGGTGTAGGGGTCATCGAGGGTGCCGAGCATGCCCCGGATGGCCTCGTAGGCCTGCTTGGGATTGCCGTAGCTGCGGGCGAGGAGTTCACGGCGCAGGCTGCGCCAGCGATCCGGGGTGTATTTGCCAGTGGTGTCCAGGTAGTCGCGGAAGACGATCTGCCAGGCCTGGTCCATCACCTCCTTGGGGCTCTCGGCGATGGTGAGGTTGGGAGTGGGCGCCATGACCATTTCCCGAGCCAACACCGCCGTGGTGGCGCAGGCTCCGAGTCCGACGAGCGCCACAAAGGTGGTGCGACCGCTCAGCATTTGATTTGCCCCTCAAACGAACGATATCTCCCCTCAACGTAGCGCCGAAACGTCCCGGACGAACAAAATTCAGGGGTCCACCCAGCGGCCGTCCTCCTGAATCAGGGCAATCAAGGCCTCCACGCCTTCGTTTTCGGGCACCCGACGGATTTCCTCCCTCCCTCGATACAGGGAGATCATCCCCGGCGTCTTGCCGACGTAACCGTAGTCGGCATCGGCCATCTCCCCGGGGCCATTGACGATGCAACCCATCACGGCAATGTCCAGACCGGTGAGGTGGGCCGTGGCGCCGCGCACCTTTTGCAAGACCTCCTCCAGGTTGAAGAGGGTGCGCCCGCAGCTGGGACAGGCCACATACTCCACCATCGTCTTGCGCAGACCCAGGGCCTGAAGAATCGAATAGCAGACGGGGATCTCTTTTTCCGGTGCCTCGGTGAGGGACACCCGGATCGTGTCGCCGATCCCTTCCGCCAACAGGGGCGCAATGCCCGCTGTGCTCTTGATGCGGCCGTAATCCCCGTCTCCGGCCTCGGTCACCCCGAGGTGGAGGGGGTAGGGGAAACCCTCCGCGTCCATGCGGGCGGCCATCAGCCGGTAGGCGGCCATCATCACCGGGGCCCGGGAGGCCTTCATCGAAACGACGATGTTGTGAAAGTCGAGTCGGTCGCAAATGCGGATGAATTCCATGGCGCTCTCCACCATCCCCAGGGGGGTGTCGCCATAGGTGAAGAGCATGCGTTCGGCCAGGGACCCGTGGTTGACGCCGATGCGCAGCGCCTTGTCCTGATCCTTGAGCAGGCTCACCAGGGGCTCGAAGGTGGCCTGGATGCGCTCGCCGATGGCGGCGACCTCCTCCGGGCTGAAGTCGGTGCGGTTGGGATCGGGCTTGTCGAACACGAACAGCCCCGGGTTGATGCGCACCTTGTCCACGTGCCGGGCCACCTCCAGGGCGATCTTCAGGCCGTTGTGGTGCACGTCCGCCACAAGGGGCACGGGGCGGTAGGTGTCCTCCAGGCGCTGGCGGATCTCCTTGACGGCCTTCGCGTGGGCGAGGGAGGGCACGGTGAGCCGCACGATCTCGCAGCCGGCCTCATGGAGGCGACGGATGCCGGCGGTGGCTCCCTCCACATCCAAGGTGTCTTCGTTGATCATCGACTGCACCACCACCGGGTGCTGGCTGCCGATCCAGACATCCCCGACGCGCACGCTGCGGGTGGGGCGGCGGTGGATGACGGTGTCGAAGCGGGGGTCGAGCGACGCACGGGCCTCGGACCCTGCGCTGGCGACCGGGGGGGCGCCGCCCGGGCTCGCGGCTGATCCCGCGAACCCCACCGGCTGGGTAGCCCCTGGATGCGTTCCCTCCGGACGGTCCGGCCCGGCGGTGGCGGGGTGGGAGGGAGCGGCGGTCATCGCGGGGGGCGGGAGCGTGGGCAAAGCCTGTCACAGCGTTGGAGGAACTGGCGAGAGGCGGGGCAGGCTGCACAAAACATGCGCCGTAAAACCCGTGCTGCGCGGATCCCGTGTAGTGTCGGGCGATGGCGAATCTCACCCTGTCCATTGACGATGCCCTTCTGCGGAGGGCCCGAGAAGCGGCCCTGCGGGAGAACACCTCGGTGAACGCCCTGGTGCGCGATTTTCTGGGGCGCTATGTGGATGCGCGCGGCCGCCGGCTGGCGGCCCTGGCTCAGTTCGAGGGGGTGGCCGAGGGCAGCTCCAGCGCCAGCAGCGCTCCCTGGACCCGGGAATCGCTGCACGAACGCCGCTGATGGGGAGGGCCGCCGATGCGCGTTTTCATCGACACCAATCTCTGGGCCTGTCGGCTCGACCGGCGGAAACCAGCCAAATCCGCGCGGCTGAAGCCGTGGTTGGCGCAGATGATCGCCGATCACGACATTGTCATCAGCACGCAGGTGTTGATCGAGCTGAGGGCGGTGGCCAGCCGCAAGTTGCAACCACCGCTTCCCGCAGCTGAGATCGCCACCGTGCTCGCAGCGCTGGCGGAATTCGAGGTGGTGAACGCCGACGCCAACCTGGTGCTCGACGCCCATCTGCTGGCGGAGCGTGAGCAGCTCAACTGGTTTGACGCGCAGATCGCCGAAGCGGCGATCCGCAGCCGTTGCACCGTGTTGTTTTCCGAGGATTTCAGCCACGGGCGGCGGATCGCCGGCTTGGAGGTGGTGAATCCCCTCCGGAGCTGAGGGACGCCGCAGCCACAGCCCGCCGGTCGCACAGTTCGGACTGAGGTGTTGTACGGGTTGATGGACAAAGCGATGCAGGTCGTCCGTTTCTCCGAGGAACGCGAGAACTTCAAGGCGGTGCTGGATCGCTCCTGATTCACGCGGTTCCGATCGATGCCGGCAGCTGATCGGCTGGCCTGGACTCCCGGCAGCTGCGACGCATCCACCAGCTCATCGAGGCCTGCCTGAGAGACCCCTTTGCCGGCATCGGCAAGCCGGAGCCCTTGCGCGATAACCTCTCGGGATGCTGGTCACGCCGCATCGATGACGAGCATCGGCTGATGTGGTGTGTGGAATCGAGCGTGCTTGTGATCCTCGCTTGCCGGTACCACGACCGCTGAGGGCCCGCTCCTGATCCGGGGAGGGAGGCGCGGGCGGGTCGAACATCGCGGTGGCCACTGGACGGTGGGTTCCATCCTCTCCCGAG
The DNA here is from genome assembly GCA_046340515.1 of Cyanobacteriota bacterium. Classification (GTDB taxonomy): domain Bacteria; phylum Cyanobacteriota; class Cyanobacteriia; order PCC-6307; family Cyanobiaceae; genus Cyanobium. Next base: position 4,318 of record JBKDTB010000026.1, on the reverse strand, counting down.
CGCTGGTGACCTGCGCTCGGGGGTGCTGGTGCTGTTGCTGGTGGCCGGAAGGCAGGGCCGACAGCCACAGACAGCGGGGAGCCTTGGGCGAAGCCGCGGGGGTGGGGCCATGGCTGGGTGCGCGGAACGGAGCGAGCCAAGCCGGAGAGGTCAGCGGCATGAACGAGCGCTGGACAGTGGAACGAACACCTGGCTCCAGAGCCCGGGCGGAAAGTGTGACAGCCAAAAAACCGCCCCCCCCCGGAACGGTATACAAGAGTTTGCCCAAAAATTAACGCGCCATGATTTCCTCACTAAGTCTTGACACGTTCTTTACCTCTCCTCTTGCCGCTTTCCATGGCCGCCATGGGCCTGGCCATCGGACTGCAAACCACTCCCGTGCAGGCCATCACCACCTGGGAATGGAGCTTCACTGCTGCTGGTCCCAGGTCTGGCTCAGGCACCTTCACCACGGCAGATGTGGTGCCAACAGCTAACACGATTTACGACATCCTTGGTATTTCGGGGAGCATCAACCTACTTGGAACCACCTACGACATTCTAGGCCTATCAACCTTTGGAGGCGCTGTTAACAAGTTCAGCTGGGATGGCACTTCGTTATCAAAAATAAATTCAGATATTAATGGCATCTCCTTCGGGACTTCTGGTGGGTTCGATGTGAGAATTTACTATGGTCAACCTCTCAGTTTCGGGCCTGTCTTTGCAATGAAATATAGTAATACTACAGTTTCCACTTTTATTTCCAGTTCTAGCCTGCAGCCTCAACAGCCAGTGCCGGGTCCCTTGCCTCTCTTCGGTGCGGCCGCCGCCTACTCCTGGAGCCGGAGGCTGCGGCGCAGGATTGCCGAAAAGGTTTGAGTCGGCATGCTCCAGGCTGATGGGTCGGGCTCCGCGAGAGCGGGGCCTTTTTCATGCCCGCGCCACCAGCGGTGGTGGCCTTCTTTGATCAGAACGCCGCCCAACTGATCACCTCTGCGATCTGCATCGCCGAGGCTCTCTGGCTGCTTGGCAATCCCTCTGATCCCCGCGTCCTGGCCGCTCAGAACCACCTGCTCGGGGCGGTGAGCCGCGGTGGCATCGAGGCGATCAACCTGCTGCCGTAGGATTAAGCTCGCAGCGCCGGACTCAACCAGCGCTACGCCGATCGGCCTGGTGATTTCGCTGATCTCACCCTCGTGATGCTCTCAGAGCGGCTGAATGTTGCCGAGATCCTCTCTCTGGATAGCGACTTCGCTATCTATCGGCGCCTCCGGCGTGACCCTTTCCGCCGGGTTTCCCTGCCGTGAGCTAAGGGGAACGGGTCGCCATCAGCCCGCCCAGATCTCCTCAAGCTCCAGCGCCAGCCCGGCGAACTGGGCATCTCCCTCAAGCCGAGTGGCCGCTTCGATTCGCCGCGGCTGGGCCTGGGGATCCGCCAACAGTTCCCATATCTCCACCGCCCTCTCTTCCGGAATCAAAAGCCAGCCGAGGCGGGCGCCGTTGCGCTGATAGGCGGCCATCTTTTGTCGCAGGGCAGTGAGACCGCGGGGGCCTTCGTCGCTGGGGCTTGCGAGTTCGACGACGAGATCTGGGCATAGGGGGGCGAAACCGCGGCGCTGCTCGGCTGTGAGGGACTGCCAGCGATCCAGGGCCACCAGGGAGGCATCTGGGCTGAGCACCGAGTCGTCCGGCAAGCGGAAGCCGGTGGAGCTGTCGAACGCCTTCCAGCCGCCGGTGGCACGGGCCCAGGACTTGATCTGAAAGAAGAGTTCGCCATTGCGGGCGCCGGTGTCGCTTCCGGTGGGGGTCATGCAGATCAGGGAACCATCGGCGGCCAGCTCCAGCACGGCGTCGGGATTGGCCTGACACAGCTCAGCGAACCGCTCGGGGGTGAGCCGCAGGCCGCTGCAGTGGATCAGCGGCAGGGTGATGGCCCCGAACGGCTGTTCCGGGCTCAGCAGCCCGGGGCAGGGCGGCCCAGGGCAGTCAGACAGTGAGGCGGGAGGCGCTTCCGGACTGGCTGGGGCGAGCATGGGCCCGACGAACCTGCAGAAGCCCAGGTTAAGTGGTGTGCCGCGATCCAGCGGGTGTCGTTCGGCAACGCCTTCGTCAGGCGGGCGCCTGCCCCGCGCTTCCCTCCCGGGCACGGCGCCCCGGGGTCCCGGGCACCCCGCTGATGGAGCTTCAGAAAGGGGGAGATCCGTGGTTGTCAGCCGTTATCTCTTGGACGATCGCATCTGCTCCGGTGCCAACGCAAGGGACAGCAATTGACGAGTGTCCATCCCGCAGAACCTCGGCAATGGTCAGCGCAAGAATCAGGAACAAGGACGCCTGGCCAGGGACAATGACAGCACTGACACCAAGACAAAGACAAAGACTAGCATAAGATTTGGAAATATAAGATATTGTATTATTTTTTTGTTAAGCATTTGATATTTTATCATTCAAGGCACCACTTAATCAGCCCAAACGTTCATCATCATGTTGACCCTTTCTCGCTTCTCAAGCCAATCCTTCAGTGCCAAGGGCAGCGCCTCGAGTCCCATCCGCCGCCGCTTGGCTTCGCTGAGCAAGCTAGCCCTTGGCGCCGCCTTGGCGATGGGGGGCTCTTACCGCTGGCCAGGCCCAGGCCTTGGTTGTGAATGTGGGTGGTGAAGATTGGAACGTGACCACATTCACCGGGAGTTACGACGCCAACACCAGCAAATTCGCCACTGCTGGCAATGGTGGAGTCATGCCTTGGTGGGGTGACGGATCTCTAGCGAATCAGTTCACAATAGCAGTTGGAAATAGCTTGGGGTTGCCGAATGTGGCGGGGCAAGGAAACGTTTTGGACCATACTTTGGTAGAGATTTCACATCGTCACCCCTTTCTGGTGTTTTCTTCTCGCTCTTTGATGGGGCTGGTCTCCGGGCTGGGTCTGGCTCCAGACTAGCCAGCTACACATGGGCTCAGGCTGCGCCTGCCCCAGTACCCTACCCCCTGCCAGTCCTTGGCGCCGCCGCTGCCTTCGGCTTCAGCCGCAAGCTGAGGAAGCGCATCAATGGTTGCACCAACGCCGATTCCCGCACCCACATCCTCTGATCCGATACTTGACATCTTTCGCGGCTGCCAGAGTCTGACTGACCTTGACCAGTTGAGATGTTGAATCACCAACCAGCGGACGGCTTTAAGCAAGCGCTGGCCATTAATCAGCCCAGCAGTTACAACTTTTTGGAGCATCATTGACCCGCATTTCTATGCCGACTCTCTCTACTTTTGTCGTCCTTAAAAGTTCAACGATTCCAGCAACAGATTCGCTTCCCAGTCGCTGCCCCTGGCCTCATGGGCCTGCCCGAACCTCTCCTCCGCTGCTGCCATTGCGGTCGCATCAGTCATCCAGCCCTTCACCCCACGGCAGCACCTGCTGTACTGCTGCCCCCCCCCTTGCTGCCCCAGGAGGATTGGCGAACCAGCTTTGCCTTTGGCCAGTAACGCCGTCCGTACTGTGCCTGACGACTGGGGGAGCCCACCAGCATTGGCGCCAGCTGCAGGAAGACCGGATGCTGTTGGCTCAAGCCTTCCCCCTGGAGCCGCTCCACGTGCCCATCGTTTCTGTAGGGGTCATGGAATCCCTTGCGCACGCCTCACAAGTGCACCAAGCCTCGTCATGTCTGATCTGTTGGCCTATCTTGGCTTGTGACACTGCGGCAAGTGTGGGGCATGCCCGAGCCACTCGATCCCCCCAGCCCGGCCGAGCTGGACGACCTGCTCAGGCCAATGGCTGCGCAGCTGATCTGGTGGCAACCGGTTGACGTTTCACTGAGCAACCCCGATCGGGTGATCGCCCAGGTGCTTGAACTCGGCACGTTCGAGGCTGGCCAGAGGCTGCTTCAGGTGCTCGGGGAGCGGCGCCTGGCCCAGGTGTTGCAACGGGCCGAGGCGGGCTGGTTCTCGCCCCGCTCCTGGAACTATTGGCAACAGAAACTCGGCCTGGCCCACTCCGGGGCCGTTCCACAGTTGCCTCGGCGCCACTTCGGGGATGGTGATGGGAGCCATCACGCTGCCGATTGAGCCTCCTTCGCCCGCACCTCGACATCCTGCCTGAGCTGCAGCAGCGGCTCTGGCCCTCGCTGGCGGGCCTGGCCGGGGCTGGATTTGTGCTCGACGGGGGCACCGCCATCGCCTTGCGCTACGGCCATCGGGTGCTGCTTACGTCTGCCGATCAGGCGCAAACTGGGGTGAAGGTGTCGTTCTTTGGTGGCCTGACAATCGGCCGGGTGGCTGATCCGGATTACACCCTGGATCGGGTGGCGCTGTTGGCCTCCCCGCACGATCTGCTGGCGACCAAGCTCAAGGT
>JBKDTB010000025.1:0-6726 GCA_046340515.1 Cyanobacteriota bacterium | reverse complement strand
ATCCGCGACCGGCTGCTGCAAGGTGATGAACGCCACAAGGGACGGCTGCTGGGGCTCGTGCAGTCCATTCAGGAACGGGGGGAGATCCCCGCCGATGCCAGCCGAGAACAAATGCAGCTCCGACTCGCGGGCCTGGTGGTGCCCAAGGAAGGCCAGCTCAGGATCTACAACCCGATCTACGCGGCGGTCTTCAACCCAGCCTGGGTGCGCTCCCAACTGAGCGAACTGCGTCCTCCCATCTACGGCGAGGCCATCCGCGCCTGGGAATCCGCAGCGCATCCGGAACGCCCGAGCCATCTGATTCGGGGCGCTGCCCTGGAGGAGGCGTTGAGATGGGCGAAGGGGAAGAGCCTCAGTCCCATAGATCAGGAGTTCCTCGATGCAAGTCGAGAGGCTGAGGAACGTGCCACCCTCGCGGCCGCCGAGACTCGCTTGGCGACGGAACAGGCGCGGGTGGCGGAACATCGGGCCCTGGTGGCCGAACGTGACAAACGGCTGGCTGAACGGACAGCCAGCAACCGCCGCAAGCTCTCAGTCGTGTTGAGCATGGGCATGGTCGCCATGACGGGACTGAGCGTTTTCGCCTGGCACCAAAAACAATTGGCGCACTGGCGCGAGCAAGCGACCCTCATCATGAGCGAGGCAACAAAAACACCGGTTGAGGCACTGATCCGCGCCATTGCCCTGAAAAGTCAGACGGATCGACCAGGGTTGAAAGAACTGGCGAATCAGGCGACGGAATCCCTTGCCCGCGCACTCGTCACTGTCTTCGATTGGGGTGAGGTGGATCGGCTCATTGGGCACAAGGGCGCCATCAGCGCGGCAGGCTTCAGTCCAAACGGCCACACCATTTTCTCGAGTTCCTTTGACGGCACGCTGCGGCTCTGGGACGTGAACACTGGCCACCCCATCGGCCAGCCGATGCAAGGCCATCACGACAGAGTGCGTGATGCGGCCTTCAGCCCAGATGGGCGTCGCGCTGTCTCCGTCGCGGAAGACCGCACCCTCCGCCTTTGGGTCGTGGCCAATGGCAAGCCCATTGGCCCGCCAAAGGTGGTTCATACGGATGCCATCAGGGCTGTCACCTTCAGCCCCGATGGACAACGCCTTGTCACCGGCTCAGCGGATAAAACCCTGAGGATCTGGGATGCCTGGACCTTGAAGCCCATCTCCACCCCCCTGGTCGGTCACAAAAGCACCATCAGGGACGTGGACTACAGTCCAGACGGGAAGAGGATCGTCTCATCTTCAGCCGACAAAACCCTCCGCGTCTGGGATGCCCTGACAGGCCAACCTATCGGCCAGCCCCTTGTGGGTCATGACGGTGATGTGAGGGCCGTTGCCTTCAGCCCCGACAATCAAGTCATTGTTTCTGGCTCCACAGATCGAACCATACGACGCTGGGATGTCAACACTGGTCAACAGATCGGACCACCACTTCTTGGGCATTCCGATGGAGTTCGTGCCGTTGCCATCAACCATGGGGGAACGCTGATTGTCTCTGGGTCGGCAGATAACACGTTGCGGCTGTGGGACGCGGCGACAGGCAAAGCCATCGGCAGTAGTTTGCATGGTCATTCTAGTTCGATCAACGCCGTTGCCTTCAGTCCAGATGGTCATCAGATCATTTCTGGTTCGTCGGATCGCACGCTGAGGGTTTGGGAAATGCCAGTTGGACATCCGATTAACGTCTCTCCCTTTCGGGGAAAGCTTGTGATTCGTTCCCTAGCCTTTAGCCCCGATGGCCGCAAACTCGTCGTCGGACTTGATAACCATACATTGCGTCTTTGGGATGGGAAAACAATCCGAGAGATGAGTTCTTCAAGGTTCAGCCAGAGCAAGCCTGTCATCGCGGTAGCCTTCAGTCCCGATGGCCGCCAAGTCGTCTCTGGCTCGGAAGACAACTCTCTGCTCATTTGGGACGCATTGACTGGACGGTCAACACGTCCCCTCCTGACGGGACACACGGGAGCCATCCGAGGAGTGGCCTTCAGCCCGGATGGGAAAACCATTGTCTCCGGATCAGTGGACACAACCCTGCGGCGTTGGGACACCACCACAGGCAAAGCTATCGGAGAACCTCTGCGCGGCCACACAGATTGGGTGCGCGCCGTTGCTTATCGCCCTGATGGCCGCAAGATCGTTTCAGGCTCCAGTGACACCACATTGCAACTTTGGGACAGCGCCACTGGACATCCCAATGGTCCACCAATGCGGGGCCATGATGACAGTGTCATTACCGTTGCGTTCAGCCCCGATGGCAGACGCATTGTGTCTGGCTCCTCTGACAGCACCTTGCGCCTTTGGGATGCGGAAACCGGCACAGCCATCGGAGGGGCCATCCGCGGGCATAAGGCCTCGGTTCGTGCCGTCACGTTCAGCAGGGATGGACGCAAACTCATCTCCGCCTCGTCCGATAACACGCTTCGGATCTGGGATTCTTCGACTGGAAAACTGCTCAGCCAGACTACCCAGGCGAATGAAAATCTTGTGACGATTTTGGGTTTTAATCTTGATGCGCACAGAATCGCTATCGTGGTGTCAGAAAATACCCTTCGCATTCAGGATATTGACCCCAGACCCAATCTCAAACTGGCCTGCACTCGCCTCAATCACCACCACCTCCTTTTGTCCCCCAAAGACTTCGATGCAAACGAACATTTCCAGACAATTGCCTCAATGGCAAGAAAGGCTTGTAGCACAACCCTCAAACCGACTCTCCATTCTCCATGAGCCCGGCGCGAGATGGAACGGCATGTGAGCAGATTAAACTGGCACCACTGAGGGCAACAACACCAGTAATCCCAGCCCGAACCATACCGAGGATGGGATCAATAGCCAATAATGGAATAATGATTGGTGCGGATGGCACGCGCATGACTTCCAGCGCCATAGTGATGACTGGAACCACAGCAATGCCACTCAGACCTGCCGTTGCCAAGCCCGTCAGAATTGCCAGGAGGACAGCCTTGCCGCTTAACGCAACCGTAATCGACTCATCAAACAAGTTCAAGGCAAAAAAGATCGCAACTATATTATAGACAATGTTGCCTGCCCTTGAAACAAGCAGATTGACAGAGATCGCCGGATCTATCTGATCGCCATCAATTTTCCAATCTTGCAATATCTGCTGGATAGAAGAGTAAAGAGAAATACTACTTGCTGTGCTGATGCCAAGAATAAAGACATCTAACACACTGCGCGCTCGGGAAGGTGCCCTGACATCACTCTGCGGAGCACAAATGCAAACCACCAGCAATGCAAGAAGGAGGGTTACGCCGGCAGCCGCAAAAAACGCCGCAATGAAACTTGTCAACCCAAGGACAACGCCAAAGTTAAGTTTACTAAAAGAACTTGCCAGCAGCAAGGTAATGATGAGAGGAGAAAGATCTAAGAGGATTCCCAATAGTTGGGTGGACATGGCATTCACAGCCCCCAGAAGGGTGCGCACCTGATGGGCCATGGCCTCTGGAATCAATCTGATGGTAACGCCGAATGCCAAGGAAGCCATGATAATCTTAAGGGTCTCATTTCTTGTCATGTGCATCATCAGATTATTTGGAACAATCCAATTGACGAGCGTGTTCAATAAGGGCTCAGGTTGCTCAATAGGTGGGACAGAATGCAGGTAGACATGAATCACCTGGGTGCCTGTGCCCACAAATTGTCCCAATGCCATCTTGGCATGTTCATCAAGTTTACCCGCATGCCATACCTGGGCACAAAACAAACCAATCAACGCACTGCCAAACGCAAGTAAACTACTGATGATTAAAAGTCTCCCTAAATAGTTTCGGTCATTACCAGCTGAAAACAATCGATCCACAGCAAGCGTGATTGAGCACAGGACAATTGGCACCGAGGGTAACAAGTAGAGGCTTAATCCAGCCATAGCTACTGTTCTTAGCCCTTCAGCCAGCTGGCGGAAGAGATAGCCGAAAGCCATCGATAACGGCAGTAGGAAAAATAGAAAGACGAGCGGCTGCCGACAACGGCGAAGCAAATTCACGAGCCGACGAATCACCATGAGGACTAACCTGTGCTCCTAAAGAACTGCGGATAAATATTCATGATTTTTTGCTCATCAACGGTGGGGTATTGATCAGCGATCAAAAAATCAATCAGTGGACCAAGGCCACTATTAGCCTCACCCAAGAAAATTGACTTTACATCATCAAGATCAGCAATAATTACCGACGCGAATTGAAGTGTCAGTTTTGGATCTCGGCGGGTAAGCATCGCAATTTCCAGAGAGTCTCGATAAATGGCTTCAACTTTGCCAGAACGCAGGAATTGGACTGCATCATCCCACGTGGCTGTAGGGACAATCGTGGCATTAGGAAACTCAAGCGCAGCTCTAACGTCGTAGGCAGAGTTATGAATGACAGCAATACGTATATTTGACTTCTTAATTTTTCGGCCCAATTCAGGGTCTTTTTCATTACCTATACCGACAAGAGTCTTGCGATTCAACAACAATGCTTGTTGAAATTTCATGTAAACATGGGGATGGGCATTGAACAAGCGCGCGTAGGTAGTTCCAAGCTTACCGATCGCCACATCCACGTCCCCGCGACCGGCTCGAGCCACAAGATCATTAAATGAACTAGATGACTCATCGAATATCGCTTTGACACCAAGTTTTTGTGCCAGAGCTTGACAAATTTCAATGTCATAGCCAAGAAGTTCTGAAGTGGCAGGCTCTCGATAATAGAATGGTGGAGTATTATAGGGTGGAATTCCAATTACAATCGATCCTTTCTCCTGGAGTTTTCTGATCGCAGGAATTGATGCATGGGGTTCAGCGGCATAAAGGAAGTGCGGGAAGAGAAGAATAGAAAAGATGACGATGCCAACGACAATAACAGTTTCTCTGATCTGTCGAAAAGACAAGTGAATATTAAGCATGGCTCTAGAATGCATACCTGGAATCGTGATACCATTTAAATTCAACTAGATTATGAGCTGGGTCACGCACAATACATGTGAAGTGACATTCATCCTTGTCTGGAAAACGGACTTGTGGCTGAAGGAGGATCGCTGATTCAACACGCATGGCCCGCTGAACCATGGCCGTAAAGTCCTGTTGATCAATAAAGGTAAGCCCAAAGTGGCGGGGATAGACACTGGGGTTCCAGATAACATCCTCTTGGCGACAGAGGTGGGTCACAATCTGAAGATTGGCGAGGCCATAGGTTTTCCGATCACCATACTCTCGATAGAGCTTAGCTCCGAGAACATCAACATAAAAGTCGCGGCTTGCCTCAAGATCTATGGAAGGAATCGCCACATGACAGAGAATGCCCATTTGGAAGGACGGTGTGTACCAAGGCGTTGAATCGTTCGCTTCAAAGGTCACGGGTAGACAGTTGAGAGGGTATGCCATGAATAAACATGGAATCAAAGCGAAGACCGAGACGAATTGTCTCTAGCGAGACAACATCGTCATAGCTAATATTGGCAAGATTCAATTGACTGCCATAGGTATTAATCAATGTTGTTTGCAAGTCTCTTGTGGGAGCTTCAAACATCAGACGATCCGTGCCAAAGCGTTCTAAGAAGACCTGGCAGAATGCTTCTTTGGCCTGACCATTGGATTCACAGTAGCCAGCACGACCCGATTCCCTGGCCTCCAGCACGACCAGGTTTGCGCCTGCTTCTAATGCCGCCTCAATTTGGCTCGTCCACGTCTCCAGGGTCATAGTCTCTGAGTGGATCAGCGACTTGCAGCCAACTTCCAAACAAACAAATCTTTCCTTTGCCAACTCCCTAACAAGTTTGCAAATGGTAGACTGCTCAATCGCATTAGCGCCATTACTAATTTCCACACAATCCAATTGCAGCTCATCAAGCAGCGCAATAAACGGGGCATATTGATTTGTCAGATAACAGTATTCAAATAGAGTTCCGCCGAGTAGTGGCTTGATCGAATGGTTGCGACAAGCCTCAATTTTGGCATAAATTGTGGAAGTTACGAGCGCGCTTCCCCAACCAAACTTTATCATGTCAATATGCGAGGAGTGATCCTGAAGAATGCCAGTCAACCGCTGCAGATCAAGTCCCCTATCGAGAACCTGGGTGATGCCAGAGACACGTGGCTTGACTGGACGGGAAAGATGACGTACACCAAAATCATGAGTCATCAGAAACTAAAACGAAATTGGCGGGGCGACATGTGTAAAAAGTATCGTGTTAAATGGACAATGTGGGGCTGGCACTGTACCAGCCACTAGCCCAGAAATCTTAGCCTCTTCAGTGAAATCCGTCAGATCAGATACTGAGGAGCAATCCCTGTCGAGATACTTTGTGAGATTTACTCGTGGAGTTGAAGCTTCAGTACAAGGATCGCTATCCAAAACCTCGGATCCATCGTAGCTTCCAGGGATTCGCGAGCAAGGTCATTTATCCTCTTCCAGGATGGATCCCACTTGAAATGTGGAGTTGGGTGGGGCCCTTTGCGGGGTGGTTGACTTCGTGAGGGGAGGAGTTGTGACCACTGCGCAATCTATGGGAGGAACCAGTGAAGTTCTGCTTCCATGGGCAATAAATCACAAACTAAACAAATGCATTGTAGCAAAAGCCACACTGCCCTTCCACAGCCACCCAGATCATTGGGAAACAATGAAGAACGGTTGCGGTGTTTCAGCACGTTGATTAGCCTGACATAGGTGTACTTCTAGTCTTTTTCCATGGCCACCCCTGATCCGTCTCCCCTTGTACAGCGCA
>JBKDTB010000024.1:0-47600 GCA_046340515.1 Cyanobacteriota bacterium | reverse complement strand
TAGGTGAGGTTGGGATCGGGGTGGCCGCCGCCGAAGTCTTCGAGGGGGATTCCGTTGCGGACGGTGCCGGCTGGAGCCCCCAGCTGCCCCTCAAAGATGCGGCTGGCGTAGGGCCCGGTGACGGCATGAAGGGCATCAAAGGCGAAGCGGAAGTTGCCCTTCAGCAACGCGGCCAGCCGATCGAAATCAAACAGCGTCCGCATCAGGGCCGCGTAATCGTCCACCCCGTCGATCACCTCCACCGTCATGGCGCCCAGCTGGTGGGTGCCGGGTTGATCCAGGGGGAAGGGGGAAGCGTCAAGGATGCGATAGCTCTCCAGGCCGAGGGTGGCCTGGTAGATCGCGTCGGTGATGGATTCCGGGGTGGGCCCGCCGTTGGCGCCGTTGATCTTCACGCCGAAATCCCCCTCGGGCCCGCCAGGGTTGTGGCTGGCGGAGAGGATCACGCCCCCTGCGGCCTGGTGGCGCCGAATGAGGTGCGACGCGGCCGGGGTGGAGAGGATTCCGCCGGTGGTGGTGATCAACCGGGCCACGCCATGGGCGGCGGCCATGCGGGCGATGGTTTGAATCGCGGCCAGATTCCCGAAGCGACCGTCGCCCCCCAACACCAGAGTGCCCCCCTCCACCCCCGGCAACACCTGCAGGGAGGCCTCCACAAAGCTCTCCAAGTAGTGGGGCGTCGCGAATTGGCGGCTGCTCTTGCGCAGGCCGGAGGTGCCCGGCTTCTGATCCGTGAAGGGCTGGGCCAGGGCCACGGTGGTGACGGTGGCGGCGGGGCTGGTGGTCATCGCGGGAGCCGGGCGCAGCGGGCAGGAGCAAGTTAGCCCTGGGCGCCGCCGGGGCCGGGGCCGGGGCCGGGTGTCGCGGCGGTCAGTCGGAGGGGATGAGGCAGAGGTTGGCTTGGCTCGCGGCGGGCACCACCTCCAGTCCGACCCGCTGATCAAAGGTCGCAAAGCGGCCCCCATGAGTGGCGGCCAGAGCCAGGAGGTGGGAATCCGTGATCTGTCGCGGGCCCAACAGCCGCTCCCAACGGATGAGTCCCTCTTGCAGAAGGCTGATCGGCTCGGGCCAGAAGGCGTGGCTGGGATGGCGGCAGGCTTCCGCCAGGCGAGCCGCCACCAAGGCGGCCGGCTGGGCGTTGGGATGGGAGGGCTGGGCCATGATCCGCACCACACCGTTTTCTGTGATCGGGCAGGTGGCCCAGCCCTGCTCCTGCTCTTGGTCCAGCCAACGGGTGGCCGCTCGGTGCAGCAGATGGCCCTGATCCAACAGGGCGATCAAGACGTTGATGTCGAGCAAGGCCCTGACCATCAGAGGCCGGCCTCATCCCGCAACTGATCGATCCGCTCGTTGGTCACCACTTGGCCGGCAGGAGCCGCGAAGGGGCGAAATCCGGCCACGGTGGCGGGGGCACCGGCGGACTGAGCCGTGGCAGCTCCTCCACTGAGGGCGGCGCGCAGCAAGCGAGACACCATCTGCCCGGCCGATGTGTCCTGCCGCCGAGCCAGCTCCCGGACGGCCGCCAGGACGTCGTCCTCAATGTCGAGCGTTGTGCGCATGGGACGGCCTGGACCGCAGCGAAACTTTACATCAAGGAACCAGCGCATCAACGCATCAAGCCAGGGGTCTTCGGCGAGCCAGGAACCAACGACGCCACCAGCCCCGGCTCAGGCCCCCAGCAAGACCAGGCGCCGAGGAGGCAGAAGGGGCACAAGATTCCGATCCAACGTCACCAGGCCGTCCTGACGGGCGAGCACCACAGCCGCGATCCAGCCGTCGCTGATGGCATTGCCCATCAGTTGGCGCTGACGGCAAAGAGGCTCCAGGAGAGGCCATTCATCTCCGAGGCGCACCCGTTCAACCCCATCCGCGTTGAGCAAGGCCGTCAGGACGTCGGTGGCGGCCTCCACGGGGGTGGGCTCGACCAACTCGCGCGAGTGGGTGACCAGCCGCAGGGACCCAGCCGCCACCATCGGCATCAGCAGGAGCCGCTCGCCTTGGGCGGCGGCGAAAGGGCCTCCTCCAGCCATTCCAAGGCGGTGCGGTGGTGAGGGTGATCGGATCGCGAGGCTGCCAGCGAGACGTTCACATCGGGCGTCATGGGGCGCCGAGGCCGTCCGCCGCATCGAACAGGGAGCGGTTGCTGGGGGGATCCGTCACCACGACGGCCAGTCCTCCTTGGCCGTGGTGCACCGGAAGCGGCTGACGGGCAACGGGTGGAGGCGCGACCCGCCGTTGACGCAACCGCCGAGCCAGCCCCTCCTCGATCAAGGGGGTGAGGGTGAGCCGCTCGCGGGCCGCAAACGCCTTGGCCTCCGCGATCAAGTCATCGTTCAGGTCGAGGGTGGTGCGCACCGGACCATGGACCATGGACCATGCAGATTTCCGCACGTCAGGAGGGATCCCCTTTTGGGAGTCCGTCGCCCAAGAAAGGCAACCGAGATCCCCTGGACCAGAAGAGAGCCTGGAGCCCGCGCACAGACCCACCGACCAACCTCCGGTACGTTGTAGCGCCGCGGTGCACCGCGAAAAGCCTTCCACCCCCTCCCCCACCGATGCTCCCCTCCCCGTCCTCCCTGCGTTCCGGGCTCACGGTGCTGGCGCGAATCAGCGGACTCTCCGGGTTTGGCGTGATCGCCAGCGGCGTGGTGGCCCTGGCCTCCATCGCCGCCGCAGGCGCCGCTCCCTCCCCGGCCTGTGCCGCCGACCCCTTCCCGGAAGCCGTGGCCTTCTCCCGCAAGGCGGCCCACGCCGTGCTCCACCAGGAGGGGCGCGAAACCTGCCTGCGAGGCAAGCTCACCAAAGCCCTCCTCAAGCTCTCCGACAGCTGCGACGCCACCCGCCAAACCACCCCCCTCTGCACCCTGGCCACCAAGGCGGTGGTGGAAACCCCCATGAGCCTCACCTTCATGGAAGACACCTCTCGCAAGCTGCTGGAGCTGACCGGTGGGGAGGGGGGGAGTTAGTCAGGGGACATCGGGCTGGCAAACGAAAGCAAACGGCAGGAGCGCTACGGCTATCGCCTGACCGGAGGCCTGTGGTGCCGGCCAATTGTGGAAGTCAGCGATATTCCTGGAGGTGTCAATCACCATCCGCGAGAACAATCAGAGCTGTCATCGCCGAGGATTTCATCATCGTCGCGAGGAGCCAAAATGGGGAGCGCGGCGCCATGCTGGACGATCTGAATGAACTGGCCATCAGGTCGATTCCAGAGATCAGGAGCTGGCTGCCACTGTTGTCCAAGCCTTTTGAGGCGTTCCCTCAGGGCCAGGACCACGGCCTCGGTTTTGTTCTCACCAGCCAAAGCAGATACGTCTTTGGCAAGGAGGTTGACCTATGGATATGAACTGTCAAGAGCAATGGCGGGCAGCGACTGGAATGGATGTCGCCTCCGATTGGAAGGTGAGGATTGATTCAAGACGATGCCGGCAAGAAGCGGTCTGCGAGGACTGCACTCCTTACCCCAGCGACAGGATCGGCGAAGTCCCCGAACTTCAGCGGAGTGCCTGCTGTTCCACTCCCACGACAAACGATCCGGTTCTCCAAGTTTTCAAGGAGTTCCCCCACCAAACCGCAACGGCCCGTCTCCGCTGGCTGGGGGAGCCCCGGGGGGCTTGGCCTCCGGCTTGGCCCGGATCACCTGACGGCAGGCGATCGTCACCTCCGAGGCGGCTTGGTCGATCGGCTCACGGCGGGTCAGGCTGTTCGTCGGGGCCTCCAGCGACAGGCTGCGGATGCGCCAGAGCACGTCTTTGCACCGGGCCGGCAAGCGGGGGTGATCCAGGAGAGAATCAGCTTGACGGCGAGCGTTGCCGCACGGCTCGGCCAGGTTGTCGCGTCCGCAGGCCTGGGTGGTGAGTTGCAGGGCGCGAAACACGCTGGCGGGGGGGAAGACATCCGCAGGGAAAGGGGCTGGCGGCGCGGCCCTCAATGGCAGAGCCTGGGTCCAGGACAGAGCGGTCAGCGGGAGTGCCAGGAGCCACGCCATGGGACGGGCTCCGGCCCAGCGAACGCTCAGGCTGCCGATCCGTGGCCGGGGGGAGGCCGGGCCTGTCGCGAACCAGCGGGCGCCGGTCCGCTGGAAACGAACCCGAAGGGACCTCACGAGGCAGGATCTGACCCGAGACGCCTCGGCCAAAGGAGTTGTTGCCCAAGGGATCACGACCAACCGTGGGAACGCCATCGGCCCAACGCGGGGAGCGACTTTCACTCTGGAAGCTTCAGCGCCCCTGGGAGGCCCTGGCGCAGACGGTGTTGCCGCTGGATCCAGCGCCAGCGAGCCAGCGGACCGCTCCAGGGGGCGGTGAGCGCCACGGTGCGGCGCAGGATTCCCAGCTGACGCAAGCGGACGCCCAACCCCGCCTCCCGCGCCTGCAGCCCCTGCAGCAGGCGCGTCTCCGGCAGGCGCGAGGCCGCCACCAAGGGCAGACAGCCGTCAATGGCCGTGCGCAAGCCAGAGCCGGCCTCGCCCGCCCCCGCGTTGCCCTCCCCGGCCCCCAACGGCCCCAGCAACCGCCCCGCCACCAGCGCATCCCGCAGGGCCATGTTGAGCCCCTGGGCCCGCACCGGGCTCATCGGATGGGCGGCGTCCCCCAGCAGGAGCAGGCCGGGCCGATGCCAGACGGGCGCCCAACCCACCCGCACCGGAAACCGCTGGGGACCCGCGATGGCGGCCAGGGGCAGCGCGCGCATCAGCGCCGCGGCCTCCTCCGGCAAGGCGGCCGCCCAACACTCCCGCCAGCCAAGGGTGTCTGCGGGGAGGGCGACCCCCGCCTCCGCGACCCAGCCCAGCCGCAGCGCCTCCCCCGCCGCCTCCGCGAACAGGGCAAAACTCACCCCCGCCCCCACCACCGTCAGAAACCGCCCTGCCAGCCAGCGCTCCAGGGGCGCCGCGGCGACTCCCGACAACCGAAACCACAACCCCGGCTCCCGGTCGCGATCCCCTCCAGCCACCGGCTCCCGCCCCAGCTCCCCGCCCACCTCAGGCTCCCCCGCCGCCCCCGTCCGCGGCTCCGGCGGATCCCCCCGCAGCGCCAGCCCCGCCAAGCGACGCAGCGCCGAAGTCCGCCCATCACACGCCACCACCAGATCAGCCGCCAACTCCCGGCCATCCGCCAGCGCCACCCCCGCCACGCGGCGCTCCGCCCCCAGAAGCCCCCGCGCCGCCCCCCCCTCCAGCACCCGCGCACCCGCCTGGCCCTCCAGTTCGGCCCGCAGATGGGCCAGCAAGGAGGGCTGATCCACCAGCCAGCAGCCCCGATCGCCAGCCAGGGGTTCGGCCACCGTGAAGAACGGCCGCCGGTCCAGCACCACAGCCCAGCCCGCCAAGGGGCGATGGCCCACGGCCGCCGGCAACGGCCACAGGCCTGCGGCGTCCAAGGCCGCCAGGCCGCTGGGCATCAAGCCCTCCCCGCGGTAGGGGCGCGGGGTCTGGGGGGCTGTCTGCTCCACGAGGGTGACGGCCCAACGGGCCCGTGCCAGCAGGAGGGCCAACAGGGCCCCGCAGGGCCCGGCGCCCACGACCACCACCCGCGGCGGCGCCGGCACGGGATCCACCGAGCCTGTCAGAGCCGCCAGGGATCAGGCTCCATGGTCGCCGTTGCTGCCGCTGGAGCCAGCGGAGCCCGGCCGCCGCTCCTGCCCGGGGGGGCCACTGAGCAGCTCCTGCTTCTTGCTGTTCAGGTAGGCCACGAGCTCCTTCTGCAGCACAAGCAGCTCACCGGTGCAACCGCGGAAGGCGGCCCGGTGGCGGATCTCATCGTGACGCGTATTGAGATCGCGCAGCATCAGGTTGATCGCATCCATCTCGGGGGTGTGGATACGGTGGGTGGGGGCCGGATCCATCAAGGTGCTGCGGCGGATGTTGCCATGCTAGGCAAAGGCCTGTGCGCCGTCCGCCGCTCGCTGGGGCGCGCCTGCCCGCGGCCGCAGCGCTGGTGGCTTCGGGCCAGGCCCCGCTCCATCCGCCCCGTCACCCCCAGCTCCGCCCCCCGCCAGAGCCGATCCATCTCCCGCGTGAAGTGGGCCGCCAGCTGGGGCGAGTCGATCAGCAGCAGGGTCTCGTCGTTCTGATGGGCGGCGGAGGGGCTCCAATGGAAGGAGCCGGTGATCACCTGCACCCCGTCGATGACGGCGAACTTGTGGTGGAGCTTGTCGCCCCCCGCCAGCCGCGGCGTGCCCACCCCTTCCAGGGGCTTTTGCCACACCTTGTTGTCGGCCTCCAGCAGGCAATCCCCATCGGCGCGGCTGACGCCGAGCACATCCAACACCTCCGAGAAGGGCCGGCTGGCAAAGCCCGGATCCGCCAGCAAGCGAATCGTCACGCCCCGGGGCGACAGGGCCGCCAGGGTGTCGGCCAGGCCCTGGGCGGAGAAGACGAACAGGCTGAGATCCAGCCGCCGGTGCGCCACCGCCAAACGCTCCGCCAACCAGTGCAGCCCATGGTTGGGGTCTGAGCGACGGTGCGGCGCAAAGAGCACCTCCACGGGCGTGTTGCCCACCCACACCGTCTGGGCCGGCCCCGACTCCTTGGCCAGTCCGAAGCGGCTGTCGGGGGCGCCCCCCGGCCCATCGCCCCACATCCGGCCGAACTCCTCGGCGAACACCTCCGCCAGGGCGGGGCTCTCGAACCGCAACAGGTGATTCACATTGCCGCGGGTGCGGGGATCGTCCGGATCGCCGTGAACACAGGAGGGGCTGAAGTTGGCGGAGCCGGTCACCACCACCCGCCGATCGACGACCAGGAATTTGTGGTGCATCAGGCCGCTGCCCGCGCTGCCGTCGGCGGTGTCATCGATCAACGGCACCCCGGCCCCCAGGAGGAGCGCCACAGCGTCCGGTTGGCCCAGGGCCTGCAATTGGGCGAAGCGGTGCCGCTGGTGGGGCGTCAGATCCGCCGGGTGCTGGGTGCTCCAGGGGGTGCTGTAGGTGTTCTCCAACACCACCCGCACGGCCACGCCCTGGCGATGACGTTCGTTCAGGGCTTCCGCCACCCCCGCCAGGGACAGCTCCTGCACGGCCACCAAAATCTCGTGCCGCGCCTCGCGGATGGCCTCCACCACCATCGCCTCCAGGTCATCGCCCTGGCGCCACTGGCCGCCCACAGGACTCCGGTAGCGCTGGCCCTCCCGATGGTTGAAGGCCACGCGGAGGCCCGCCGGCAGGGGCAGGGCCCGCTCTCCGGGGCCCCAGAGGGAAGCAGGCGCCGGGCCGCAGCCGCCGAGCGCCCCGCCGCAGAGGGGAAGGATCAGGGCCCAAGCCCACATCCGCCAGCGCGCCATCCCGCCATCAGAAACACTGCTGGAAGCATTCCCCGGGGGCGTCAGGCGGGGAGGAGTGCCATGAGAAGTCGAGTGGCTCAGGGCATGGGAGGGGAGGTCAGGGGGGGAGAAAACAGGCGCCGGGACAGAGGTGCCCCCTCGGGTCAGTGCTCCTCGGCGGGGTGGGGGGGCATCTCGGAGGTGCGCAACATCGCCACAAACCAGCCGGTGCCCACCACCACGAGGGCGAGAACCCCGGCGGCGATGCTCACGCGCACCATCAGAAGCGGCACCAGCACAGGCACGAGCAAGGAGCCCACCAGGGGGGTGGCGGCCACGAAGGCCTTCAGAGCGGAGGAGGGAGCAGTGGGGGCGGCAGTCATGGGATCAGAACCACTCGGTGATGGCTTGGTGGGCGGGATTGGTGTGGTCTTCCGGGGTGGAGCGGCGGAATTCGAGGGTGATGCTGCGTTTCTGCTCCCCATCGGCCGCCACGGCCTCGATCGGATACACCTGCTGCCCATCCCGGAAGGGCACCTGGATGCGGAAGGTGCCGTCTGGGGAGAGGGGCACCTCCTCGCCACCGATCGTGAGCCGGGCGGAGGGATCCGTGGCGCCATAGACGATCAGCTCAGCGTCGGCCACCAACCAGAAGGAGCGCTGCCGCGAACCCACCCCACCGGCGCCCGATCCGCTCCGCCCCGAGGCCCACGGCCCGGCCGCCGACATCTGGCCACCGGCGCCACTCTCGTGGCCCAAGGAGTCGTCCAGCTCATGGAACGTCTCCGAACCCCGCCCCAGCCGCCGCCAGCGAGCCGTCGCCGTTTGATAGAGGCGCTCGTGCAGACCGGAATCCGCCGGCTCCGAGGGGGTGGGCAGCACGGAGGGGGCTGTATCCAGAGAAAAGGGAATGAACTGATCGAGAATCTGCTCGCTCGGATGGAGCGCCGGCACCCGAGCCACGGAGGAGAAGGCCAGGGAAATCCAGCCGCCGCCGCCCTTGCGGTAGCCCAGCTCCACCCGGTAGTCGCGATCCGAGAGGGGCACCGGCAGATACCACTCAGTGGCGTGGCTGTCGACCACCACTTCCTGGAGGGTGTGGGGGTGGGCGGAGCCGCCGGCCAGGCCGGTCAAATCGGCCACCCGCAAACACAGCTGCTGCGCCCCATCGCGAAACGCCTGCTCCCGATCCCCGTCGCTGATCTCCCAAAACACATAAGCCCACTGGGGATCACGGGGAAGAAAGACCACCCGGGTGTCCTCCGACGGTCGGGGGGCGGGAGGCAGGTCGGCCTCCAGGGCGGAAAGGGAGAAGCCCGGGTCATCTTGACGACTGCTGATGGCCTCCATCAGCTCTTCCTTCGTTTTCCGGCTGTACAGGGTGATGCCGAGCTCACTGGCGATGTGGCGCAGCTGACGCAGCGTCATGAGGGCCAGGGAGGACAGGGCGTTTTGACTCACAGCTCAAGATTTCGTTTGGGATCAGTCTGCAGGAAGACTCGCCGCTTTGATCCCACGAAAGGAAGCCCGTCAGCAAGCACTGACGGGCTCAATCGAATCCTTGGTCTCGCCTGGCGCCTGAAAAGACCCGATGCGGGACGGCGGGGGCTGGCTTTTGGCCCCCTGCCGCACCGGCTGGGAGGCTCAGCGGCCGATGCTGCGGTAAGGCACCTTCGCCAGGTAGTCCATGCCCGTGTTGCCGGCGGGGGCTCCACCCACGCCGCGCATCGCCGGCAGGGTGCGCACCCAGGACAGATAGTCCTCGGGATAGCCGCCCCGACGCTGCTGGGCACGCTCCGGGAAGGAACGGGCCGTTCCGGTGTAGACGATCTGGGGGAAGCCCAGGATGCCCCGGTAGTAGGCGTCGTAACGGGGGGAGGTGATGTTGAAGGGGGTTTCGCCCACCACCCTGGAGCCCACCACCCGGTTGCGGTGGTAAGGAACCGTGTCGTAGCCGAAGGCGCTCAGATATTCCTCAGAGTTGAGGATGTCATCCACCATTCCCTTCACGCCGCGGGTCATCAGCACGGCAGACCAGGCGATCTCCTCCGACTTGCCATGGGTGGAACGACCAAGCAGCTTCTCCACCAGGTGGCGGGCCACCTTGTAGTTGCTGTTGAGGTTGTAGAAGCTGCGGGTGAAGGTGTCGGAGAGGCAGAGGGAGCGGACGAAGTCGCGAACGGTGATCTGGCCATCCCGCAGCTGGCTCTCCAGGGTGCGATCGCGATCCACCTTGAAGGCGTGGAAGAAGATCTGGCGGTAGGCCGACTCAATCACAAAGTTCTGGTCTTCCCGATCCATGGCCTTGTCCATGGAGGCGGCCCTGGGATCTTCGTCGGAACCGACGCGGAAGGGGCTGACCCTGGAATTTTGAGTGATCGGGGCGTAATTGAGGAGGGGGAGAGCCACGCGTGGTCAGGCATCCGTCGGTGGGATCGTAGAAGAAGGCCCCACAGCCTCCAGGCCGGTGCCGCCAGGGCTCACAGTCCGTAACGTTTCAGCGGGCTCACCAGCCCAGGAGCGAAAGCGTGGCCCGGGGGCCCGACACCTCCTCCCGCGGGGCCGACGCCCCCTCCGCCCCCGGAGCGGCCAGCCGGGTTTCAATGCAGAAAGAGGCCGTGTTGGACAGCCCCTCCACCGTGCTCATGCGGATGCGCACATCCGGCCCGGCGAAGCTGAAGCGCTCCACGCTGCTCATCGTTTCGTAGTCGGTGTGGAGCACCAGGGCCTCCCGCCCCTCCATGCGGAACCGACCCGCCACAGGGGAGGTTTCGGCGTAGCCCCGGTCCCGCAGCAGCAGCCCTTCCCGCCCCAGGCCATCGGTGGGGATCAGGCCGAACACGCTCTCGCCCTCGTGGGACTGCCCCTCCTGATCCCAGGCCATGGAGCCGCTCCAGCGCACCTGGCAGCCCCCCACCAGTCCCTCCGGCGCCTGCCCGTGCAACGCGGCGATGGCCACCAAGCGGGGATCCTCCGCCTGGAGCTCCACCACCTCGATCCACGACCCGCCCGGTTCCGCCCGGCGGTGCAGCAGGTGATGGCTGCTGCGACGCGACCGCCAGCGGCCGCAGCTGCGCTGGAAAAACCGCAAGGCGGTGTCCATCGTGTCCTCCATGGCCAGCAATCTCAACGGATGGGCTCTGGGGCGATGATCGCAAGGCCAGGTGCGCGGCGGGAGCTTGCACAACCTCTGTCACGGCGAGGCCATCGGATGATCGGCTGGCTCACGCCCGCCCCCCCCTCCCCGGCCAACAGCGCGGTGGCGGCCTTGGCGGCGGCGCTCTGCTGGACCGTGGCCACCCTGCTTTGGCGCCGCCTGCCCACCAGCTGGAGCGCCCGCCAGCTCAACCTCGGCAAAACCCTGCTGGCCTTCCTCCTCCAGCTTCCCCTGCTCGCCCTGGCGCCCTGGCCCCCCGCTCCCGGCGGCGCCCTGTGGCTCCTCGCCCTCAGCGGCGTGGTGGGGATCGCCTGGGGCGACAGCCTGTTCTTCAGCGCCCTGCGCCGGCTGGGCACCCGCCGCAGCCTCACCCTCACCGCCGGGGCTCCCGCCCTCACGGCCCTCGGCGGACTGGTGACCCTCGGGGAACACCCTCGGGCGAGCCAGTGGCTGGGGATCGGCCTGATCAGCCTCGCGGTCGTGCTGGTGGCCCGGCAACGGCCCCCCGACCCGAGCGGGGAGGCGGGGGCGCCAGGGGCGACGCCCTGGATGGGGCTGGGCCTGGCCCTGGCGGCGATGGCCTGCGGCAGCGTCGGCGCCGTGCTGTCGCGGTTGGCCCTCCGCTCCGGCGACGTGCCCGCCGTGCTGGCCGCCACGGTGCGCCTCGGGGCCGCCAGCCTGGCCCTGACGCCGGTCTGGGCCGAGATCGGAGGCTTGACCGCCCTGCGGCCCCTCTCCGCACGCCCCCTCACAGCAGGGACCCTCACCGCAAGGCCCTTCACGGCGCGGACCTTCCGCCCCGAACGGTTCCCCCCGGGACGCCGCCGCTGGGGGAGCTGGCGGATCGGGCAGGGGCTCACCTTGCTGGTGGCCACTCTTCTGGGCACCAGCCTCGGGATCATTCTCCAGCAATCAGCCCTGACGGGCCTTCCCGGCGGCCTTGCCGTCGCCCTCCTCTCCCCCTCCCCCGTGATGGCCCTGCCCCTGGCCCGCCTGGAGGGCGACCGACCGGGAGCCATGGGACTGGTTGCCGCCCTCGCAGCCGTCGCGGGGGTCAGCCTGGTGGCGGGATGGTCCCTGCCGCTGGCGGGGGGGTGGCCGGGGGATTGACGCGGGCCGCCGCCTGCTCCCTCACCCGGGCCACCAGCGCCTCGATCGGCAGATCCAGGGGCAAGCGGCTTTCGCGGTCGGCGATGGCCTGGAGGGGATCCCGCAGGCGGCACAGCTGCTCCACGAAGGCCTCCTGAAACGCGGGATCGTCGGCCACGGCGTCCTGGGCCGCCACCCAGGCCGCGATCCTCGGCCGCTCCGGCAGCCCCTCAGGGTGGTCGTCGCGGGCGGCGATGGCCTGGAAGGTGCGCAGGCCATGGACGAGCAAGCGCAGCATGTGGCGCTCGAGGGCGGGCAGCAGGGTGGCGTCCAGGAGGGCCTGATCCTCGGGGGTGAGCATGGCGTGAACCCGGAGGCGCCTCAGCCTGCGGCCGCGCCGCGGGAGAGGGGCTGGAGGCGAAACCCGCAGGAGTGGCCCTCCTGGAGGCGCCAATGCACCCGGTCCACCTGACAATCGGGGAAGGTGAGCCGCAGCAGCAGGAGCTCTTGGTCGCACACCTGGGGGAATTCCTCCGCGATGCGCATCACGGAGCAGTGGTGCTCGCGGATCAACCAGGCCCGTTCCGCGGAATCACGGCTGGGGTCTGGGCCGAGATCCGCCACATACCCCTCGGCGCGACGCAGCTCGGTGAGGCGCTCCAGCCGCTCCTCCAGGGGACCGGATCCAAGGCGGCTCCGGTAAGTTCGGGCCTTTTGCTCGGCCTGCTGCTCCATCAGGTTGGAGACGGTGTCGGCGGGGAGGGTGGCCGCCATGGAGTGGAGCAGGCCCAGGGCGAAGGTTTCACTGCCATCGCCGAACCGCTCCTGGCCCCGATGGGTGAGGCGCCAATGGTTGGTGGGGCGCCCGGGACCGGCGGAGGTGGTGCTGGCCTCCACCAGGGCATCGTCTTCCAGGCTGCGCAGGTGTCGGCGCATGGCCTGAACGGACACCCCCAGGCTGGTGGCCAGGTCGGCCGCGGTGGCTTCCCCCTGGCGCAGGAGGACCGAGAGAACGGCGTCGCGGGTGGCCAGGGGGGGCTCCGTCGGAGTGGCGTCCACCGGAGCCGCCTCGACGCTGGCCACGGGCTTGGGCGTCTGGGCGGACCTGACGCGCTGGTGGGGGAGGTGGCGGACGCTCATGGGGGAGGAACCTGACGGTCTTTCGCACACAACCGCTCCCCCACGATGCCACGGGCGAGGGGGGAGTGGGGGGGCGGCCGGAGCCTGCGCCCGGAGACAAGACACAATGGGCTGCAGCGAAGGCCGCCCGGGATGCCCTAGGCTGAACGCATTACGAAACGATTTTGTTTCGCAACCCAGCGCTCCGCCCCGCCCGGAGTCCGCTTCCTTCGCCTGTCCCCTCCAGAGCAGCCGTGACCCCTCCCGAGACCTCGTCCTCCCCAGCTCCCGCCGCGGGCAGCGGCAGCCTGGAGGTGATCCGCCGCTTCGCTGAAACCTATGCCCAGCGCACGGACACCTACTTCTGCTCCGATCTCGGCGTGACGGCCGTGGTGCTGGAGGGTCTCGCCCGCCACAAGGAGGAGCTCGGAGCGGCCCTCTGCCCTTGTCGCCACTACGAAGACAAGGAAGCGGAGGTGGCCCAGGCCTTCTGGAACTGCCCCTGCGTGCCGATGCGGGAACGCAAGGAGTGCCACTGCATGCTTTTCCTCACGGAGGACAATCCCTTCAAAGGGGATCGGCAGACCATCAGTCTGGACGAAATCAAAACCCACGCCACGGGCTGATGGCCCCCAGCCTTCCATGAGCACCACAAGCCTTGACCATCTGGTCGCCACGCCGTACAAGTACGGCTTCGTGACCGACATCGAAACAGAAAAATTCAACAAGGGTCTTGACGAGGATGTGATCCGCAGGATCTCAGCCATCAAGGAAGAGCCCGCCTTTCTGCTCGACTTTCGCCTACGGGCCTATCGCCATTGGCTCACGATGGTGGAGCCCGATTGGGCGTCTCTTCATTACCCTCCGATCAACTTCCAAGACATCATCTATTACGCCGCGCCGAAGCAGACCGCAAAAAAGGCCAGCCTCGACGACGTGGACCCCAAGCTCCTCGACACCTTCGAGAAACTCGGCATTCCCTTGAGCGAGCAGAAACGGCTTTCCAATGTGGCCGTGGATGCTGTTTTTGACAGCGTTTCGATCGCCACCACGTTCAAGGAAAAGCTCTCCGAACACGGGGTGATCTTTTGCTCCATCAGCGAAGCCGTGCGCGAGCATCCTGAGCTGATCGAGCGTTATCTCGGCAGTGTTGTTCCCAGCAATGACAACGTCTTTGCCGCTCTTAATTCTGCGGTCTTCAGCGATGGATCGTTTGTTTTCATTCCCAAAGGGGTGGAGTGCCCCATGGAGCTTTCCACCTACTTCCGCATCAATTCTGGCGACACTGGCCAATTTGAACGCACATTGATCGTGGCCGAAGAAGGCGCTTCTGTGAGCTATCTGGAGGGATGCACGGCACCGATGTTCGATACCAACCAACTCCATGCCGCCGTGGTTGAACTGGTGGCCCTGGACGAAGCAGCCATCAAATACTCCACGGTGCAGAATTGGTATGCGGGTGATGCGAATGGTGTGGGTGGCATTTACAACTTTGTCACCAAGCGTGGCCAGTGTCGAGGGCGTCGCAGCCGCATCAGCTGGACCCAAGTCGAAACCGGTTCCGCCATCACTTGGAAATACCCGAGCTGTGTGCTTCAAGGGGAAGATTCCGTTGGCGAATTCTATTCTGTTGCCCTCACCAACCATCACCAACAGGCCGACACTGGCACCAAGATGATCCATGTGGGGCCGCGCACCCGCTCCACCATCATCAGCAAGGGCATCAGCGCCGGCCACTCCACCAACACCTATCGGGGCTTGGTGCAGATGGGCCCCAAGGCACTGGGGGCTCGCAACTTCAGCCAATGCGATTCGATGTTGATCGGCGATCAGGCGGGCGCGAACACCCACCCCTACATCCGCTCCCAGCAACCCGACGCCGATGTGGAGCATGAGGCCAGCACCTGCCGCATCTCCGAAGATCAACTCTTCTACCTCCAGAGCCGCGGCATCGGCGTGGAGGAAGCGGTCTCCATGATGGTGAGCGGCTTCTGCCGCGATGTGTTCAACCAGTTGCCGATGGAATTCGCCGCCGAAGCCGATAAACTCCTGGCCCTCAAGCTGGAAGGTTCCGTGGGCTGAGACAGTCTTGCGCCCCTTCCTCCTGTCCCCACCGATGGTGGACCTGAATCTGTGGTTCTGATGCCGCGTTTGCGCCTTTTCCCCGCCTGACCCCCCCGAGACAGCCGTGATCCGACCCGATGCCCCCATCCTGCTGGAGATCATCGATCTCCATGCCCAGATTGACGATCAACCCATCCTCCAGGGCGTCAACCTCACCATTCGTGCGGGAGAGATCCATGCCCTGATGGGCCGCAACGGCAGTGGCAAAAGCACCCTCTCGAAAGTGTTGGCCGGCCATCCCGCCTACACCGTCACCGCCGGCAGCGTGCGCTTCGAGGGGCAGGATCTGCTCGCCCTCTCCCCCGAGGAGCGGGCGCGCCGGGGCGTTTTTCTGGGCTTTCAATATCCCGTGGAAATTCCCGGCGTCAGCAACCTGGAGTTTTTGCGGGTGGCCACCAACGCCAGGCGTCAGGAGTTGGGGGAAGAGGAACTCGACACGTTCAGCTTCGAGGATCTGGTGCGCGAGCGGCTGGACGTGGTGCAAATGGATCCCGCCTTTCTGGATCGCAGTGTGAATGAGGGCTTCTCCGGTGGGGAAAAGAAGCGCAACGAGATCCTGCAGATGGCCCTGCTCACTCCACAGGTGGCCATCCTCGATGAAACCGATTCCGGCCTGGACATTGACGCCCTGCGCATCGTCGCCGGGGGCGTGTGTCAGCTGGCTGGTCCCAACAACGCCACCCTTCTGATCACCCATTACCAACGGTTGCTGGAGGCGATCGTTCCCGATTTCGTGCATGTGATGGCCGCCGGTCGCCTTCTGCGCACGGGGGGCAGGGAGCTCGCCCTGGAGCTGGAAGAGCGCGGCTACGACTGGGTGGACGCAGAGCTGGCGGACGCGCAGCCCGCCGTCCCCGTGGAGATCGGCTGATGCCCACCCTCTCCCCCAGGCCCCATCCGCCCAAGGCGCCTCCAGGCCACGACTGGCTGCAGGCCCTGCTGGAGGCTTTTCCCGAATCGCTGAGCGCCTCCGCCTCGGCGGATCCTCTGCGGGAGGAGCGCGATCGTGCCCGCCTGGCCCTCGACAGCGCCGGCCTGCCGGGCCGGGGGGAGGAAGCCTGGCGCTTCACCGACCTCTCGCCCCTCACCGCCTTGGCCCCCGGGGCCCTTCCGCCGGCAAGCGACCCTTCCCCCACCGCGCCGCCGCCCGCGCCCCACACGTTCCGGCTCGACCTCACGGATCCGCGGAGCCCCGCCAGCCACTGCTGGCCGGAAGGCATCGAGCCCCTGGAGGGGGCCGCGTTGGCGCGCGTTCTCGGCGGCGTGCTCACGGACACGGGCGCCAGGGACCACTGGGCCGCGAGGCTCAACGCCGCGATCACCCCCGCTGTGCTCGCCCTGCGGATTCGTGGAAGCGTGAGCTCTTGCCTGGAAGTCGTGAGCGCGGCCGGGCCACGGGCCGGGGTGTTGCCCCTGCGCCTGCTCCTCCTGCTGGAGGAAGGGGCGGCCTTGACACTGTTGCAGGTGCACCAGGCCGCGGGCCCCAGCCTCACCAGTGCCGTGCTGGAAGTCGCCCTGGGTCGGGACGCCCGCCTCCACCACGGTCTGCTGGCCCAGGGCAGCGACAGGGCCGCCCTGCTGGCCCTGACCGCCGTTCGCCAGGCTCCGGGAAGCCATTACACCCAGGCCAGCCTCTGCTCCGGCTGGGGTCTGGCCCGGCAGGAGCCCGTGATTCTTCAGAGCGCGGGCCAGGCCAACACCCGGCTGCGGGGCCTGCAATGGCTCAGGGGCCATCAGCTCGGCGACACACACAGCCGGGTGCGTTTCGCCGGTCCGGAGGGCACTCTGGATCAACTCCACAAAGTGGTGGCCGATGGCCAGAGCCACAGCGTGTTCAACGGCTGTGTGCAGGTGCCGCGGGAGGCCCAGCTCACGGCGGCGTCCCAACTGAGCCGTGGCCTCCTCCTGTCCGATCGCGCCCGGATGGACACCAAACCCGAGCTGGAGATCGTGGCGGACAATGTGCGCTGCACCCATGGGGCAACCATCAGCCGCCCGCGGGAGGAACAACTCTTTTATCTCCGCAGTCGGGGCATCGACGCCGAACAGGCCACCCGCCTGCTGCTGCGCGGCTTCTGCGAAGAGGTCAGCGCTGAGCTGCCGGACGCCGCCGGGGTCTGGACCCCTCTTTCCTTCCTGCACCCCGAGGTGCGCCGCCCATGACCCTCGCCCCCAATCCCGCCCAGGCCGCCCCCTCCCGCTCCGCCCCGGCCGCGCCCGCCCCCGTGACGGCCCCCGCCGCGGAAAACCTCGCCCGCCTCACCCGGGCCGACTTCCCCCTGCTGGGGCAGACCGCCTGCCTCGGACAGCCCCTGATCTACATGGACCACGCGGCCACCAGCCAGAAGCCGCGCCAGGTGTTGGACACCCTTCAGCACTACTACAGCCACGACAACGCCAACGTGCATCGGGGCGCTCACCAGCTCAGCGCCAGGGCCACGGAGGGCTTTGAAGGCGCCCGCGCGAAGGTGGCGCGCTTCCTTGGCGCTGGCAAGACGGAGGAGATCGTCTACACCCGCAATGCCAGCGAGGCGATCAATCTGGTGGCCCGCACCTGGGGCGACAGCACCCTGCGCCCGGGGGATGAGGTGCTGCTCTCCGTGATGGAACACCACAGCAACCTGGTGCCCTGGCAGCAGTTGGCCCAGCGCACCGGCTGCGTGCTCCGCCATGTGGGCCTGACGGTCCACGGCGAGTTGGACCTGGACGACTTTCAGGCCCAGCTCAACGAACGCACTCGCCTCGTCAGCCTGGTGCACGTGAGCAACACCCTCGGTTGCTGCAATCCCATCGCCGAGCTGGCGCCCGCCATCCACGACGCCGGCGCCCTGCTCCTGGTAGACGCCTGCCAAAGCCTGCCCCATCAGACGGTGAACGTGGCGGCCTTGGGATGCGACTTCCTCGTGGGCTCCTCCCACAAGTTGTGTGGCCCCACGGGCATCGGCTTCCTCTGGGCCAGGGAAGAGCTGCTGGAGGCCATGCCGCCCTTCCTCGGGGGCGGCGAGATGATTCAGGAGGTGTTTCTCGACCACAGCACTTGGGCCGAGCTGCCCCACAAATTCGAGGCGGGCACACCAGCGATCGGGGAAGCCATCGGCCTGGGCGCCGCCATCGACTATCTCCAGGCCCTGGGACTGGATCGCATCCATGCCTGGGAGCAGGAGCTCACCCGTCAACTGTTCGCCCGACTTGGCACCATCGAAGGGCTGCGCCTCCTGGGACCCGATCCCAGCCGGCAGCCCCATCGCGGCGCCCTGGCGGCCTTCAGCGTGGACGGTCTCCACGCCCATGACCTGGCAGCCCTGCTTGATTCCGCCGGCATCTGCATCCGCAGCGGCCACCACTGCACCCAACCCCTCCATCGGCACTACGGCCTGGCCGCCACGGCTCGAGCCAGCCTGGCCTTCACCTCCACGCCGGAGGAGATCGATCGCTTCGCGGAGGAACTGCGGAGCGCGATTCAGTTTCTGCGCGACCACAGCTGATGGGCGCGGCACCCACGGCGAAAAAGATCTGTTTCATCAGCAATGAGGCGGCCCGCACCGGCGCTCCGGCCATCTTGTTGGGCCTCAGCCAATGGTTGCAGGCCCATCATCGGATCGAGTCGGTGCATGTGTTGATGCGGGATGGGGCGCTGCGGACCGACTTTGAGCGCCTGGGCAAGACCTACACCTGGATCCCCACCGATCTGAACCAACCGGAACGACTCCATAAACGCCTCGGCAAACTTCTCCTCCAACGCGGCCGCTCCGATCCAGGCGTTTGGCTGAACAGAATTCTCGAGGAAGAGCAGCCGGACATCCTCTATCTCAGCACCCTTGTGCTCGGCAAATATCTGCAGGCCGTCAACAAAGACCCCAGGCAGCGGGTGGTCAGCCATGGGCACGAACTTCTCCCGAGCCTGCGCCAGCTCTCCAACGATCAGCTGGTGCAAACCCAGCTGGGTCTCTCGGATGTCGTGATCGCCTGCGCTCCCTGTGTGGCGGAGATGCTGCACACCACCTTTCAGTTGCCAGCCAGCAAATGCACCATCATTCCTGAATACATCCATCCCGAATCTTCCGACTCCGCCCCAGACCCCTCCATCGCGATGCCCGCTTCCGTGGCCCGTGAACTGGGAACCATGCCAGCGTTGATGGCCGCCCTGGGCAACGGCACCCCTCTCCTGGGCAACGGTGGCAATCCGATCCACCGCAAGGGATTCGATCTGTTTCCCCTGCTGGTGCGGGAATGCAAGCGGCAGTTCGGGGAGGTGCCCTTCCATGCGGTGTGGCTGGGCTGCGGCCAGGGTTCGGCCGCCCACGGGGAGATGGAGTGGGATCTCAACCGGATGGGTTTGCGGGAGAACGTCTCCCTGGTGCCGTCTGTTTCTCTGCCCACCTTCCGCTGGCTCCTCCGTCGCCTGACCGTGCTGACCCTGCTGTCGCGGGAGGATCCGTTCCCGCTGGTGGTGTTGGAAGCCGGGATGCGGGGGGTGCCCACCGTCTGCTTCGAAGGGTCGGGAGCCATTCCCGACCTGGCGGCCGAGGGCTGTTGCGTGAGCGTGAACTACTTGGATGTGCCCGCCTTCGCCGCTGCGGTGCGGCGGCTGTGCGAGCAACCGGAGGAGGCCCGGGCCATCGCCGCCCGCTGCGGCCGCAAGGTGCGCGACGAGCTGTCCCTTGACGTTGTGGCCCCGCGGGTGGCAAAGGTGCTGCTGGGCTGACATCAGGCAGGGGACCGGCGGCGGGCTGGCCAGCGTCCGGGCGGCCTCAGTCGGCGCTTCCTCTCGTCCGGGCACCGGACGGTCTCATTCGGCGGGCTGAAAGGCCAGGGAGGCGGAGTTGACGCAGTAGCGCAGGCCCGTGGGTCGGGGCCCATCGTTGAACACGTGCCCCAGATGGGCCTCGCAGGTGGCGCAGCGAATTTCGGTGCGCTCCATCCCGTGGGACCGATCCACCAGGGTGGTGATCGCCTCCGGATTCATGCCTTGCCAGAAGCTGGGCCAGCCGGTGCCGGAATCAAACTTGGCGTCGGAGCGGAAGAGTTCGGCGCCGCAGCAGACGCAGCGGTAGAGACCCGTGGCCTTGTGGTTCCAGTAGGCGCCGGTGAACGGCCGCTCCGTTCCCCCCTGCCGGGTGACGCGGAACTGTTCCGGGGTGAGGCGTTCGCGCCAGACGGTCTCGTCCGTGTCGCGGGAGAGACCACTGGGCAGGCCGCAGGGGGACTCGGATGCCGTGGAGGATTCCTGCGTCACGGAGGGGAGGGAAAGCAACGGGGCCAGCCTAGGCAGCCAGATCCGCCGGCAGCAGATCGCACACCATCTCGGCCAGGCTGGCCAGGGCCCCGGGCTGCCCCCGCAGCCCCCGCAGCTCCTCCCGGATGGCCGCCAGCTTTTGGGGATGGTCGAGCCAGTCGGCGGCTTCCGCGGCAATCTGCTCCGGGGTGATGGGGCCCACCCGTTCGGGCACCACCAGCCGACCAGCGGACAGATTGGGCCAGGCCAGAAATCCGCGGTGGCGCATCCGCCAGGCCGTGAGCGCCACCCCCAACAGACGGCCCATCCCCGGCAGGCGCGCCAACAGCCCCATTCCCCCGTCCCAGGCCCGCATCAAGTGCAGGTGCTGGGTGGGCACCAGCACGATCATCGGCACGGCCAACGCCCCCAGCTCCGCCGTGTTGGCCCCCACGGTGGTCAGGGCGAGGGCGCACTGGCTGAGGGGGCCATGGGCGGGATGGGGGATCTCCAGGTGGATCGGCGTGCCCCGGTCGGTGCGCAGCAGGGGCTGGCCATCGGGTCCCTCCTCCAGCCGGGGCTCACCGCTGAGGTAATGGCGGGCCAGGGGGTTGCCGCCGCCGCCGTAGGCCTGGAGCGCGTGGATGGTGGTGGTGGGGGCGACGGGCAGCAGGAAGCGGCAGGTGGGCTGGAGCTGGCGCAGCCGATCGGCCGCGGCCAGCAGGAAGGGCACGCCCACCAGCAGCTTGGCGCGCTTCGACCCGGGCAGGAGGGCCACCCAGGGGCCCCCGGCCGCGAGGGGTTGGGCCTGGCGGGCGGCCTCGGGAAGATCGGCCATCAGATCCCCCACCACCCGCGCCCGGCCGCGCCAGCGGGAAGGGAGTCGCGCGGCGGCCGTGGCCCCCATCAGGGCGAGCTGGTCATTCCAGCGGGGCCAGCGGGCCACCCATTCCGCATAGGTGAGGTGGCGATAGCGGAGACGGGCGGAGAGCAGCACGGTCCAGAACTGATCCCCTCCCAGAAACACCACCACCCCCTGGCGCGGCCACACCCCCTGGCGCCGGGGCCACAGCAGCAGCCCCCAGAACCGCCGGGCCGGCACCACCCGCTCAAACAGCCCCCAGGATCGGGCCACCCCATGCTCTTGACCGGTGCCGTTGGGGCAGGGCACCAAGACAAGGTGGAGGGCGCAGGCCGCCTCCGGCTGCCGCGGGCGGAGGGGGAGCAATTGGTGCAACCGCTCGGCGAGAGGGCGCACCCAGGTGGTGAGCTCGCCGGGGCCATTGCTCACAAGCACGATGGAGGCAGCCGGCGGAGCGCCCTGGCCAGGCCCGAGAGAGGCCCGGAATGGGGCCGTGGCTGCGCCGTCTGGCGGGAGAGAGACCACGGGGGCTGTGAAAAACAGTGCGGATGGCGAGACTTGAACTCGCAAGGCCGAAGCCACACGCCCCTCAAACGTGCGTGTCTACCAATTCCACCACATCCGCAAGGTTGGCGAGACAGGGGAACCCTGCTCGACCGGGTGGAGCTTCCGGCCGAAGCCGCAAACCTGCTGCAATATACCCAAGGCCCAACCCCTCCCTCCGACCCCCGCGCCGGGGCCGGAGGGCGCGTTCAGTCTGCGCTGATACAGTCAGCCTCCAAGCAGCGGCCGAACTCCCGCTCGGCCCTTCCCCTCGCTCCGCTCCCGCCGCGCGAGGGTTCCAACCGCACAGGCCCGGATGCCCATCGGCAAGCTGTTGATCGCCAACCGCGGCGAAATTGCCTTGCGCATCCTGCGCAGCTGCAGGGAACTGGGGATCAGCACCGTGGCGGTCCACAGCACGGTCGACCGCAACGCCTTGCATGTGCAGCTGGCGGATGAGGCGGTCTGCGTGGGCGATGCGCCCAGCAGTCGCAGCTATCTGAACATTCCCAACATCCTCGCCGCCGCCACCTCCCGCGGCGCGGACGCCATCCATCCCGGCTACGGCTTCCTGGCGGAGAGCGCCGCCTTCGCCGAAATCTGCCGCGACCATGGCCTGACCTTCGTCGGCCCCTCCCCGGAGGCCATCCTCGCGATGGGTGACAAGTCGACCGCCAAGCGCACAATGCAGAAGGTGGGGGTGCCCACCATCCCCGGCAGCGAGGGCCTGCTGGCCTCGGCGGCGGAGGCGGCGGCCCTGGCCGGCAGCATGGGGTTCCCCGTGATGATCAAGGCCACCGCCGGCGGGGGGGGTCGGGGCATGCGCCTGGTGCCCGCCGCCGATCAGCTGGAGGCCCTCTTCAAGGCGGCCCAGGGAGAAGCGGAGGCCGCCTTCGGCAACCCGGGGCTCTACATGGAGAAATTCATCGACCGGCCGCGTCATGTGGAGGTGCAGGTGCTGGCCGATCGCTTCGGCAACGTGGTGCATCTCGGGGAACGGGACTGCTCCATTCAGCGGCGCCACCAGAAGCTGTTGGAGGAAGCCCCCAGCCCGGGCCTCGATCCCGGCGTGCGCCAGCGCATGGGCCAGGCGGCGGCGGCGGCGGCCCGCACCATCGGCTACGAGGGCGCGGGCACGGTGGAATTTCTGCTGGATCGCTCGGGTGAGTTTTATTTCATGGAAATGAACACCCGCATTCAGGTGGAGCATCCCGTCACCGAAATGGTCACCGGGCTGGATCTGATCGCCGAGCAACTGAGGATCGCCGGCGGGGAGCCGATCAGCGTGACGCAGGAGGAGGTGCGCCTCCAGGGCCATGCGATCGAGTGCCGCATCAACGCGGAGGATCCGCGCCAGAATTTCCGACCCGCACCGGGAAAGATCACCGGCTGGCTGCCGCCGGGAGGGCCGGGCGTGCGGGTCGACAGCCATGTCTACACGGGCTACGAAATTCCCCCTTTTTACGATTCGTTGATCGGCAAGTTGATCGTTTGGGCACCGACGCGGGAGATGGCCCTCCGTCGCCTGCGGCGTGCCCTGTCGGAGTGGGCCGTGACGGGCATCCCGACCACGATTGATTTCCATCTCGCCCTGCTGGATCGGCCGGAATTCCAAAAGGGCGAGGTCTACACCAAGTTCGTCGAGGAAAAGATGCTGCCCCTCAACTGAGGGCCAGCTGCTGGGCTCGCATCATCAGCTGGGTCACCACCCCCTGCTGGCCCACCAGAAGCTCCCGCGCCAGGCTCACCAGGCCCACCCAGATCACCGGGGCCACATCCACACCGCCGATGGGCTGAATCAGGGCGCGGGTGGGGGCCAGCAGGGGTTCGGTGAGGGCGCCCAGCCAGCGCAGGCGCCCCTGTCGGGGGTCGATCTGGGGGTACCAGGTCAGCACAAGGCGGGCCAGAAAGAGCAGCGTCCAGCCGGCGAGCAGCAAGCCCAGCATGAGGTGGACCAGGGTCAGGGCGCCCGGTGCAGCCATCACAAAGCTCAAAGCGGAGGCCTGGAGATCCTAGGAACTCCCGTGCCCTGCCTAAGATCTCCACTCAACGGAAGCCTGCCTCCCCCATGACTCCCTCCCTGTCCAACTTCCTGAGCAGCCTCGCCTGGGGTGCGGTGATCGTGGTGATCCCGATCTCCCTCGCCCTCTTCTTCATCAGCCAACACGACAGGGTGGACCGGCGCCTCTGAGGCCAATCCACGGCCAATCCACCGCTTCCCCGGCACGGGAGAGGAAATCGGGGGGATGTTTCCTAGAGTGCGCCCATTCGCCCACGAGTTCCCCCTTGGTCAACGCCAGCCTGAATTGGGCCAGCATCGTCGGCATCGTCCTGGCTGTGGGTGGCGCCTTCCTCTACTTCATGCGGAGCTTCAAGCCAGCGCTGGCCCGCGACTATGACGTTTTTTTCGCCGCCGTGGGCCTGCTCTGCGGCGGCATTCTCTTTTTCCAGGGCTGGCGCCTCGATCCCATCCTCCAGTTCGGTCAATTTCTGCTGGCCGGCACCACGGTGTTCTTCGCCTACGAGAGCGTGCGGCTGCGGGGCATCACCACCGAACAGGCCCGTCGTTCCTCCTATTTCGACGACGAGGAACCGGCGCCCTTCCGTCCGCGAAGCGGCATGGGGGCGGGCCCCTGGGATGGGCCTGATCGCTTCGCGGAGCCGGAACCCCTCCGGCGCCGCATCCGCTCCCGGGAAGAGGAGGACGACGACTTTTACCGTCCTCGCCGCGCCAGCCGCGCCGCCATCCCCGAACGAGCCGCCAGTCGCCTGGCCTATCAGGAGGATTGGGAGGAGGAGGGCCCTGCCAGGGGCCCGGAGCGGGGCCAGCCAAGCCCCTACCGGGCGGGAAGCGCTTCCGAGGCCAGCACTTTCGGCACCCGGCGCCGCGAGAAGGAAGATCTCGGCAGTGGACGGCGCGGATCCCGACCGGTGCCCGGCAGCCGGCGGCCCACCGGGGCGGGGGAGGGCTCGGGGGCCCCGACGCCTTCGCCAGCCGTCTCCGGCCTCGGCCCGAAGGGCATGCCCCAGGGCAGCCCTCTGCGGCGCGGACCCGTGCGGGAGGCTGGCGCACAGGTGAGTGATGCCGACTTCAGCCCCATGGATCCGCCGCGCCGGCCCGCCACGACGGACCCTTCCCCCACGGCCCAGCGCCCCACGGAGGGCAGCCCCCCTCCCCGTGACAACACCTCCCGCTTCGACGACTGAGCCTCCATCAGCCACGCCGCTTCCCGGCCCACTGTCGGTGACCGCTGACCGCCTGTTCCTCCCGCGGCTTCTGGTTTTCGCCCTGCTGCCGCTGCTGTGCGCCGGCTGCGGCAACGGTCTGTGGCTGGCTCGGCGCTCCGCCGGCCCCACGGGCGTGCTCGGTCAGCGGGCGGATCGCCAGGATCCAGCCCTCAGCGGCAACGGGCAATGGCTGGCGAGTGTGGTGCCCCGGAACGGCACCCCCACCCTGCTGCTTCAGGAACAGCCCTCCGGTCGCCGCGTGCCCTTGCCGCGCCTGCGGGGGCTGACGCCCCATCGCTCCCCATCCCTGAGCTGGAACGGGCGCTATCTGGCCCTGCTGGTGCAGCAGGGCCCCCGGCGGCTGGCGGTGGTGCTGGATCAGGCCAGTGGTCGCCTCCATCGCCTGCCGCTGCCGCCGGGCCTGGAGCTCGACCGGCTGAGCCTGGCGCCGGATGGGCGCCGGCTGGCGGTCGGCGGCGTCGATCAGGGCCGCCCTCAGGTGCGGTTGTTTGATCTCTCCGGCCTGCTGGAGCCCGATCTGCCCCCCGGCCGGGCCGTGGGCGGTCCGGCCGCGGGCGCCGACGGACCATGAAGGTGCCGCTCCCCCTGGCCCCCCATGGCTGGTTGGCGATCGGCCTGGTGCTTCTGCTCTCGGGTTGCCTCGGCCCGATGCCGAGGCCCCTTGGGGGCCTGAACCGCAGGCTCGCCCAACAGGGAAGCCAACGGGAGCCCAGTCTGTCCGGCCGCTGGCTGGCGCTGGTCGCCAACCGCCAGGGGCGCGACGCGGTGGAACTGGTGGACGTGGAGCGCCAACGGCCCGTGCCCCTTCCGGGTCTCAACCGACCCGACGCCCTGCCCCTGAGCGTGAGCGTGAGTGGCGATGGGGATCGGTTGGTGGTGGTGCGTCAGGTGGAGGGGCGCACGGAACTGGTGCTCCACCGCCGGGCCCTGATCAGCAGTGAGACGATCCCGATGGTGCCGGCCGGGGTGCCCCGCCGCGCCGCCCTCCGGGCCGATGGCCGGGAAATCGCCGTGGAGGTGAGCCGCGGCGGGGTGGTGCAGGTGGATCTGATCGCCGTGCCCTGAAATCCCTCAGGGCACCAGCCCCGCCCAGTGGAGAAAGGTGTCGTGGCTCAACCCCTCGATCAGCAGCACGGCCGCGAAACCGAGCATGGCGAAACGACCGTTCACCCGCTCGGCGTAGGCGCTCCAGCCGAAGGCGGGCGTGTCGCCGGTGGTGGCGCTGGTGACCGGCGGGCTGGTGGCGCTGGTCGGCGGGGTGGGCTCGGGGCCCGGTGAAGCGGAGGGTGTCGGAGTGGACAAGGCGGTGGCGCGACGGTGGATGGACTGGTCGGATCGGTGACGAGGCTCCCTTGGCGGCTCCTCGGGGGACGGAGCGCTCGAGGGAACCGGGGGACACCGAGAGGGGGAGAGCGTTCAGGGGGGGAGGCTGGAGGACGCGGACAGCGATCGTGCGCTGAGGGGAGCCCGCGAAGCAGGACTCTGCCGACACGGGAGGCGCCGGTGCGGAGATGGATGCGGCAAGCCAGCGGACCAACCCATCAGAGGGTCCCCGAAAAGCTGTATTCGTCTGCGGGCAGCAGGCGCCAGGCGCCGCTGCCATCCAGTTCCAGCACGGTGGAGTGATAGTCCGTCAGGGTGGGGCGGTGGCCGACGCTGACGAAGGCCAGATCCCTGGCCACAAGAAGGCTGTACAACTTTTTCTCGGTGGCCACGTCCAAAGCGCTGGTGGCTTCATCCAGCACGACAAACCGCGGGGCATTGAGCAGCAGGCGCGCGAAGGCCAAGCGTTGCTGCTCGCCCAAGGACAGCAGGCGGGGCCAGTCTTCCTTCACGGAAAGATCGGGATAGCGGCTCACCAACTCCGGCAGGCACACCTCCTCGAGGGCGTGGCGCAGCTGGGAATCCGTGAACCGCTCCGGTGGCTGGGGATAGCAGAGCTGCTCCCGCAGGCTGCCCAGGAGCATGTAGGGCTTCTGGGGGATGAACATCATCTCGGAGTTCGACGGGCGCTCCACCGTGCCGACGGTGGCGGGCCAGAGGCCGCTCAGGAGGCGCAGGAAGGAGGTTTTGCCACAGCCGGAGGGCCCCACCACCAGCAAGCGTTGCTGGCTGTCCACGGTCAAGTTGAGATCGCGGATCAGGGTGCGCTGGCTGCGGGGGGGGACCAGATCCACATCCCTCACAACGATCGCCTCTGAGGGTTGGGACCTGTGGGGCACTCCCGGGGTGGACTCGGCCCTGTGGGAGGCCTCCCGATGGATGGCGGTCACCTTGCCCTGGAAGCCTTCCAGACGGTTGATGGAGGCCGAGAACTGGGCCAGCCCTTCAATATTGTTGACGATGAAACTGACCGAGAAGAACACCTGAGAAAAGGCGATTCCCGCCTGGCCAAACACACCAAAATCCACATCCTTCAAAAAGTACAGCGGTGCAATCACCAGCCAGGGAAGGAAGCGAGAGAAGTAGTCGTAGGAGCGCTGAATGACATTGATCATGGCCTCCCAAACAATGAGGCGATCAAAGTTGCGGATGGCGCCCCCCAGGCGGCGCTCCGCCTCATCCAGCTCCACCTGCTCACCCTGATAGAAGGCAATGGCCTCTGCGTTGTCACGGATGTGGACCAAGCCATAGCGAAAATTAGCCTCCAGCTTGAGCTGCTGGTTGCGCAAATAAACGAGGCGACGCCCGGCGATGACAATCAAACCCGTACCAACAAGAGAATAGACCAACAACACAATCGCCAGCCGGTCACTGATGGTCCAGAGGACGATGATGAAACTGAAGAAGGTCAGCAAAGCCTCAAAGACACCTACAGTGAAGCCAAGGCTCTGCTGAGTGAAGCTATCTGCATCCTGGGAAATACGCTGATCTGGGTTGTCAATCTCTTCGACAGATTCGTCGTTCGGATTTAGAACATAGTAGGCCTTGTCGGAAAGGTAACTGTTAATGAGTCGGCCTGTCAGCCACTGGCGCCAGAGCAGGCCAAGCTTGGGAACCAGATAACTTTGGATGGCTCGAATCGGCAATGCCAGAACCAAACAGAAGGCATAGATGGTGACAATCTTCCAAAACTCCTCCTGTTTGTAGG
This sequence comes from Cyanobacteriota bacterium, assembly GCA_046340515.1. GTDB lineage: Bacteria > Cyanobacteriota > Cyanobacteriia > PCC-6307 > Cyanobiaceae > Cyanobium. Next base: position 19,892 of record JBKDTB010000024.1, on the reverse strand, counting down.
CCACCAAGGCATTGTCGATGTTGCGGGCAATGAAGCTGATGCCCACATTGATGCCATTGATGACCAGGATCAAGAGAATGATCGTGCCCAGAAGCAGCCAGGGCACCCAACGCCCCTGGCGCAATCGGCCGCGAAAGGCGCCGAAGGTGACCAAACCCGCGGCGAAGACCACCATGATCACCGCCCCTGCGGGGCTCCTCCAGATCGCCTCCACCTGCTGGGGCACCCCCGGCAGAAAACGGCTCTGCAGATCGGGGATCACGGCGCCGGTGAGGGCCAGCACGCCGCTCAGGAGCAGGAGGGTCAAGCCCACCACCACCGCCACCAGGGCGATCAGGAGCAACAGGAACCACCACCCCGAGCCCGAGGTCGCCTCCAGAGGAAGGAAATAGGGCTGAGCCAGGCGCTGCAGCTGGCCCAGCTGCTCTCGTAGGGCCTTGAGGGGATTCATGAACGGGGATCGACCACGGACAGTGTGGGCATTGTGGCCGCCCGCGGGAATCAGCCGGGGGGCCAGCCCATGGGGCGCCCGCCGATGACGTGCACATGGAGGTGGAACACCGTCTGGCCCGCCTCGGCGCCGCTGTTGATCACGGTGCGCCAGCTCGTCAATCCCTCCTGCCGCGCCACCTGGCCCGCCACCAGCAGCAGATGGCCCAGCAGCTCCTGATCCTCCAAGCCGGCCTCCGCCAGGGAGGGAAGCGTCTTGCGGGGAATCACCAGCACATGCGTCGGCGCCTGGGGATTCACATCCCGGAAGGCCAGGCACTGCCCATCGCTGTACACCGCCTCACAGGGAATCTCCCCCCGCAGGATGCGGCCGAAGATCGTGTCGTTGGCGGTGTTGTCACCCGGGGGGGAGGGAGGGCTGACCATCGCGGAGACAGGGGGTGTGACAGGTGGTGGCATCCATCCCACGGAATGTGGTTTGGAGTTCCAGCGATGTTGGCACGATGCCTGAGCGCCGCCATGCGCGGCCTGGAGGCCCTGGCGGTGGGGATTGAGGTGGACATTGCCCCTGGCCTGCCCGGGTTGCAGATGGTGGGCCTGGCGGACGCGGCGGTGCAGGAATCCCGCGAGCGGGTGCGGGCCGCTCTGCGCAACAGCGGCCTCCGGGTGCCCCTGACCCGAGTGGTGGTGAGCCTGGCACCGGCGGATCTGCGCAAGGAGGGGCCCGCCTTTGATCTCCCCATCGCCCTTGGCCTCCTGATCGCCAGCGGCCAACTGCCGCCCGAGCGCATGGAGGGGATCTGGAGCGCGGCGGAACTGGGGCTGGATGGCGCCCTGCGCAGCATCCGCGGCGCCCTGGCGCTGGCCTTGGCGGCGCGGGAGGGAGGGGCCAGGGCCTTGCTCCTGCCCCGGGCCAACGCGGCGGAAGCCGCCCTGGTGGAAGACCTGCCCGTGCTGGGGGCCCGCAACCTGCGGGAGGCCCTGGCCCTCCTGGCGGATCCGACCGCCGCCCCCCGCCCGCGGGCCCGCCCGGCCGCACCGTCAACGGCACCCGTGGCCGACCTGGCGGATGTGCGCGGCGCCAGCCATGGCCGCCGGGCGCTGGAGATCGCGGCGGCCGGAGGACACCACCTGCTGCTGGTCGGTCCACCCGGCAGCGGCAAGACGATGCTGGCCCGTCGGCTGCCCGGACTTCTTCCCCCCCTCACGCGGGAGGAGGGTCTGGAACTCACCCGCCTGCAGTCGGTGGCGGGCCTGCTGCCGGAAGAGGGAGGACTGGTGCGCCATCGGCCCTTTCGCAGTCCCCACCACAGCTGTTCGGCGGCGGCCCTGGTGGGGGGAGGGGGCTCCCCGCGCCCCGGGGAGCTGAGCCTGGCCCATCTGGGGGTGCTGTTTCTGGATGAACTGGGGGAATTCCGCCGGGCGGTGCTCGACCAGCTGCGCCAACCCCTGGAGGACGGTGAGCTCTGGATCAGCCGCAACCGCCAGCGAGCCCGGTTTCCCTGCCGCATCCTGCTCGTGGCGGCCACCAATCCCTGCCCCTGCGGCTGGTATGGGGAGCCGGAGCGGGAGTGCCGCTGCGCGGAGGGAGAACGGCGCCGCTACTGGGCTCGCCTCTCGGGTCCCCTGCTGGACCGCATCGACCTGCATGTGGTGATGCGCCATCCCCGGGCCGGGGAGCTGGCCGATGTTTATGGCCGGCCGGAGGCTTCGCTCCGGGAGGCGGCGCCGGAAAGCAGCCGGATGGTGGCGGCTCGGGTTCGGGCGGCGCGGCGGCGGATGCGTGCGCGCAATCCGGACGGCTGCGGCAATGCCCTCCTCGCCGCCAAGGATCTGGGGGCCACCCTCTCCATGGAGGACACCGCCCGCGCGCTCTGGCAAACCACCCTGGAGAAGCGCCAGCTGACGATGCGCGGAGGGCTGAAGGTGTTGCGGCTGGCACGCACCATCGCGGATCTGGCCGACCACCCGCAGGTGGAGCGCGCCGCGATCGCGGAAGCCTTCAGCTACCGGACCTTTGACGCGCTGATCTGACACGCTCTTCAGGCCAGGGCGCGGGGGGCGGAAGGCTCCTCAGGCCAACCGGCGACGGGCTCGCCCGCGCTGGATGGTGCCGTGATAGGGCTGAACGCCCACAGCGGGAGGCTGGGTCGCGGCTTCCTCGCGGGGATCGCCGAAGGCGTGCTGCACCATTTCAGCCAACCAGTGGCCAAAGAGGGCCATCGTCAGAGGGGATCGGGCCATGGCAGGGAAGGGGAGAAACCACCAGCATCGTGCCCCCGCCGTTGGATGCCAATGAGAATTTGAGCGGATCCTTCCGTTGCCGCTCGGCGGAAGCCAAAGACCCGCAGGCCCCAACCCTCACGGTTCACCGTCGCACCCGGGCAAGCGGGCGGAGGGCCAAGCCCCAGGGTTGGACGCGCCGGGGCAGGGTGTCAGCGGCGACGGCGGCGCTGCTGGGCCTTGCGCTTGTATTTCTCGGTTGGGGTTTCGTGGTGGCGCAGCCGCTTCAGGTCGGCAAAAATTCCGGCCTTGGACACCTGCCGCTTGAAGCGGCGCAAGGCGGACTCGATCCCTTCGTTTTCACCGACAGTGACCTGGGTCATGAATGGGCAGCAAACCACAAACAGCCAACCAAATTAGCAAACCCCCTGACCCTCTCCCCGGTTCAGGGTTGGGTTGGCTGAGCAACCGTGCCTTGGGGCAAGGCAGCGGGTTGGGCCGCCGGCTGGGAGGCGGTGGAGCCCGGCAGCGACTCGGAGTAGACGTAGACATGGCCGAGGGAGCGGCCTCCGAACTGGCGGCGCATCAGGCGCCAGCCCGGCTCCAGATCCAACTTCATGAACCCGGACCCGAGGCCACCGGTGCGGGCCACCACCATCTCCCCCATGGCGCTTGCTTTGGTCGGGCGGGCCACCAAAAGGACGTCCTGCCCTTCCCGCACCACGCTGAGGCGGTAGGAGGTGGCCAGATCGCTGCCACCAATCCGGAGGGAATAGCCGTTGGCATCGATGAAGCGACCACAGATGCCGGTGAAGTCGAAGGTGCTCAGCAGGGGGTTCACGGCGGAGGGCTTGCCCTCGCCCACGGCGAAGCAGGGCCGGGTTGCCTTGAGCTGCTCGTAGATGTTGAGCTGGTAGCGCTCACCGGTGCTGCCGATGGGCGCCGCCACGAGCAGAAAACGGCTGGCCTCCACCTCCCCCGCGCCAAACAGGGCTTGGGCCGAAGCGGGTGCTCCCCCCAAACCGCTTGCCAGGGCAGCGGCCACACCCAGGGACAGGCAGCCGAGACGGCGACCGTGCCGAAACAGTGAGGGAGTCAGCACGTCAGACACCAAAAGAAACGAACGGATGCTAGTCAGCTCGGCCGGCAGACGTCTTCCGCGGGTGGATGGCTGGCCAGGTGGCCCAGCTCAGGCCGGCCGGTTGATGCGGATCGCCAGCAGCAAGGCCAGGATGCATCCCGGCAAGCTGCCCAGGAGGATCCAACGGGTGGTGGCCAGACCCAGATCCGGATCCCCATAGGCGATCTCAAACACCGAACCGGTGGCCGCGATGCCGAGAAGACAGGCCAGGGCGAGGAAGACCCCGGCGAGAGGTTTCATGGGCATGGCCGTTCAGCGGATCGGTTGAACGTGATCACTCAGGAAGCCGTGCTGCCGCAGTTCCTCGTTGAGCGCCAGGCCATCGGTGACCCGATCCACGAACAACACCCCCTGCAGATGGTCGAGCTCATGCTGAATGCAGCGGGCGAGAAGACCATCGGCCTTGAGGCGACGGGGGCGGCCGAATTCGTCCCGGAAGCTCACCTCCACCACCGAGGGCCGCACCACTTGCAAGTAGACGACAGGAATGCTGAGGCACCCTTCCTCGTAGGTGTTGCAGGAACCGCCGGCGGCGGTGATCTCCGGATTGATCAACACCAGGGGCGGGGTGCTGGGCTCCTCCAGATCCAGATCAATCACCAGCAACTGCTTGGCCACCCCCACCTGGGGAGCGGCCAGACCGATGCCCTTGGCGCTGTACATGCTGCGCAGCATGTCGCGAGCCAGGTCGCGCACGCTCTCATCCACCTTGCTGATGCGCCGGGCCGGGGTGCGCAGCGCAGTGGCCCCCAATTGTTCAATCGTCAGAGGTGGAGAGGCCTCGGGCTGCTTGGACACCAGCACCGTGCGACTCGTTTCCTCGGCCTTGCGGGCCATCGCCGCGAAGCTGCGCGCCAAGAGATCACCTAAAACGGAGATCTTCATCCTAAGAGCTTCGCGCGGGAGAGGGGGTGGCGCCACGACCAAACACCATCCCCCTCCCCGCCGCAGTGGCGGTGGGGGCCCTGCCCTCCTGGCAAGACCCGCGTCTGGTGAACGGCCACCTCTTCTGGCTGGAGACCCGCCCCGCTGAGGGCGGCCGCACCACGCTGCTGACGCGATCCGTGGACGCGGACCCCGCAGAGGCCCCGCGGGAACTCACCCCCGCCCCGTGGAATCTGCGCAGCCGTCTGCACGGCTACGGCGGCGGCGCCTACTGCGCTGACGGAACGTCCGTGGTCTTCACGCACGACGGGGATCGCCAGCTTTGGTGCCTGGATCGTCCCGACCCCGGGACGCCCCTGCCCGCCCCGCGACGCCTGACGCCCCCCCTGGAGCCAGGGGCGGAACGGGCCTTGGCCGATGGGCTGCTCGATCGCCGCCGGCAGCGATGGCTGGGCGTGATGGAAGGCCAGGGCCCCGACCTTTTGGTGGCGGTGAGCCTGGGGGGCGGAGCGCCGCAGACGCTTCACCAGGCCAAGGCCTTCTGCGGCTCCCCCGTCCTCTCGCCCAGCGGCCGCCATCTGGCCTGGATGGAATGGGACCACCCCTTCATGCCCTGGGAGCGGAGCACGCTCTGGCTCGGGCGGCTGGATCCGGAGGGAGCCCTCACCGAGGTGCGATGCCTGGCCGGATCGGACGGGACCGACGCCAAGGGGGAATCCGTCTTCCAACCCCTCTGGGCTGGCCCCGACCTGCTGGTGGCCCGCGACGGCGGTGGCTGGTGGACCCTCGCCCGTTTCGCCGACGCCGACCACCGGCCGGCTGCCGATCCCCTGGAGCCGGAAACCCCTTTGGCCATGGACGCCGACTTCGGGGTGCCCCGTTGGGTGGCGGGATTGCGCTGCACGGCCTGGGACGGGGAGCGGCTGGTGGCCGCCGCCTGCCGCCAGGGGCGCTGGGAGCTGGGATTGCTGGAGGGCCGCGCGGGGGACTCGGCGGGGTGGCGCTGGCGCGACCTGGGGGTGCCCTTCCCGGAGCTGGCGGATCTGTCGGCCGAGGGGGGGCGCCTGGTGGCCATCGCGGGAGGCCCGACCAGCCTGAGCGGCCTCCTGGAGGTGGACCTGCGATCCGAGAGCTGGCGTCACACCCCGGCGGCCCCCTGCCCCCTGCCGGTGGAGCGGATCAGCGCCCCGGAAGCTCTGTGGTTCAGCGGGGGCGGGGGGGAACCCACCCAGGCCTGGTTTTACCCCCCCGCTGGCGGAGCGGGTGCCGAGAGCCCCCTCCTCGTGCGCGCCCCCAGCGGCCCCACCGCCAAGGCGCGCACGGGCCTCAACCTTGTGGTGCAGTTCTGGACCAGCCGAGGCTGGGGGGTGGTGGACGTCAACTACGGCGGCTCCAGCGGCTTCGGCCGCGCCTACCGCGAGCGGCTCCAGGGCCAGTGGGGCGTGCTGGATGTGGCGGACTGCCTGGCGGCGGCCGCCGCCGTGGTGGCCAGCGGCCGGGCCAGCGCCGAGCGGGTGGCCATGGAGGGGGGGAGCGCCTCCGGCTTCACCGTCCTCGCCGCCCTGGCCACAGGCGACGGCCTGCGAGCCGGCGCCTGTCGTTATCCCGTGGTGGATCTGGAGGCCCTCGTGGAGGAGAGCCATCGCTTCGAAGCCCACTATCTCGACGGCCTGGTGGGCCCCTGGCCGCAATGCCGGGCCCTCTATCAGGAGCGCTCTCCCCTCACCCGGGTGTCGCACATGGAGCGGCCCGTGATTTTCTTCCACGGGCTCGACGACACGGTGGTGCCCGCCAGCCAGAGCGAACGGATGGCGCTGGCCCTGGGCGAGCGGGGCGTGCCGGTGGAGATCCACCTCTTCCCGGGGGAGGGCCATGGTTTTCGCTCCGGTGCCGTGCAAGCCCGGGTGCTGGAGGCCACCGAGGCCTTCTTCCAGCGCCACCTGGGGCTCGGGCGATGAGCGCCGACGGGCTCGTCTGGGGGCAGGCGCTGGCGGGCCTGCCCCTGCTCCTGCTGGTGGGCACGGTTCTGGGCCGAGGTCTCGGGGTGCACCGCTGGGGCATCCCGGAGGCCCTGTTGGCCGGGCTCCTCGGCCTGCTGCTTGGTCCCCAGGGCCCCTGGCCCCTGCTGCGGGAAGACGTCACCCGCCTCTGGGAGGGCCTGCCCCTGATCCTGCTCACCCTGGTGTTCGGCAGCCTGCTGGTGGGAAAACCCATCCCCCGACCGGGCGGCCTGTGGCGGCCCCTGGGGGCCCAGGTGCTGCTCTCCCTCACCCTCGCCTTCGGCCAATACCTGGTGGGGGGGCTCGTGGTGCTGTGGGTGCTGCAGCCCTGGCTGGGGGTGAGCCCGGTGATGGCTTGCCTGATCGAGGTGGCCTACGAGGGAGGGCATGGATCGGCGGCGGCCATGGCGCCCACCTACAGCGCCCTGGGGGTGGAAGGGGCGGAGGATCTCGGCCTGGCCCTGGCCACCGTGGGCCTGCTGGCCTCCACGGTGGTGGGAGGGCTGCTGGTGTTGGTGGCCCGCTGGCGCGGATGGGTGCCCCCCTCGGCGACCCCCGGGGTGGAGACCCCAGAGGAGAAGACCGCGGAAATGAAGGCCGCCGAGGGGGAGACCCCCGGGGGGGATGGCCCCGTCTTGACTGTTCCGGTGGTCGGGGCGGGCGGAGCAGAGGGGCCCGGAGCTCCGAACGAAGGGCTCGCCGGCGTCCAGTCCTGGGCGGTCAACCTGGCCCTGGCCGGGCTGGCCGTGGCCTTGGGCTGGGGAATGATGGCCGGGCTCCGGGCCCTGGCCCCCGCCTTCGGATCCGGCGTGGCGGCCGTGATCGACACCTTCCCCGTGTTCCCCCTGGCCCTGGTGGGCTCCCTGGGGGTGCGTCTCCTGCTGGAGCGCACCCACACCGCCGCGCTGGCCTCCGCCCGCCTCCAGAACCGCATCAGCACCCTGGCCGCCGATCTCCTCATCGCCGCCGCCACGGCCTGCCTGGACCTCACCTCCTTGAGCCACCTCTGGCGCCCCCTTCTGGTGCTGGGGGTGGCGGGGTTGCTCTGGAATCTGCTGGTGGTGCTTGGTCCGGGCCGCTGGATGCTCCCCGATCCCTGGTTCCAACGCGGGCTGGTGGATTTCGGCCAATCCACCGGCGTGGCCGCCAGCGGCCTCCTGCTGCTCAACATGGTCGACCCTCTGGACCGCAACGATGTGCTGACGCCGTTTTCCATCAAGCAACTGCTGCTGCAGCCCTTCGTGGCGGGGGGGGTGGTCACGGTGGTGGCCCCCCTGGCGGTGAGCCGCTGGGGCCTTCCCGCCTGGACGGCCCTCTGCCTGGTCCTGGTGGTCCTCTGGGTGGGACTGGCGGTGCGGCTGGGCCGCGGCCAGGCGGGCCTCAGCGCACCATCGCCGCCCCATTCCCCCCATCCACCGTGAGCACGGCTCCGGTGGTGCGCTCCAACCGGGCCAGGGCAACAAAGGCCTCCGCCACATCCCGGGCGCGCACCTCCGCGCCCAGCAGATTGCCCGCCATGTAGACCTCCGCGGTCACACCCCGGGCCGCGGCTCGCTCGCGGATCATGGCCTCATCCAGCAGGCCGGAGCGGATGCGGTCCGCATTCACTGCGTTCACCCGCACGCCCGCCGCTCCCTCCTCGATCGCGTACTGCCGGGTGAGGGCCAGGAGGGCCGCCTTGCTGATGCCGTAGGCGCCGAAATCGGGGCCCGGGTTGAGGGCCTGCTTGCTGACGTTGAAGAGCAACTGCCCCCCCAGGCGCTCCCCCGGAGGCGTGGCCCCCTCAGCCCCGCCGCCATCCTGGTGGCGGAAGACCGCCACGGCAGCCCGGGCCACCGATTGATGGGAGAAGAAATTCAGCTCGAAACAGGCACGCAGATCGGCATCGTCCAGGGTGGCCATGGCCCCGGTCCAAGCGGCGCCGGCGTTGCTCACCACCACGTCCAGCCCGCCGAAATGGGCGCACACCCGTTCGAAGGCGGCGCGCACCGCAGCGGGGTCGGTGACGTCACAGGCCAGGGGGAGAGCCCGCTTGCCGCAGCGCACCGCCACCTCCCGGGCCCCCTCCTCCTCGCGATCGAGCACGGCCACATCGGCCCCCTCCGCAGCGAACGCCAGGGCCGTGGCCGCGCCGATGGCCCCCGCCCCTCCCGTGACCAGCACCACCTGCCGGGCCAGGGGCTTCTCCGCCGCCTTGCCCAGCTTGGCCTGCTCCAAGCTCCAATACTCCATGTCGAAGCTGTCGGCCTCGCCGACCGGCTGAAAGCGACCGATGCTCTCCGCCGCCAGCAGGGTCTGGGCCCAGGCCTCAGCGATGTCGGCCGTGACGGCCGCGTCCGCCGCCCCCTTGCCCACGCCGATCAGGCCCACCCCCGGCAGGGCGAGCACGCGCGGCAGGGGATCGAGGGGCGTCTTGCCCCCCCCGACGCGGGCGTTCTGGCGGCCCACATAGGCCCGATAGGCGGCGCTGTAGGCCGCCAGAGCCGCCTCCACCGCCTCGCGCCAGGCGTCGAGATCAGCCTGCCGGGGGGCGCCGTCCGCCGCAGCGGCGGGGGGAATGGGCAACACCAGGGGTCGGGCCTTGGTGCGGATCACGTGGTCGGGGGTGGCGACGCCGCGGCGGGCCCACTCCGGCAGCCGGGCGTCATCGCTGACGGCGCGGGCGAGGGGCGTCGACCGCAGGCAAAGCCCCCAGCGCCGGGGGCAGCCCTCAGCGGCGGCCGCCCGGGCCAGGGCTCCCCGCAACACGGGCAGCAGGTGGGCCGCCGCCGCTGGCGCCTCGGGCAGGGCCACGGCATGGAGGGTGCGCTCCCCACGGCTCAACCGCTCCTCCGCCCGGCGCACGAGCTCGATCATGCGCGTGTAGCTCTGCTCCGCCGTGGCACCGAAGGAAAACAAGCCGTGCTGGAGGAGCACCATTCCCTCGATCCGCTCCCCGACTCCCCGGGCGGCGGCCTCCTCCCAGGCGGCGGCACAAGCCTTGGCCAGGGCGAAACCCGGCATCACATAGGGCACCAGCAGCACCCGCTCGCCATAGACCTCCCGGCAGATGGCCGCGGCCTCCGGCTGATCCGCCAGGGCCAACAGGGCCGTGGAGTGGGTGTGATCCACGAAGGTGTGCGGCAGAAAGGCGTGCAGCAGGGCCTCCACCGAGGGATTGGGGGCCGCCGGATCGATCAGGTTCTGGCGCTGGGCGGCCACCATGGCTTCGTCACTGAGCGACTCCAGGGCACGGAGGTTCTGGAGGGGGACGAGGCGCACGGCGGGATGGCCCGCCGGTTCGATGGTGGCCAGGTCCCAGCCGCTGCCCTTCACGCAGAGCACGGGGATCACCTCCCCCAGCAGGCCATGGACGGTGGTTTTGACAGAGGTGTTGCCGCCACCGTGGAGCACCAGGTCGGGATCGGCTCCCAGCAGGCGGGCGCTGTAGGTGCGCAGAGCGAGGGGCTCGGAGATGCCCCGGCTCCCCCAGTGGTCCACCGCCTCCCGCGCGGCGACCTCCGACCAGCGATGTTGCACGGGCATGGGGGCGGGAACGGCGCGGCCTGAGGCTACGCGGGACACCCCGGCCAGGTTGCGGGCAGCCTTGGCCCCCCCATGGCTCCGCGCACCGTGCTGTTCCTGAGCAGGCGACGGCTGTGGCCCACCTCACCAGCGCCCTGGCCATGGCTGGCGGCCTGGCACGGTTGGGCCCGATGGACAATCTCCCAGACCCCTTGGCTGAACCCACCCTGGCCGCCCTGACGATCAACGAGCCCCCCGGCTTCCCGCGCCTGTTCGCCAGCGATCCGCCGATCAAGGCGCGGATCCAGGCCCCGCGGGCCGCGGCCGAAGCCAGCCTCCTCGCCTGAACCAACCATGAAAGCGATCGTTGCCCTCGGCCCCGGCTCCACCCACCCGCAGGGGCTGTTGCGCGACACCAGCCTGGCATTCCCGCCCCTGCCCGGCCCCGGCGACCTGCGGGTGCGGGTGGAGGCGGTGGCTGTCAACCCGGTGGACCTGAAGGTGCGCGCCGGCCTGCCCCCCGAGGGGCCACCGCGGGTGCTCGGGTGGGACGCGGCTGGGGTGGTGGAGGCGGTGGGCGAGGAGGTGGAGCGCTTTCGGGTGGGCGACGCGGTGATGTTCGCCGGCTCGCCGCAACGCCCGGGGTGCCAGGCCGAGAGCGTGTTGGTGGAGGCCTGCCTGGCGGGGCGCAAACCGGCCAACGTGTCGTTCGCGGAGGCGGCCGCCCTGCCGCTCACGGGGCTGACGGCCTGGGAAGCGCTCTTTGATCAATTGGGCCTGGATGAGCGCGGCGGGGACAGGGATCGCAGCCTGCTGATCCTGGGGGGAGCGGGCGGCGTGGGTTCTCTGGCGATCCAGCTGGCCCGGCGGGCGGGCCTGCGGGTGATCGCCAGCGCCTCCCGCCCCGAGAGCCAGGCCTTGGTGAAGGCGCTCGGCGCCGCGGCGGTGGTGGATCACAGCCAGCCGATCGGCCCCCAGCTCGACGCCCTGGGGCTGGCAACCGTGGAGGCGATCGCCAACTTTCACGACACCGATCTCCACTGGCCCCTGATGGCGGAGCGCATTCGCCCCCGCGGATCGATCGTGGCCCTGGTGAGCAGCCGCGGCCCCCTCGATCTGAACCGGCTCAAGAACAAGAGCGCCCGCTTCTGCTGGGAGTACATGTTCACCCGCTCCGAACACCACACGGCCGACATGGCCCTCCAGGGAGCCATCCTGGATCGCCTGGCCGAGGGAGTGGAGAGGGGCACGTTGATCAGCACCGCCCGGACCAGGCTGGGGCCGATCAGCGCAGCCAGCCTCAACGAGGCCTACGACCTGCTGCGAACGGGCCACACCCTGGGCAAGATCGTGCTCAGTGGCTGGGGGTGAGGGAACCGCGGGTGGCCACCAGCACCCGGTGCCGCGGGTCGCAGGGCCATCGCCGCACCGCCTCAAATCCCGCCGCCGCCAACTCGCCAGGCAGGTTGAGCGAGAAGTAGTCCTCCAGGTAGGGCTCGGTGCTCTTGAGCAGGGTGGCGATCGGCGCCGGCAGACGACGAATCACCGGGGAATCGGGATCCTGATCCACCTGCGCGATCACCCCACCCGGCCGCAGCAGGCGGGCCGCCTCGGCCAACACGGCCCGGGTGGCCGAAGCCGGCAGCTCATGGCAGACGAACTGAAGCGTGATCAGGTCGTAGGCGCCGCTGGGCAGCCCCGTGGCTTCCGCCGCCGCGTGGTGCCAGACAACGGGAGCAGGGGTGGGGTGGGACGCGGCGGCGGTGCGCTCCGCCTCTCGGGCCCTGGCGACCGCCAGCATGGGCGGGGAGAGATCCAGCCCCTCCACCTGCACGGGCTCCGTCTGCCGGGCCTGAAGCCAGGCCTGCAGAGCCTCGGTGCCCACGCCCACCGAACAACCCAGATCGAGCACGCGCTGGAGTGGCCCCGTGAGGCTCGGGGCGATGGCATCAAAAATCGCCTGCCGCAGACGCGCCTGGGCCTCTGCGGGCTGGAGCGGTTCCTCCGGCCACACCCTCAGGGCCATGGCGTCGGTGGCCTGCTCCGCCTCACAGGCGGCCTGCCAGCAGAGATTGCCGGCGTCATAGGCGTGGAAGCGGGCCAGGTAGTAGGCCGGCGGGCTGATGGACGGATCGGTGCTCGCCGGGAGAAACGGTTCGGCGAGGGCCTGAAGCGCCTCGCGCCGGGCGCGCCAGGCGATCCCCCGGCGCTCGGCGGTGTCGATGATCAGCCGCCTGGCCTGCCAAAAGAGCACCTGGCGCAGGGGTTCCACGGCCAGGAGGCGATCGATCAGCCAGCCCAGGGGATGGCGGGAGCGCACCCAATTGGGCGGCGGAGCGGCCGCGGCGATGGCACCAGGGATAGAGACCGTTTCCATGGTCAGAAACACGCTTCAGGGGGGACGCCGAGGGGAAACCTCAGGGGGGCACCGGGGGCCATGGGGCCGGCGGAGGGACCTGGCCTGACCATGCCAGGGGAAGCCATCGGCCGGGGCGCGGGGCGGGGGAAAACGGTGCCATCCGTCATCCGAAGGCCAGAAGACGCAACAGCCCCGTCAGTGCCGCGGCACCGATCAGGGGGATGACTCCCCAGTTCAGGCGCAGCAGCAGCACCAGGGAAATGACGACCAGCCCGAGGGCCAGGGGATCCAAGGGGCCTCCGCCCCCGGCGGGCCAGAGCACCGGGCCGACGAAGAGCAGGGCCAGACTGGCGATCACACCGGTCACCGCGGCGGTGATGGCCGTCAAGGGAGCGCTGAGGCGCAGGTTGCCGCGGCTGGCTTCCACCAGGGGACCGCCGGCCAGGATGAAGGCAAAGGAGGGCAGAAAGGTGAACCACACGACGACGAGAAGGGCGAGGGTGGCCAGCGCCAGGTTGCCGCTGAGGTTCCAGCCCCCCATGAAGCCGACGAAGGCGACCACCATGATCAGCGGGCCAGGGGTGGTCTCCCCCAGCGCCAGGCCGTCGATCATCTGGTCCGCTCGCAGCCATCCGTGGGTGTCCACGGCGCCCTGGGCCACGTAGGGGAGCACCGCATAGGCGCCACCGAAACTGAACAGGGCCACACGGGTGAAGAAGCGCGCCATGGTGGCCAGGAGGCCGTTCCAGCCGTTGAGAAGGCTGAGGGCCGCCAGCGGCACCGCCAGCGCCAGACCGCTCAGCAAGAGCGTGAGCGCGAACCGGGCCCTGGAGGGACGGGCATGGGCCGGGGTGGGGGTGTCGTCGTCGTGGATGAACGGCGTGGCGAGGGAAGGAGTGTCCGCCACGCCGGCTGCCCCCCCGGAGGCGAGGGGCCTCCGGCCGCCCGACCCGGGCCCCATCCAAGCGGGCCGCAGCTGACCCGCCAGGGCACCCGCGAGGGCCGCCCCACGCACCCCCAGGGGATAGGGCACCTTCCACCAACCCAGGGCAAGGAAGGCCGCGACGGCGATGGCCGCCAGGAAGGGGGTGGCGAGGGTGCGGCGCCCCACTGTCCAAGCCGCCTGGACCACGATGGCCAACACGGCCGGTTTGAGCGCCCAGAACACCGAAGCCAACAGGGGCACCTGCCCCCAGAGGGCGTAGATCGTTGACAGGACCAGCAGCACGCCGATGGAGGGCAGCAGAAACAGCCCCCCGGCGAGGAGGGCGCCCGCGGTGCCATGCATCAACCAGCCCAGGTAGGTGGCCAACTGGATCGCTTCCGGGCCGGGAAGCAGCATGCAGGTGTTGAGGGCATGGAGAAAGCGCCGCTCGGACAGCCAGCGGCGCTGCTCCACCAGGGTGCTGTGAAGCAGGGCGATCTGACCGGCGGGCCCCCCGAAACTGATCCAGCCGAGCCGGGCCCAGAACCGGGCGGCCTCCCTCAGGGAGACGGAACGCTCGGGCCCCCCCGCGGCGCCAGGGGGGGAGCCGGGATGGCCGGCAAGGACCGTCTCAGACGTTGGCGACAAACCCATTTTGCGTCAGGGCCGAGCCGATGATTCCATTGCCGTTCAGATCCAATCCGAAGTTGACCTCCTGTTGCATCGCTCCAGCGGAATTCAACCCCCATTCCCCGGTGGAGGAGAGCCAATTCCAGTTGCTGTCCATCGTCCACAGCGACAGAAAATTGCCGGCGATGTTCTTCCAGAGCATCTGGTTGACACCGGAGAAGGTCTCCGCCGCCAGGGGTTGCCAGCCCGGGAAACCATTCTGAAGAATGGGCCTGCTGCGAAATTTCAAGGACGTCGGCGTGCTCAGGCCCGTCTGGACCAAGAGGCGGTTGCCGGCATCTCGCAGCAGTCGGGAGGCCCCAGAACCTTCCATGACCACGGTGTCATCATCTTGAATGGTGCCGATGACGGAATCCACAGTTCCGATGGTGTATCCAGATCCCCCGGCCAAGGTGAGCGCAACCGTTTCAGGAGCCTCGATTTCCGTATCTGCTGTGGGGTCAACAATGACCGTTGCGGAAGAGGCGCCGGCCGCCAAGGTCACTGATTTGGTGGTGCCCTGAGACGGAATTCCGCTGTAGTCGGTGCCGAGGGTGGCGGTGCCGCCCACGGTGTAGTTCACCGTCAAGGGGTTGGTGGTGGGGCCGGTGCGATAGAAGCTGTAGATCAGGTTGGATGGCCCATCTTCCATCACCTGATTGGGGCTGACCGACAAGGAAACCGTGGCGATGGTGGGTTGGGTGCTGATGGACAATGACCAGCCATCGAGGATCTTGCCGGCGGCGGTGCCGGTGTCATCCCTGACGAACAAACTCCAGGCGCCATTGGGATTGGTGCCGTTGAAGACGGAAAGATCGGCGTTGTAGGGACCTGACGGGACGCCAAAGTCGAATTCGTCACTGTCGGGTTGGCCGTAGAGATCTTCGTTGTCGAAGTTGGTCGGCAGCCAGCTGCCGGAGGTGACCAGATCAGCGTCGGGGAGGGAGGCGGGAGCTTGTGGACGGAAGGTGAGGCTGATTCCATTGACCGAATTGTCTCCCCCGACATCAGACATCAGAAAGGTTGTCGCCCCCGTGGGACCCACCAGCAGGACATCAACATCATCCAGGGAACTGTGATAAAGGTTGTAAAGGGTCACCTCCACGGAGGAGATGGTCACCGTGCTGGTGGAGGAGACCGTCACGGAGGAGGGAGAGGGCAAGGCGGATCCGTTGGCGGGGATGGTGATCGCCGCTGGATTGAAGGCCAGGATCACACCATCGTCGTTGAGAATGTGGCTGGTGGCACTGGCGCGGCCCGCGGCGATTGTGGCACCGCCAGAGGGGTTGAGCAGCGAAACGTTGAACGCTTCAGGGCCTTCGCTCACGGTGTCGGCCTTGACTTGCACCGTGATCGTTTTGCTGCTCTCGCCGGAAGCAAAGCTCACGGTGCCGCCGGGAAGGATTTGACCATCGAAATCCTGTCCATCAGCCGGGGACGCCCCTGTTCCAGCCACCTGCCAGGACACGGACCCCGAACCGGTCGTGTCGCCATGGCGGGTGATCGTGAACGTGAAGGGGGTGACACCCGCCTGTCCCTCCGCCAGGTGAGCTTGATTGGCGGTGATGGCATAGGAGGGCGGCACCACCGTGTTGAGGTAGTTCATCACGTCCAGCCGTCCACCGGTCACCGTGATGCCCGCCATGGAGGGGGTGGGGATGGTGCTCGCCAGGAGCGCCGCGCGGATCTGCTCAGCCGTGCTGCCGGGGTATCGGGAGGCATAGAGCGCCACAGCGCCGGTGACATGCGGCGTGGCCATCGATGTGCCGCTGGATTCAAGATAGCCATTCCCAGGAACTGTCGAGAGAATGTCATAGCCCGGGGCACCAAGATCAACCGAGGTGGCTCCGTAGTTGGAGAACCAGGCCCGCTGGCCGCTCTGCGTGATCGCGCCAACTGTGATCACTGCGTCGTACCCCGCATCCGCCGTCGTGTTGAAAGACGAGGGGTAGGTTGGGATGAGATCATTGTTGGAAGACTCATTACCCGCAGAAACAACGAACAAAATGTCCTGCCGAGCCGACCTGACAATGGCGTCGTATATAGCGCGAGAGTTTCCACCACCGATCCAAGAATTATTCGTGGCGACAATATTGATGCCGTGACGCCACTTCAGGTCCGTGATGTAGTCCAAAGCCTGAACAGCTCCGGAAACATAACCACCTCCAAATCCCATGAATTTGGAGGCAATCATCGTGACATTCCAGTTCACTCCTGCCGTTCCGATGCCGTTGCCACCCTGGGCCCCGATGGTGCCAGCAACATGGGTGCCATGATCATCAAACAGACGATCCAGAACTACATTTGTGTTGTCAATGAAGTTCCAGCCACGGAAGTCATCCACGTAGCCATTGCCGTCATTGTCGATTCCATCGTCCAATTCATAGGGATTGACCCACATGTTGGCCGCCAGGTCTGCATGCTCATAGTCGATGCCCGTATCCAGGATGCCGACAGCCACCGACCTCGACCCCGTGAACCCCTGATTCCAGGCGGCCTCGGCATTGCTGCCGTAGACGCTGGTGGTTGCGGAGGGGCCGATGGCCGTGGGGGAATCACTGCCATACATCCCCCAGAGCCAACCATTCGTGTAATACATGTCGTTGCTGACCGCCTGCGTTTGCAGCAGCTGATCCACTTCCGCGTAAGACACGCCCGACGTGGCGTTGTAGGCCGCCAGCGCGGCCTCCACATTGGCACCCGCCGGCAACTGGATCACCTCCATCACCCCCTCTCCGCGCGCCTTCATCGGGGTGGTGTGAAGCACCTCCCTCCGCACCCCGCCCTGAAGGGTCAACGCCGCGAGGCGCTCCGCCTCCGTCGCGTTCGGGCCCCATTGCACCAGAATTCGCCCGCCGGGCGACACAACGCGCTCCGGGGCGGGGGACAGGACGGCAGGCGCGTCGCCCACCCCCTCCTGCCGCGGAACGGGGGCGCTCCCGGCATCGGCGGGCGGCTCAGCCCATCCTTCGGCGACCTGCCCCCCCGGGACGGTGCCAAGGGGCGTGGGGACAGGAGACAGGGGGGACCCGACGGACGGGGCCCCCGACCCAAGGTCTTTGGCGCTGCCGGAAGCTCCCGGCCCATCGGCCGCTGGAGGGGGAGATCCGGTCTGCTCAGTCGCTGTTGATGGGTCAGGTGGGATTAAAAAGAAGGCTTCCAGGGAAAATGACGTCAGGGTGCCCGGCACGATGGTGACTGAATTGGTCATGAGGATGAACGCACGCGCAAAGCGAGATGATGGGAACTGAAATGAGGCCGCTCAGTCCCATGGCATACAAACTTAATCGTAGTCAAATGATTCGCAGAATCCGGCTTGAACCCAAAAACATTTCCGGCCCTGGCCGTGGTGCCCCCAGGACTGGAGGCCGTCGCCCAGGCAGAAATCGAAAATCTTGGAGCCTACTCGGCGCGTGCCCTGAAAGGCGCGGTAAGTTTTCAAACTGACACAGCCGGCTTCTATCGGCTGCACCTGCGCGCTCGCCTCCCCTTCCGCCTCCTCCGGGAGCTGGGTCGCTTCTCCTGCGCCAACCGGGAAGAGCTTCGCCTCGGCGTGCGCCAGGTCGCCGACTGGGACCACTGGCTGCCGCCGCCCCGCACCCTGCGGGTGGAAGTGAGCGGGGGGCTCCATTCGCTCAATCACAGCCACTTCACCGCCCTGGCAGTGAAGAATGCCCTGGTCGACCTGCAGCGGGAGCACTGGGGCACCCGCAGCTCGGTCGACCGCCACGACCCCGACCTGGTGGTTCATCTCCATCTCCATCGCCATGGGGAGGCCGTGCTCAGCCTCGATGGCGGTGGAGGGAGCCTGCATCGCCGGGGCTGGCGGGCCGCCGTCGGGCTGGCGCCCCTGAAGGAAAACCTGGCGGCGGGCCTCATCGCCCTCACCGGCTGGGAGGGCGACCGTCCCCTGGCCGATCCCTTCTGCGGCAGCGGCACCCTGCTGATCGAGGCCGCCTGCGCGGCCCTCGGGCGGGCTCCCGGTCTGCGGCCCCCCCGGGCCGGCCAACCGGCCCGCTCCCGCGACTTCACCCTGCAACGCTGGCCGGATTTCGATCCCGACCTCTGGTGGCACGAGGAGGAGGCGGCCCGGGCCTGTGCCCGCGACAACCTGGCCGATGGCCGGCCCCTCGCGCCGCTCCTCGCCTCCGACCACAACGCGGAGGTGCTGGCCCAGGCCCGGGCCAACGCCGAGGCCGCGGGGGTGGCCCCCTGGATCCGCTTCGAGTTGGCGGACGCCCGCGCCTTCACCCCACCCCCCGGCGCGGGGGTGATCGTGACCAATCCCCCCCACGGGGAACGCCTCGGGGAGCGCCAGGAGCTTCAGGAGCTCTACGGCGCCCTGGGCCAGAGGCTGCGGCAACACGCGCCCGGCTGGACCCTCTGGCTGTTGAGCGGCCATCCCGAACTCACCCCCTCCCTGCGCCTGAAAGCGTCCCGACGGGTGCCGGTGAGCCATGGGGGCCTCGACTGCCGCTGGCTGCGTTACGCGCTGCGCCCCCCCGGCGGCGCCCCCTCAGAGGGGGACCAACTCAGGGCGACGGCTGGTCGCCCGGCCAGCGGTGGGGCATGATCCATTCGGACTGGCCATCCCGCCCGTGCCCTCCCCTCCGACCTGCGGCGATCACCGGGCACAGCAGCGGCTGCGTTCCCTGAGTTGGGCACTGCTGGCCGGAAGCGCCGCAGCCCTCCTCGCCCTCGCGTTGCCCTTCGCCCTGGCATGGCCCGCCCCCCCGGCCGTGCCTTCCGCCCCGCTGGGGACGGATCGGCTGGAGGCCGCCCTGCGGGCCGCGGGCTGCGGGTTCTTTCTGGGCCTCCTGGCCTTCCATCTGCAGCGGGTGGATCCCGATGACGGGCACCTCCAAGCGGGTCTGGTGGGGGCGATCTGCGCCATCCGCAGCCTGGCGGCCCCCCTTCCCTGGTCGTTCCCGCCGACGGCCCCCCTGCCGCTGAGCCTGGAGGAGCTGACAAGGGCCCTGCCATCGCTGATGATGGACACGTTGCGGATCTGGCTGCCCCTCTGGTGGCCGCTGATCGGCAGCGCCCTGCTGCTCCAGTGGGCCCAGCGCCTGCTGCCCGCCCCGCGGCCATGAGCCTGCTGCACGCCACCTGGCTGTTTCCCCCGGAAGGAGCGGGAGGTCGCCTCCTGCTCTGGGCCGACACCTGGCGGGTGGCCACACCGGTGAGCCCGCGGTCGGAGATGCCCGAGCATCCCTTCACCCTCAACTGGGATGACCTGGCGGATTGGCTGCAGGAGCACGACCTCTGGTCGGAGGCCCTGCGGCCGGCCCAGGCCTGTCTGACCCTGCCGGGTCGCCCCCAGGCGGCCCGGGGGCGCCGGGCTGCGGCCACGGACGCCTGGAGCGGCTTGCCGCTGCAAGCCGGGGAACCGATTCCGAAGGCGGTGACCTGGTGGCCCTGGAAGGTGGAAGGCCTGGCGATGGAGCCGGGCGCGGCGGCGGAGTGGCTCAGTGCGCTCCCCCTCTCCGGCCACCATCCCGACCTGGCGGATGAGCTGCGCTGGTGGAGCCACCTGCAGCGCTGGGCCATGAGCCTGATCGCCCGCGGCCGCTGGCTGCCCCAGGTGGAGGAGGGGCGGGCCCTCTGGCTGCCGCTGCTCAATCGCGAAGCCGACCGGCGGCGCCTGGAAGACCTGGCCTCCGGACTGCCCCAGGTGGCCACCTGCGCCATCGCCTCCGGCACCGCGACGGAAGGGGCCCTGGCCTGTCGTCGGCC
>JBKDTB010000023.1:0-2585 GCA_046340515.1 Cyanobacteriota bacterium | reverse complement strand
ATCGGTTGAGTTGGCTGGAGGCGGCCTGGGCGACGGCGATGTTTCGGCTGATGGGGCCCAGGCGCTGCAGGGCTTCGATCACCTCAGGGCGGATGGCGTCTTGGGGGGGAGGGAGCTCACTTAGCAGGTCAGGGGTTTGGGTGATGTCCTTGAGGCTGGTGGCCTGGAGGCTGTGGGTGATGCAGGCGAAGCTGCTTTTGAGTTCGCTGCCGCCGGGGTAGGCCAGTAGGGATTCAAAGAGGGTGGGGGGGAGATCGATGGGGAGGGGTTTGGCCTCCGTTTCGGTGTCGGTGGCTGGCTCCAGCTGGGTGAGGGTGTACATCACGCCAGCGAGTGCAGTGAGTGGCGTGGATGTGTGGAGGCGTAGGGGTTTTGTGATTTTGTAGATAAGTCTGTCTAAGGGTAAGAATGGCTTGTGAATGCCTGAAAGCTCGGCCAGGTAAACCTGTCGGACGGGGGGGTAATCCTCCCAACGAGATTTCTCCAGAGGGGCGACTGCGTAGGCATTCAAGGATTGAAGCCGCAGCAAGCGATAGAGAAAGGAAAGTGGTTTTGTGCAGGTGTGCAGATGGCGTACGAGGGTTTTCTGAAGTGCCCATTGGTGGAAGGGGTTCGCGGCCAATTTGACTAGCCGCGTCAGGGCTTGATCCTCCCCTTGACGCCACACCCGATTGACAACCCGCTCTGTGCCCCAAAAGGGAAGCACAGCCAGTTCATCCCACCAAATGGGGTGAGACCAGCGCCCTGGGATCCAAGGAAGGCCTCCTCCGTTGAGAAGATGGAATGCGACTCGAAAAGACCCGAAGATGGTTCCCACCCCAAAGGCCACCCCACAGGCCACCCCATAGGCCACCCCATTCGCCAGCCCAAAGGCCACCCCTCCGGCCACCCCTCCGGCCACCCCAGGGGCCACCCCTAAGGCCACCCCTAAGGACACCCCATAGCCCACCCCTACGGCCACCCATAAGGCCACGTCTCCGGCCACCCCATAGGCCCCCTCTTCGGCCACCCAAAAGGCCATCCCTGAGGCCACCCCAAAGACCACCCCTAAGGCCACCCCTAAGGACACCCCATCTGCCACCCCCCTGACCACCACTCCGAGCACCCCAAGGGCCACCGCAACGGCCACCGCAACGGCCACCCCAAAGGCCACCCAAAAGGCCACATGCGGCAGGAGTGAATTAAAAAAAGGAGCAAACCGATCATTTCCCTGTATGGAATCCACCGGTTGGTAAAAGACCAGAAGCAGTAGGCTTAAAATAAATAGACTCCATAGCTCTAACACCACGACAGATCCGACTGACACAACCAGCAACCGCCGATAAGCGTGGTTCTTCAAGTACCGCTTGAGAACGTTTCTCCCCTCAACCCGATACAACTCTGGATCTGCTCGATACAAATAACACTTCAAAGCAGTCGGCTGAAAGAACACCCAATACAGCAACAGGAAATAGTGCCGCCAATTCCATGGATCCAAACAACTAGGCAACTCCCCCGGCCAGGTAGGAAACGTAGGCATGGGCGTCAGGAACGGGCTAACTGGCGGTAAACCTGCGCCGCCTCTGCTTGAAGACGACCAGGATGGCCCTGGCTCTGCTCATGCAGGCTCTGCCGTTGGCTGGCGGTGAAGCTCACGGCATTGCCCTGGAGCCGGTGCAGCAGAAAAGCCTCGCTGGTGGCTTGGGAGAAGGGCTCCACCGGATAAGGCTTGCCGCAAAGGTCGGCCAGGGGAGAGGTTTTGCGAGGATTGTCGTCAAACAGGTGGGCCAAGGGCGAACGGCTGGCGATCACCAGGGTGAGGGGGGTATCGGCGCCATTGGCATGACCCCGTAGCTCGGTGCGCTCCTCGCCGGAGAAGCACTGGGGATTGGTCATCTTTTCGATCTCATCCAAACAGACCACCACCTGCCGCCCCCGCAGGGCCCGCTCCAGGTGCACCCCGCGCACGGGCAGGCCAAGACCCAACTTTTCGCACAAGGCGTCGAAGAATTCATCCTCGTTGCGGATCACCTGCATGTCGATGCTCACGAACTGGGCCGGGTCGCGCTGCAGTTCCTTAGGGCCCCGAGCGGCAATCATCGCCAACAGGGAAGACTTGCCTATCTGCGCCTCCCCCACCAGCGATAGACTCGATCCCTTGCGCAACTCATCAAAGATCTCCGCCAACTCCCGTTCTCGATTGAAGAACCGTGCCGGATCCCGGATGCAGCCGCGATCGCCGAAGGGGTTCTCGCGGCTCAGAGTCGCACTTGCCTTTTCAGGCACAACTATGGCGGGCGGCTGACGATCGGTCGCCAAGCTCACCGGCGGGTCGTTCCGAATCAGGGCGAGAATGCGGTTGTTGCCGGAAGGAAAACGATGGTTATTGTTCCAGTCCTGCAACACTGCCGGAACATGACAGGGCTTTCCATCATCAGGAAGGATTGGAAAGAAGCGTGAGTTGCGCAGGCGGGCGTTGTAGAGCTCTGTGGTGATGATGGCCCCTTCCCAGACGACTCCAAATCCACGCTGGTGATCAACCTGTTGCTTCTCGAAAAGCTGTTTGTAGCGTTCCGTGCAGACGATGATCACAACGTCAGCCTGTT
>JBKDTB010000022.1:0-4995 GCA_046340515.1 Cyanobacteriota bacterium | reverse complement strand
TTCCTGCACCTCTGGACCCTCGATGCCAACTGGAACTGGGCCTCCTCCGGCAGCGTCGCCGGCCTCGATTCCTCCACCGCCTGGTCCTGGGAGGAACAGTTCCAGGTCGATGCCAACCGCGATGGCCTCATCGGCGGCTTTGCCTCCATCGAAACCACCGGCAACACCAAGCTCCTCCGGCGCCTCGACAACAAGCCCTTCGCCCAGGTCGGCTCCGGACCACGCCTGGAGATCACCTCACCCTGGGGCTCCCGGCCCGGCAGTGACTCCACCCCCTGGCAGATGCTCGCCGGCGACACCATCGACGGCGTCAACACCCTCCTCTGGCGCAACAACGACGGCAACTTCCTGCACCTCTGGACCCTCGATGCCAACTGGAACTGGGCCTCCTCCGGCAGCGTCGCCGGCCTCGATTCCTCCACCGCCTGGTCCTGGGAGGAACAGTTCCAGGTCGATGCCAACCGCGATGGTTTCTTCGGGGCACCGATTTATCCAAGCGCCTGAATCGCAGGCCTCTCCTCGCCCCATGGCTGCTGTGGAGGTGTCCTACGAGCACAGCATCTCCCTGCCCGCTCTGTTGGAGCGCCTGCAGCTCTCGCTGGTGCTCACCACCTACCAGGCCGGTCGGGTGGTGACCCTTGGCAGCCACCACGGTCAGCTGCGCTTCGGGTTCTCCCGGTTCGATCAAGCCATGGGGCTCTGCCGCACACCCACCGGCCTGGCTGTGGGAAGTCGCGATGCCGTCTGGACCCTGCCCGCCAACCGCGCCATCGCGCCAAGCATCCGTCCCGAAGGAGAACATGACATCGCGTTCCTGACACGCTCATCCCACCACACCGGGCCGGTGATGGGTCATGAGCTGGCCTGGGGTGAAGGCCGCCTCTGGTTGGTGAACACACTCTTCAATGGGCTGGTGACGGTGGAAGGCGACTGGAGCTTTGTGCCCCGCTGGCAACCGCCCTTCATCACGGGCTGGGCAGCGGGAGACCGCTGCCATCTCAATGGCGTGGCGATGGCGGAGGATGGCTCCGCGCCTGTCTACGTGACTGCCCTGGGGCAGAGTGATCAGGAGAACGGCTGGCGGGAACACAAGGCCACAGGCGGCTGTCTCCTGCACGTGGCAACGGGAGAGCGGGTGCTGGGCGGCCTGGCGATGCCGCATTCGCCCCGTCTGTACGACGGCCAGCTTTATCTGCTCGATTCCGGTCACGGCGCCTTGATTCGCCTCGATCCACGTTCGGGCCAGCGGGCCACCATCGCCTCACTGCCTGGCTTCACACGGGGGTTGGACTGTTTTGCCGGCCATGCCTTTGTTGGGCTGTCGCGGATCCGAGAATCCGCCATCTTCGGTGGGTTGCCGCTACAAACCACGGGCCAGGAGCTGCGCTGCGGCTTGGCCATCATCCATCTTGAGACCAGCGTGCTGGAAGGCTGGGTGTGGTTTCAGTCAGGCATTGAGGAGGTTTTCGCTGTCACCGTGCTCCCAGGCTGGAGGAATCCGGCGTTGATCGGACCCGACACCCGCACCGACCACAGCCAAACCGTCTGGCTGGTGCCCTCCGAAGAGTGAAGGCCAGCCCCAAGTTCATGGGGACCCAGAAGTGCGCCCCCGCCTGCGTCTCATCCCTCCGCGCACAACCAGGCCTCGAGATCGCTGGCGTCGCGAATCTCCAGCAGCGCCTACCCCAGCGCCTCGATCCGCTCCAGGGAAAGGGCACGAACGCGAGAGAGCTGCTCCGCCATGGCGTTGCGGTGGGATCTATCAGGAAAGAAGTCCACTCGCAGCGCTGGCCTGAACGCTACCAGCCGAACAAGTCCCTCGAGTGGACAGGCCACCCCAAGCTCTCTGATCCGCCACCCCAGGCCCCCTGCCTGCCACTGAAGGGCAGCGTTAGACTGAGCCATCGAAAAGATGCCTCGTAGAAGAAGCCAAGCCGCTGACATCGGATCTTGCCCGCGAAGGAGTCTTGGGTGCTGCCGCGCATCAGCGAAAGCGCCGGATTCGGTGTCCAAAGCACTCTTGGTGGCGTCCCTCGCACATCCGCCACGCTAGCGGCACCCCTCGAAGCGGTGTAACTCAGGTGGCCCTGTGACCCTTCCTGGAGGGTGCACAGCAGCGGTCAGGGGATGACGGCCTGGAAGCTGATTCTTCGGCTCCATCCATCCACCATGAACCTTCTCCCATTGGCAGGCGGGTTCGTGTCATCCGCCTGACACCAGCTTTTCGGGAATCAAACAGGTCCCTGTTCAGTGGAACCCAGCAGATTCGATTGGGCTGGGCGATGGTTGGTCCATGCCGGACAACCGGTTGGCAATGTTCCTTCATAACCAAGGAAAACAATGACCTTCGCCACCCAATCCAAGGCCACTGATGCTGTCCATGCGGCATCTCCCTTCCTTTTTCTGAATCGCTCCGTTCCTCTGCCCCTGGCACCGGCTGGTCGGTCGATCGAAGCGCCCAAAGTTCCCTTCATGACCGTTGGCCGTGCTCCGCTGACGGTCGTGCCGGTCCCCAGTCAGGACACCCTGGCCGAGACCTTTGTGGATGATCTGGCCCGCCGCGCCATTGCCCACCAGGCCGTGCGTCATCCCTATCTGGACGCCCTGGCGGATGGAACCTTGCCCGATCTCCATTTTGCTCTGCGCGATTTCGGCCGCCAGTACTACGCCTATTCCGCCCACTTCCCTCGCTACCTCACCGCCCTCATCTCCAAGCTCGAATGGCCCGCCCATCGCGCCGCGCTGATGGAGAATCTGACGGAGGAATCGGGACACTATGAACAGGAGGAACTGGATGAGCTGGCGTTGATTGGAATCGAGCCGGAGTGGATCGTGGGCTTGCCCCATCCGGAGCTGTTCCGTCGCTTCCGCCGCGCTCTCGGCGTGCGGGATGAAGAGAGCAGCGAGGAAGAGCTGGAAGTGGTGTGCTGGCGTGAGCAATTCCTCGCCATTCTCACCACCGGCAGCGCCGCCGAGGCTCTCGGTGCCCTTGGCCTGGGCACGGAAACAATCGTGCAGACCATCTATCAGCCGTTTGTCGCAGCCATTGGCCGCATTGGCATGCACCCTCGGGATAGTGTCTTTTTCCCGTTGCATACGGCGGTCGATGATCACCATCAGGCCACCTTGCGAGAGATCGCCATCGATCTGGCCCGCACTCCCCAGGGGCGGAAGGACCTGGCCAAGGGGATGCAAAAAGCCCTCGCCCTGCGTTGTTCCTTCTGGTCTTGGCTGCATCAGCGCGCCATGGATCCCCAAGTGCGATCCCAGCTGCTCGCTTCCTGAAGCCCTCCCCCCATCCCCCTCGCCCCGCAAGCCATGAGCCGCTTCCCCCTCGAGGCCAGCATCCGCGACCGTCGCCCCCCCGCGCAGCCCAACGCGGCCAACATCTGTTGGCCACCTCCGGCTGACAGTCCCACCAGGAGCCAGACGCCCCAGACGGCCGTGGAGCTGTGCCAGAGCAACCTCCCCATCCACTATGCGCACAGCGACGCGCGGATGGACCTGGACTTTCAGGTGCATCGCCTGCCCTTCAGCGCGCTGCAGGTTCTGGACCCCCGTTTGATTCACATCCCCCCGGGGGCCTGCAATGAGAAGCATCGCCATGCCCACGAGTCGATCTTTGTGGTGCTGGAAGGGGAGGCCGAGATTCTGGTCGGCAGCCACTGGGTGCGTCTGAACCGCGGCGGCATGGCCCATGCACCGCGCTGGATTGTGCATCAGAGCCGCAATCCTTCCGCGGATCAAGAGTTGCTGCTGCTGGCGATCACCGATTTCGGCCTCACCTCCGCTGTGCTGGGTGATTACGACCGTCAAACGCGGCTGCGCCATGGCGGGGCGGATGCGTTTGCGGAGACTGAAGGTCCAGTGAGCTCCTCTGGCGCGGATGGCTCAGCCGAGGACCAACGGCACGACCCCTTTGGGGCCGAAGCCCCTGGTGCTCCGATGCCGGTCCTCTGCCAATGCGGGAAGACTTCAGAGCGGCGGAGGTGAGCGTTAAAACCTGTCCATCGAACTGTGCTGGCGCGGGTGTGTTGCATACCCGCGCCAACTGGTATTGAGAGTCATAATATCTCCGGCATAACCGCATAGTTGGCTGATCTGACACCGCCCGCTCAGATCACCTGCCCTTCAGGAGGTGGTGGGTGTGCCACGATTTTCGGTGACGCGTCAGGTGGATTGTCAGCGCTTTTCCCTAGGGGAGAGGCGTCTATGAACCAAGCAAAACTCAAACAGATGCCTCACAAAGATACCAGTGGAGCCCTGAAAAGAGCCGGCCGATGTCTGCTGGTTGTCCCAGTCCGGCCACGGCATCTGCGACGGAGTTGTGGTATCGGAGGCAGCAACGGTGTGAGCTTCTCCCGGGCCAGCTCCTGCACCCCCAGCCCGGTGTCCGGCTCACCATGGACAACGCAATCCCCACCGCTGGCGGCGTGGTGGGCGGTGAGCGCGCAGAGGGCGGCGTCGATCAGATCGATGCTGGTGAATGGCGCCACGGCGATTCTCGCCTGCCGCAACAACTCCTGGCGTTGCGTGCGCTTCTGGGCCGCCCGGGCCTGGCCGCCGCGCAGGTGCCGCGTGATGGCGTGGGGGAAGGTTTCAAAGCAGCCAGGTCCGGCGATCGGCAGGCGGCTGACCAGGGGATGGGACGCCTCTAGGGCCTGGTTGAGCGTCTCCCCCTGGGGCATCCAATCGAAATAGCCGGTGCGATGGGGTGTGTGTGCTCCAGCGGCAGGGGGGATCGATGGCGATCACGTGAGCCTGCAGCTCGGAGCGGCACCAATGGACGAGATCCCGCACCTCTGCGCTGGCCAGCTGACCGGCGTCGGTGCCGCCCCTGAGGGCGACGGCATGGAAGCTCTTGCGCGGGCCGCCGACGTCGATGCCGATGGAGATGGATTGGTCGTGATGGGTCACTGTCTTTGGAAGAGGCTCAGGAGTTGTTGGGTCAGTCGCTGAATTGCAGGGCGAAGGCCGGGAGATCGTTTTGGAAGA
>JBKDTB010000021.1:0-3978 GCA_046340515.1 Cyanobacteriota bacterium | reverse complement strand
TATCTCGCCGAGATGTCTTATCGCTTCAACCGTCGGTTTTATCTCAAGGGTTTACTACAACGCTTGCTCATGGCTGGAATCGGTTGCCAACCGAAGCCGGAGAGACAGCTCAGATCTGCGGAGCTTTGTTGCTGATCAGGTGTCGCGTTGTTGTTGGTCAGCGCGAACTTCCTGGCTTCCGATTTCATCCAGCGCAAGGAACTCCCCTTGTTGTTTGAAGCGGCAAAGACCGATGGCCTGACGATTCTTTGGCTGCCCTTGTTGCCCTGCTCCTGGCGTTGCTTCCCTCAGATCGAACAGTATCAAGCGGTCATCCCCGCCGATCTGACCCTAGGGGAGATGGACGAGGTGCAACGGGATCGGGCCCTGGTGACCATCGTTGATCATATTCACGCTGTGTTTGAGCAGCCTCACCCCGCTCCGGATCCCGTCCATCAGGATCTGCTTCCCGAGCCTGAGGGGCTCACCTTGATCCCGCCCCAGACCACCCGAGGTTGCCTGGTAAAACAAGGGTCTGTATGGCAAGCGCATCGTGAGATCCTCCAGGTCACGGGTGACCGGGAGGAGCTGTCGGAGGGTGTGGCGATCACCCTGGTGTGGATTCCTGAGGGGGAGGTTTGGCTGGGTTCCGGCGACGATGAGGTAGGACGCACTGAGGATGAAGGTTCGCGGCGGCGGTGCTCCTTGCCAGGATTCTTCCTGGGCCAGACGCCGATTACCCAGGCGCAGTGGCAGGTTGTTGCCCAGTGGCCGCGGGAATCGATCAAGCTGCCTGAGAATCCGTCCCGTTTCAAGGGTGCCAACAGGCCGGTGGAGACGGTGAATTGGCCAGAAGCGTTGGAATTCTGCCGTCGCTTGAGTCGTCGCAGCCAGAAGACCTACACCCTGCCCAGCGAAGCGCAGTGGGAAGTTGCTTGCCGTGCAGGCACAACCACGCCTTTTTCCTGCGGTGAAACCGTGAGTTCGGATTTAGCCAACTATAATGGTCATTACGTCTACGGTGCTGGAGTGCAGGGAGTTTTTCGAGGTGAAACCACAGACGTAGACACGTTTCCTGGGAATGGCTTGGGAGTCCATGATTTGCACGGAAACGTTTGGGAATGGTGTTTGGATCACTGGGAATCCCGAGATGCAGGCATTTCCAGTAGGGATCTGGAACTTGAGGATGGCAAGGGAGAACGAGTCTTAAAAGGTGGTTGCTGGGCTGATGCACCCAGTGCACTCCGCTCATCGTCTCGACGTGGATCGCTGCCGCTTGCACAGTGCTATTACTTTGGTTTTCGTATCGCGCGAATTCTGTCTCCTGATGATGACTGATCAGGTAGACTCTTTCACTATGACATGAACAAAGCGCGATCTTATGCCACGGATTTTCCTTTGCCATGATTCAGAGGATGAGGATTTAGCAAAGAAACTCAGACAACTAATTGTTTCAACACTCAATGTTATGGAGCAGGAGATCATCAGCAGTGGTCTCACTTCTGATTGGGATGGACGGTCTGTCTACCAACTCAAGGAAGAGTTGATGCACGTCGATGTCCTGTTTATTCTACTCACCAATCAAAGAAGAATCTCAACCTGGACGCTGTTTAATTATGGTGCCTTTGTCAGCCCAAGGCGTCCCGCCATTCTTCTTTTGGGGCCCGCTGTTAATACGGCTGACCTTCCGCCTCCTCTTCGACAGTTGACGGCGATTCAGATGACTTCAAAGGGTGTACAGCTTGATCTTCGCCGCACTCTTAATTCTGTCGCGAACTCCCTAAGATTAGACACAGTTCATATAGCTGAAAAGGAGGAACTAGACCTCATCCAGGCCTATCGTCATCGGCCCAAGCCTTCCTTGAGACGTGTTCTCCAGGTGATTCGATCGAATCCCGCTCTGTTGGTGGTTTTGGTTTTATCCATTGGCATGATCACGATGATTCACCAGGCTATCGGTGCCAGCCTGATGATTCAATGGAGTAATTCGCAGCTCAAGGCGTTCTGCTTGAACTACAGCTCGAAGCGAAAGGAGATCAGTTGCGGTGAATCCGATCTTTTTGAAAATCAACCTCCAATGTCAGATGCGGAAGCGAAGGGACGCGAAGCTTTTGTTGATGGGGATTATAAAGTTGCTTATGAAGAGCTAAGGTCAGCTTCATCGCTGCGGCCTTCAGATCCAAGCCTTAAGATTGCGATGAATAATGCAGAGACTCTGCATCGTCTTCAAAACCAGCCTACAACAAGAGCCTTCACGGTTGCGATCACACTACCGACAAAAAAATCCAAGAAGTTTATTGCTCATAGTCTTCTCGCCGGTGTGGCTGAAAAGCAGCAGCGTTTCAACCAGAATCCCTACGGCGTAAGGATTTTTGTGATCATGGCAGATGACATGAATCAACCCAAAAACTCGGCAGATCTCGCAGAACTCTTTCAGCAGAAGTCATTTGTGCTTGCCCTGATTGGGCCCTACTCAAGCGAATCTACTTTTTATCAGATTGATCGATTGAAGAATCGACAACTTTTGCTCATGTCTGCTTCTAGTACAGCCTCTATATCTGCTTATCAATTGCGCTTTAAAGAAGCGTTTGATTATGCTTGGTTTCAACGATCTGTCAGCACAACCAAGTCTGGAGCGAAACAACTTGTTCAGCAGATCCAGGCTTCTAAACCCCGAAACAACCGGATTCTATTGTTTTATCAGGGGTCGAAGGAGGATTTGTTTGTGACTTCATTCCTGAGGGACTTTAAGGATAATCTAAACCAAACAGACATTGAAATAGATAGGCTTGCATATCAGAAAAAAGACCCTAATGCGAAGACTTCTAGCACTTTGATGGCAGATCAGGAAAAAGGAATTGATCTTGGTAATGTTAGAGATAATGATGAAATCCGCGCAATCATCCAGAGATTCAAGCAAAAGCAATCCGTGGAGGCATCGACTGGTGAAATCATTGTGGTGGTGATTCCTAATGCCTTTCGGGAAACTCATGACGCTGTAGATGCCATCTTGACGGAAAATAAAAATGGTGACCTTCTAATCTTTGGAGCCAACACCCTCTACGATCCGCAACGTTTCGAACTGGTCAAGCTGAATCCTGCCATCGGTAGGAAATTGATCATCAATCTTCCTTGGTATCCCGATGCGGATCGCCTGCCTCCCCACCTCCGCACCCCCAAGGAGCTATCGCTTGCAGGCCAAGAGCCCATCGGTTGGCAATACGGTCCCGCCTATGATGCCATTACGGTGCTCACCCAGTCCTTTGAGCGACTAATCGATCAGGGACAGCCCGTGACCCGGACGACCCTGCAGCGATCCATTGCTGATGCGATCAGCCAGCAGCGCCCCTTTTCTGGAATCGATCCGCGGCCCTTCCGTCTGGGCCCGTCGAGTCGATCACCGGAACAAAGCCATCTGGTGCGTCCTGAATGTGTGGAAAGCAATTGTTCTTGGAGATTGATCAGGAGTGATACGTTTAATTTTGGTCAGGCTGCTCCTTTATCCCCTGAGCGTCCCAAGTGATCAGCTTGGAAGAGTCCGGCAGCCTCCGGCTCACCCTGAGGGGAGTTCCTGCCGCATGCGCCTCGCGTGGTTTTGAGCGGTGTCAGGGCATGGGCCTGGCGCCATCGGCTCCCACCGCCTGGAGGCGGTTCCCTAACCACCTGCGGAGCTTGCCGGTTCAGGCTGTTCAAAGAGATCGCGGGCGCCTGCGGGTGGCTGGTGCAGCGGCGAGGTGCCGGGCATGATCTCGAAATCAGAGCTGAACTGCACAAGAACACCTTGGAGGGTTTGAATAATAGAAGCATCTCCATCCAGCTTCACCTTGCCCTCCGCGGCCAATTGCGGAAATGTGCTGAGTCCAGACATGATCAGTTCCAGATCAATGCGGTTGATGGTGATCGACAAATCAGCGTTGGGGCTTTGGAAACCTTTGCTGTTGGTGAGGGTTGAGTTGCTCATCTCAATGATGTATTGCTCGCCGTTGTCTGGTGTGCAGA
>JBKDTB010000020.1:0-2593 GCA_046340515.1 Cyanobacteriota bacterium | reverse complement strand
ACCCCCGATGGCCGCTTCCTCGTGGCCGCCCTGGGCGATGGCACCATCCGCTGGTATCGCACCCGGGCGGAGGGCACAGCTCCCGCCGGCAGCGAGGCCCTGGCCCTGTTTGTCCATGCCGACCGCAAGCGCTGGGTCCTCTGGACCCCAGAGGGCTTCTACGACGCCTCCCCCGGCAGCACCTCTTCCCAGGGTGGAGCCTCCCTGCTCGGCTATCACCTCAACAACGGCCGCGATGCCGCTGGCTCCTTCATCAGTTCCGCCCAGTTGCAGCAGCGCTTTTACAGGCCGGATCTCGTCGCCCGCCGCCTTGGCGGCCGGCCAGAGGATGAGGCCGCCATCGCCCGGGCCGTCGCCGAGGTGGGCGATGTGCGCACCACCCTGAGCACCGCCAGCCTGCCGCCCATCGTCACCCTCCTCAAGCAACGGCAACTGCCAGATGGGGAGGTCGAGCTGGAGTACAGGATCGATCCTCGCGGGGGGGGGCTCGGCTCGGTGGAGCTGCGGCTGGATGGCGCCGTGCTCGAAGGGCGGGCCGATCCGCCTGTGCCGGGGGTCAACCGGCGCCGGCTGCGGCCCCCCGCCGGCAAAACGCGTCTGCGGCTCCTCGCCTACAGCCGAGGCGGCATCGCCTCCGAAGCGGTTGAGCTCGACCTCATCGGCGTCGACAGCGGTGAACCCACCACCCTCCATCTGTTGGCCGTCGGGGTCAGCAAGTATCGCGATAGCGCTCTTCTCAGTGGTGTGCGCTTCGCCGCCGGTGATGCCGGCGCCTTCCGCGATGCGCTCACCGCCGCCGGTCGGGCCAGCACGGCCCGGGTGGCGCCTGCGGTGTTGCTCACCGATGAGCAGGCCAGCGGCGCCCGCATCCGTCAGGAGCTCGCCGCCATGGCGCAACGCGTCAAACCCACCGATCTGTTCGTGCTCTACATGGCCGGCCATGGCGTGAGCACCGACCAGGGCGAATATGTCTTCCTTCCCCAAGATCTCGTCTACCGCAACAGCGACGCCCTCATCTCAGGCGGCCTTGGCGGCAACGAACTCCGCACCCTGCTCGCCAAAATCCCCAGCACCAAAACCGTGGTGGTGCTCGACACCTGCAGTTCGGAAGCCTTCGCCCTCCCCGGGCGCTCCCTGGGCGAGAAGGGCGGCATCGATCGCCTCGCCCGCCTCAGTGGCCGGGTGGTGTTGGCCGCCGCGGGCGATCAGCGCATGGCCATGGAAAGTCCCGATGAGCGGCGCGGCATCTTCACCGGCGCCCTCCTGCGCGCCCTCGAGGGCAAGGCCGACAGCAACCGCGATGGCCAGGTGGGTGTGCGAGAAGTGGCCGACTACGTGGAAGGCGAGGTGCAGCGCATCACCCGCGAACTCTTCAACTACGAGCAAACCCCGATCAGCGACCTGCGCGGTCAGAACTTCCCCCTCAGCCGCTCCGGAGGCCGACCCTGAACCGTCGCTTTCTCGTGGCCCTCTCCTTCGCCGGAGAAGACCGGCCGCGGGTGGCCCCGATCGCGGACGCCCTGGCCAGCCGCTGGGGCCGTCGCCGCATCCTCTACGACCACTTTCACGGCGCGGAATTCGCCAGGCCAAACCTGGATGTCTACCTGCCCAGGCTCTACCGCGACGAAAGCGAACTGATCGTGGTGGTGCTCAGCCCGGATTACCCCAACAAAGCCTGGTGCGGCCTGGAATTCCGCTGGATTCGTTCCCTGATCCTCGATGGCGATCCCAGCCGCATCCTGCTGCTCACCCTCGGCAATCCCGGCGACCTCTCCAGCCATGGCTTGCTGCGCAGCGACGGCACCCTCGACGTCTCCGACCTGAACCCCGATGAAGTGTGCGCCCTCATCGAGGAACGGCTTGAGCAGATGGGGGAACAGATCCGGAAACAGATGGGGAAGCCGCTCGAAGCCTCGGGAGTGCCCGTGGAGCCAGCGAAGCCAATGGAGCCACTGAAGCCAGAGGGCACAGCGAGACCAGCGTGGCGAGAGGAACGAGAGGAGCGAGGGGAGCGAGGGGAGCGAGAGGAACGAGAGGCGCCAGAGGCAAGGCTAGGGAAGCCTTTGAAAGGTGCTGGAGCACCAGACGGCGCAGAAAAACTCTGGTGGTCGACCCGTTGGAGGCGCCGAGCCTTCGCGGCGACCGCCGTGGCCCTGGCCCTGCCCCTGGCCTGGCTTGGGGTGCGGGGGGCCCTGGCCCGCTGGCAGCTGAGCCGGGGCGACGCGGCCTTTCTCGCCTTTGTCGAGGTGCCCAGTGATGAGCGGCTGCAGCGGGCCGCGGGAGCCTGGTGGTGGGCCCGCTGGCTGGATCCCAGCCAGGCCGCGCCCCACGCCCGCCTGGGCTACCTGGCGGATGTCCTCAACGATCCCCAAGCGGCGGAAACCCACTGGAGCAGCGCGATCGAACACGAAGCCCCCAACACGCCGGCGTTCCGCGCCTACCGCACTGGCCTGGCCCTGAGCCTGGGCCGCCAGCCCGCCCGTCGGGCAGAGGCCATCAAGCTGCATGAAGCGAACGATCGGCAACCCCGTGCCGCGATGGAGCTGGCGAT
The DNA here is from genome assembly GCA_046340515.1 of Cyanobacteriota bacterium. GTDB lineage: Bacteria > Cyanobacteriota > Cyanobacteriia > PCC-6307 > Cyanobiaceae > Cyanobium. The sequence continues at coordinate 42 of JBKDTB010000020.1, read as the reverse complement.
GTTGCACTGGGATCAGCCGGCTGAGCTCTCCCGGGTCGCCCA
>JBKDTB010000019.1:0-24408 GCA_046340515.1 Cyanobacteriota bacterium | reverse complement strand
GTCTCTGCGTTTAACACCGAGCCGCCATAGCGACGCTGAAGCCTCAATTGTGGTTTACCTCGTTCATATTGCTCACGATCCCAATTTGGTGGAGGTGGGGCCCAGTAGAAGCTATCGCGAGCCTTTTCAAACCCAATAGGGCTTGAGTTCTCTGGAAAAACCAAAGAACGCTGTGCAGCAATTCGATGGACTCGTTCTTTCTGAGGCCCTTTAAATTCAAGCCACGTCCCAAGGCGACTTTTGCCAGAACCATTTGCTCCTACTACTACAATGCTAGTCTGACACTTGACTTCTGTATTCTGGTCGGGCAGGAATGCTGAAGGAGGAAAGGAAACTTTCTTTGTTTGCGGCTCAGTCTCTACTGGCGTAGTCTCCGAATCTGTCATTGATCTCATTTCGTCAGTGTGGCGCTATAGAAGACAAGGTTTTGTTGGATTCTAGTAATGTCGCAGTGTAGGACCTAACTTGTATTTCGCTGGTTCCGTGAACCACCCGACTTGGCGGCTCCCTTTCTGTGAACCACCTCCTTATCCATGGCTTCTGATGGGTAAGATAAGCTGATTTTGCCAGGGTTTTCAGTCTATATGGTTCAGACTGTACAGTGGTTCACAGAAACCGAGAAGCATTTGTATGCTTTGTTACAAGACGTCCGCAGTGCAGCGGACACCCATGGGGCCACGATTAAGCACATGCGTATAGATCACCGTCGTGTTCAGCCCCTCGTGGCCCATCAGTTCCTGGATCGAGCGGATGTCTTGGCCTCGTTCCAGCAAGTGAGTGGCGAACGGACGCCGAAAGGGATGACAACCTGCTGCTTGGGTGATTCCAGCGGTTCGCACAGCCAGCTTCACGGCCTTTTGCACCACCCTGGGGTCCATTTGCACCACGCTGGGAATCAGATGACGGCGACCTTCTCGCCCCGTGACGGGATCACGCCAGCGTCCACGCTGGGGAAAAACCCATTGCCATCTCCAGTCCCTGTTGGCGTTGGGATATTTCCTTGACCATGCGACAGGCAAGATCATCGCGCCCCAACCCTTGCAAGGGAAGCCACTGGGCTGGCCTGTTGAGGTGCGTGGCCCGGCCCGGCGCAGCCGGGGTGGGGGTGCCGGAGAAATCACACCACTGCTGGGGACGCCAGCCTGCCGCCAGCCGAAAGACCCAAGGAAACCCTGGACAACCCAACTCCCGCCAGAAGCGCAGCAGGCGCAACCCGGCATCATTGCACTTGACCAGGGCCGAGCCGATGGGCTTCCAGAGCCTCCCCATGGAATCCCTGATCAAGTCAATCAGTGGCGGGAGCAAAGATGACCCCATTCAGATTCTCGCGACTCACCATGGCTGATGCAGGGAAATTTCCAGAGGCTACTTAAAACAAAAAGAAGGAGCGAGGGCGCTTTTCCTTGCTCTCTGGATTGGCAGGCTGTTCCGAGAGGCCCGGCCAATCAATCTCCAGATAGCTGATGCCGTTTTGATCAAAGGGCCGACCTTCAAGGTGATGAATGTTGAGCTGACTGGCACTGATTGAGGTGATCAAGCCCCCGAGCTGCATTGGTCCCATGTCGGTGCGCACATCTTCACCAGTGTTCATGAGCAGGGCAGGGAGGCGCACGAGCTGGTCGGGTCGGAGGAGCTTGCGAAACAGGGCCTGAACAGCCAATTGCTGGCGTTCCATGCGGCCAATATCACCGGTTTCATCATGACGAAACCGGAGGAAACCTTCCAGATCCCGCCCCTTCAAGGTTTGCCGTCCGGGCTGGAGATCAATGTAGAGACCTTGTGTGTTGTCTGTATAGAACATTCGCTTCGGCACATCCACCTCAATTCCACCCATCATGTCAGCGATACGACGAATGGCGGCAAGATTGATGACCAGATGGTGGCGAATTGGCCGTCCCATGCGCGAGGAGATTTCCCGCTGGATGGCTTCAATTCCGCCCACGGTATAAAGAGCATTGATCTTCATCGCGCCATACTGATCTGATTCGATGTAGCTGTCCCTCGGGATCTGCGTGATGGTTGTCTCGCCTCCCTCCAGCCGCACGGTGGCAATCACATCCGTATTACCACCTCCCACATCCATGCCCAGGATCAACACATCCTCGGCGCCGAGATTGGTCCAGGTGCTGAAGGGATTCGTCCAGTTCAGGTGGGGCTTCCCCTGCTCCACGTTGGCCACCAGCTCGGCCAGGGGTTTGGAGAGGGCAAAACCTGCGCCCAGGCCCAGGGCAATGGCCAGCAACACGGGCAGGCCATTGCCGTGGCGAGGCGGGCGTCGGGGGTGGGGGGAACGACGGCGCGGCATGTCAGGTCGCTACATCACAAACGCAGAGGCTCATCCGCCCGAAGTCCGGCCTGCACCCTCCAGAGATTGGCATAGGCACCTCCTGCGGCAAGCAAGTCGTCATGGCGACCGCTCTCCACAATTCTGCCCTGTTCCATCACCACGATGCGATCGGCATGGCGCACGGTGCTCAGACGATGGGCGATCACCAGGGTGGTGCGATCGGCGGTGACCCGATCCAGGGACTGCTGGATGGCGGCTTCGGTTTCATTGTCAACGGCGGCGGTGGCCTCATCAAGGATGAGCACCGGAGGATCCTTCAGCAGGGCCCGGGCCAGGGCCAACCGCTGCCGCTGGCCGCCGGACAGGCGCTGACCCCGTTCGCCCACCACAGTGTCATACCCCCGGGGCAGCGCATCAATGAAGGCTGCGGCCTCCGCCAGGGTGGCGGCCCGCTGGATGGCGGAGAAGGGGGCGGAGAAGGTGCCGTAGGCGATGTTCTGCGCCACCGTGCCCGGAAACAGAAACACCTCCTGGCTCACCAGGGCAATCGCGCCGCGAAGATCGGCCAAGCGCAGGCTCTCGATCGGCAGGCCATCCAGAAGGATCGCACCGGCCTGAATGGCATAAAGGCGCAGCAGAAGTTTGACGATCGTGCTCTTGCCGGAACCGGTGGAGCCCACGATTCCCACCGTGCTGCCCGCCGGAATCTCCAGGTTGAAGTGACGCAGCAAGGGGGCACGCCCCCCGTAGGCAAAGGTCACGTCGCGAAAAACAATGTGCCCCGCCACCCGGGACCGCTCCAGAGGCCGGTCTCCAGAGGGGATGGTGATGGGGGTATCCAGAAGATTGAGCACACGATGGGTGGAGGCCATCGCCCGTTGATAGTCATCCAAGGTGCGCCCGAGGGTGGTGAGAGGCCACAGCAGGCGCTGGGTGATGAACACCAGGAAACTGTCGGTGCCGACAGCGATGACGCCTTGCCAGGCCTGCAGGCCACCGATGACGAGAATCGCCAGAAAGGCAAACAGAATCGCGAAGCGGATCAGGGGAACGAAGGCGGCAGAGAGCCGGATCGCCCGTTGATTGCTGCGGCGATAAGCGTCGCTGTCCTCGCTCATCCGCGAGCGCTCCCATGCTTCGGCGGCATAGCTCTTGATGGTGAGCATGCCGCCGAGATTGTTGGTCAATCGACTGGACAGATCCCCGGCCCGATGGCGCACATCCCTGTACAGGGGAGCGAGACGCCGCTGAAAGCGAAGTGAGCCCCAGAGGATGACGGGAATCGGCAGGAAGGACACGCCCGCCACGGTGGGAGAGAGCACCAGCATGGCGGAGCCGATGGCAGCCACGGTGGTGATCAGCTGGAGCCCCTCATTGGCCCCATGGTCGAGAAAACGCTCGAGTTGATTGATGTCATCGTTGAGGATGGTCAGCAGCTGACCACTGCTGTCGCCCTCGAAAAAGGCCATCTCCAGCTGCTGCAGATGGTCGTAGCCCTCGATGCGGAGCTCATGTTGCACGGTCTGGGCCAGGTTGCGCCAGAGCACGCCATGCAGATACTCAAACAGCGACTCGGCGGTCCAGATGACAAAAGACAACCCAGCCAACACAGTCAGCTGGGAGGGAACGGTCTGGAAGCCAAGGGAGGCCAGCCAGGAAGTGTTCTGCTGCACCACCACATCCACGGCCCGGCCGATGAGCACCGGTGGCGCGAGATCAAAGAGTTTGTTGAGGATGGAGCAGAGCGACGCCAAAAAGACGGTGCGTCTGTGGGGCTGGAGCTGCCGCAGCAGCCGGGCCAGCCCCGACCCCCGTCCCCCCCCTTCGGGGGGACGGGACCCCTCAGCGAACAGAGCCGCCAACCCGAGCCGAGCGGTCGCCATAGCCGCCGGAGCGGTCGCCATAACCGCCGCCGCCGCCCGAGCGGTCGCTGTAGCCGCCGCCAGCGCGATCACCGTAGCCGCCGGAGCGGCCCGGGCGGCCCGAGCGAGCGCCGCCCGCCCCACCGCCGCCACCGCCACCTTCCCGGGGGGTGGCCTTGTTGACACGGATCATGCGGCCCATCCACTCCACATCCTGCAGGTCGTCGATGGCGCGCTGCTCGGAATCGGCATCGGCCAGCTCGACAAAAGCAAAGCCTCGTTTGCGGCCCGTTTCCCGATCGAGGGGAAGGCTGCATTGGCGCACCTGGCCATAAGTGGCGAACAGGTCAACGAGATCCTCGCGCTCGGCATCGAACGAGAGGTTGCCAACGTAAATGGTCATTCGTAAGTGGGTCCTGGAACAGATTCTTTTTGTGCTGGTGTCCCGGGAAAGATCAGTGAACGGGGAAGACCGGGAGGGGAGCTCCGACGGACGGGGTCCGGAAGAACACCTGGAAGGTCAAGGCCGGCTGAGCGTGCCGAAGGAAGCCTAAACACTCTGGAATCTCAATGACCCTACATCGGCGTCCGTCCCAAACATTGAGGAGTGTGAAGGGAGATGGAAGGAAAGCGAAAGAGAAGGGCCCCGGGAAGCAAAGTGGGCCCATTGTCAGCAAACGCTGATCTGGACCGATCCCCGATGATCCCTCCACTCCCCCCTCCCCCTGTTCCCTGGAGCCTCTCCTGGCGTGAAGATGGCGAACTGGCGCCGCAGGACCGCTTTGACCTTCTCCAGACCCTGTTGATGCTGGAAACCGCCGAGGCCCAGCCTTCCCTTGTCTTCGCCGTGGAAAAGCTCACCCTGATGGACATCAACAACCTCTCCACCGGTGAGGTGACCGGCCTGTGCGCCTGAGCCAGGGGCGATCCGCCGCCCCTCAGAGGGGGTAGCGGCGGACGGTGGAGGCCCGACAGGTGTTGCGGGCTGAAGCGACGCTCATGCCCTCCCCGAGACGATCCACCACACAACGGCAGGCATAGTCCGCCATCCCCGAGGGAGGCACCTTGCCGGATTGACTCACCTCCTGTTCCACAGCCGCCTGGCAATAGGCCTGCACGATGGACTCCAGGCCAGAGGCCCGGACCGCCCCGGCGGGGAGGCCCAGAGCCCCCCCCGCCAGCAGGCCCGCGGCGGCGAGGCAGACACGACGACTCATACGCGGGAGAGTTGCAGTTCCTTGTTCATCACCCGCAGACGCTGCAGGTTGGCGACGACATCGGCGGGGATGTCTTTCGGCAGGTCAATGGTCGTGTGGGAGTCATAGATGCGGATCTTGCCGATGGATCGTCCCGTCAGGCCGCCTTCGTTGGCGATGGCGCCCACGATATTGCCGGGACGCACCCGATCGCGCCAGCCCACCTCCAGGCGAAACCGCTCCATGTGGGCCTCCGGCCCTCCATCCCTTTCCTCTCTCTCCTCCCGCGCGTTCTGGGCCGGCCGGACACGCCGCCGGACGGGTGACTCCACCGAAAGGGAGGCCGGGATCGGTTCCTGCTCCTCCAGCAGCAGGGGCTTGCCCCGCAGGGCCAGGGCCAGGGCGGCCAGGGTCAACTGCTCGGGATCGGCTTCCTGTTCCCGGCTCAACCGTTGGAGCATCTCGCTGATCAGGGCCCGTTCCGCCACCGAAAGGGGCGAATCCGCCAGCAGAGCCGTGAGGCTGGATTCCAGGCGGCTGAGGCGTCCCTGATTGATGCTGGCGTTGGTGGGCACCTCCATGGGCGTGATGGTTTCGCCCACGGCCCGCTCCAGTTCGCCCAGGAAGCGCCTTTCCCGAGGCGTGAGGAAGAGAATGGCCTGGCCGGAGCGGCCCGCCCGCCCCGTGCGACCGATGCGATGCACGTAGGCCTCGCCATCAAAGGGCATGTCGTAGTTGATGACCAGGGCGATGCGATCCACATCCAGCCCCCGGGCGGCCACATCCGTCGCCACCAGCACATCCAACCTGCCGTCGCGCAGGCGCTGAATGGTGCGCTCCCGCTGGGCCTGGGGCACATCGCCGTTCAACAGGGCAACGTTGTGGCCTTCCCGTTCGAGAGCTTCCGCCAGGGAGAGGCTGACCGCCTTGGTGCGGGTGAAGATGATCACCCCCCCCTGGCCCTCCGCTTCCAGCACGCGCTTGAGGGCCTCCAGCTTCTGTTGCGCTTGCACCATCAACACCCGTTGCTGAATGCGGCTCCCTTCCCCCTTGCGGCTCTGGATCGTGATCTCAGCGGGGGTGCGCAGATAACGGTTGGAGAGGCGACGAATGGCGGCGGGCATGGTGGCGGAAAGCAACACCACCTGGCGCTGGCTGGGCAACTGCTCCAACACCCACTCGACGGATTCGATGAAGCCCATGCGGAGCATTTCATCCGCCTCGTCGAGCACAAGGCTCGTCAGACCGGAGAGATCCAGCGTGCCCTGGCGCATGTGATCCATCACCCGCCCGGGGGTGCCCACCACCACCTGCACGCCGCGGCGCAACTGGAGCATCTGCTCGCGGAAATCGGCTCCGCCGTAGAGGGCCAGCACCCGCACCCGGGGCAAGTGGGAGGAAAAACTGGCCAGGGCTTCCGCCACCTGAAGGGCCAGTTCCCGCGTGGGCGTGAGCACCAGAGCCTGGGGACGGCGCTCGGCGGGATCGAGACAATGGAGGAGCGGCAAGCCGAAGGCGGCCGTCTTGCCGGTGCCGGTGCGGGCCTGTCCCTCCAGGTCGCGGCCAAGCATGAGGTCGGGAAGCGCCGCCTTCTGGATGGGCGAGGGGGTGTGGAAACCGATCGCCTCCAGGGCCGACAGGATCTCGGGCCGCAGACCGAAACGGGCAAACTCGGACGTCGGCGTGTCCGTCGGGCTGGAGGGTGAATCGCCAGCGATCTCCAGGGGGAGGGGAGTGGCGGACTCCGTCAGGGTCAGCGTGGCGCCCTCCAGAATCGCGTCAGCACAAAAGGCGGCTTGGGAGCCGGAACAAACATCAGACATGGAACAACCTCAGGCTTGAAGGCCGTGATTCCTTCAATAGAGACCTGCAGCTGGCCCAAAAAGAGAAGATCTCAAGAGGGGAATCTCTCGATCAAGAACATGACGTCCAAAACCATTCAGTGATGAAGTGGAACTGGAATGGAGCCGCGAACGGAGTGTCGCAAGCCGAATGTTCAGAGCTGCGTCAGCTTCATTAAAGGGTGAATTCTGATCTTAGCATCCATCCCCTTGGCCAGCAGGGGCAGCGGCCCTCGCGCCCTTTGAACAGGGGCGCACCCCGGGCCGTCGCCGGATCTTCGCCTCCAGCCGCCCAAGGGGGGCGGAACCGGTCGAGACACCCTTTCCTTCAACCCTCTGAACCGCTCCGCCATCGGCCGGCTTGAAGGCCGGCTTGAGACCACTTGATGGTCACTTGATGGCCCATTTGAGGGCACTTGAGGCCGGCTTCAGGCCGAATCAAGGTCGCTTGAAGCCACTTGAGCACGCTTGAGGCCGCCTTGAGGCCGCTTCAGGTCGCTTGAGACCGATTGAGGGCGCCATCAGGGTCGCTTGAGGTCGGATTGAGGTCGCTTGAAGCCACTTGAGCACGCTTGAGGCCGCCTTGAGGCCGCTTGAGGCCGCTTGAGGCAGAGCTTGTGGACGGCTTCAGGTCGCTTGAGACCGCTTGAGGCCGCTTGAAGGCGCATCAGGTCGTTTGAGGTCGGATTGAGGTCGCTTGAGGCCGGCTTCAGGCCGGCTTGAGGCCGTTTCAGGTCGCTTGAGGTCGCTTGAGGTCGGATTGAGGGCACTTCAGGTCGCTTCAGGTCGGCATGAACGGCTTCAACCCCTTGAAGCCGACTTCAGCCGCTTGAACCGCTTGAGCAACTTGAGCCGGCTGGGGACCGCTGGAACCCGCTTCAAGAAAGCTGGGGGAATGCCTCTGACCGCTGGAGTGCGTCGGCAGGGTCAGAGACGCCCGAAATCATCCTCGAAGCGCTCGATGTCGTCTTCCCGCAACACAGACCCCCGCTGCACCTCCACAATCTCCAGGGCAAGGGATCCGGCTTCCGCCCGGTGGCGCGCCCCCTCCGGCACAAACAACGTGGTTCCCCGGGCGGCCGGGATGGTCGCGTCATCCAGGATCAGGCTCCCCTCCCCATGGACCACCACCCAGTGCTCACAGCGGTGGTGGTGGCGCTGAAGGCTGATCCGCTGACCGGGGGACAGCCAGAGACGCTTCACCAGATACCCCTCCCCCTCGCAGAGGGTTTCATACCAGCCCCAGGGGCGCTCCACGCGCACGGGGGTCAGGGGGTCCATCGGCATCAAAAGCCAAATCAGAGACCTTAGCCAATCCTTTTCCCTGGACGTTGTGCCGCCGTTGTTCCACTCCGCGCCGCGTCTTCCTCCAGGCCTGGCGGCGTGAACAGCCAGGCTTCCTCCCGCGCGCGCGTCAGGGCGGTGTAGAGCAGGCGTGGATCACAGGGATCCGGCCCTGGCAGAAGCACCATCACACTCCGGCTCTCGCTGCCCTGGGCCTTGTGCACCGTCAGCGCCAGGGCGGGCTCCACGGCCCCGCTCACCTGGGCGGGATGGACCCAGATCGGTTGCTCCTGGCCAAAGAGCAGCCACCGCTCCACCCCCCCCACCACCACGCCCAAGTCGCCGTTGCTCAGTCCCAAGCCATGGAGATTGCGAACGCAAAGCACCGGCGTGCCCGCGGGCCAGCGGTCGATGGCGTTGCCGGAAACCTCCCCCAACAGCTCGCGATGCACGGCGTGCACCCCCCAGGGTCCCCGATGCCGCGGCGTGAGAAGCAGGAACGCGTCGCGCACCGCCAACACCCGCCGCCACCCCTGCTCCCCCCCCGGCAGGCAGCCTTCGCTGACCGCCCGGAGCTGCCGCAGGTGATCCGTCAGCCGTTCGCGCGCCAGGGCGGGCAACGGGCCCACCAGCTCCTGGCGCCACCGCAGGTTGGCGTCTGCGGCCAGACGGCTCAACAGGGGGCGCATCCGTTCGAGGGGGTCGACGGGCGGCTCCGGCGAGGCCTCGATGCTCTCCCGCAGGGCGGCGGCCACGGTGGCGATCGCTCCCTCATTGCGGTACGTGGTGTGGAGGGTCACCAGGGATGCGGCGAGGGCCGGGCGGTGGGCGGCGCTCAGGAGATCCCGCAGGGGAGCCCCCGGAGCCACAGGCGGCAGCTGGGCCGGATCACCCACCAACACCAGCCGCGCCCGCTCGGGCAACGCATCGAGCAGGGCCTCCATCAAGGCCAGATCCACCATCGACACCTCATCCACCACCAACAAATCCAGGGAGAGGGGCCGCTGGCGATGGCGGCGGAACACCCCGTCCCCCCGACTCTCCAACAATTGATGGAGGGTCCCGCAGGGCCAGCGGCCCCCCGTGGCCAGGCGCAGACGGGCCGCGGCCTTCCCCGTGGGCGCGGCCAGCTGGATCACCGCCCCCTCCACCCCCTGGCTCACCGCCGCCAGGAGATGGGCCACCGTGCTGGTCTTCCCCGTGCCGGGGCCGCCGGCCAACACCAGCAGATCCCGCTCCAGGGCGATCTGAATCGCCTGGCGCTGCTGGGGATCCAGGCCCTCGGCGGCGGGCGCGGCGACCACCCCCGGCCGCCGCCGTTCCGCCCGAGCCATCAGGGCGGCCATCACCCGGGTCCGCAGCTGAAGCCACCGCCGCCAGCCCAGCCACGGCCCCTCCACCACCAGGGGGCCATGGGGCTCCTGGCCCAGGGGTGAGGCGGCCAGGGCGGCGCGGTGGCGGGCCGGCCAACCCTCGGCCCGGAGGCCCGGCGGGGCGGGGCCATGGAGGGCCAGGGCCGGCTCGCCCCGCTCCAGCGCCAGGGTGAGCGCCTCGATCAGCTCCAGCAGCGCCGGATCCGCCGCCGAGGCGCCATAGAGGCGCGGCAAGGCTTCCGCCAGGGCGCTGCTCAGGGGCGGGAGCCAGGGGGGCGGATCGCGATGGCGGGACGAGGTCATGGGATGGTGCCGGGCTGCCAGCCGGCGGGTGCGGTGCCCAGGGCCCCATCCAGGGCCAGCAGGCGTTCGAGGGGAGGCCGTTCCACGAGCATGCCGGGAATCGGGCCCGGCAGCAGGTCCACCGCCGCCGATCCCGGTGTGCCGCGGACGAACACATAGACGTAACCGCCCAGATGGCGGCGCGGGTCGTATCCCGGCAGGCGCCAGGCGAGGTAGCGATGCAGGGCCACGAGATAGAGATGGGCCTGAAGGGGGTAGTGGTGGCTGACCATCAGGTCGCGGAGGGCCGCCGGGCCGTAGTCCGCGGGTCCGCAGCTCAGGCACTGACCCCGCTCATCCCGTCGTCCGAGGCGGTTGCTCTTCCAATCGAGCACCCACCACTGCTCGTCATCGCCCGCGACGGCAGGAAACACCAGATCCATCGAGCCGGTGAGGAAGCCGCGGTGCCGCACGGGCAGTCGGGCCAGGGCATCGCCGTAGGCGGCGCCGAAGAGCCCGCCGGGATGACGGCGGAAGGCCTCCGCCAGGGCATCGGCCCGGGCCTCCCGCAGGCTGAGGTCGAAGCGCAGCTCGTTCAGGCGCCGCTCGGGGGGCAGATCGGCCGGGCGAAGGGCGCCGAGGGGGCCCCCGAAGGGGGTGGCGAGCAGCTGGCGAAGGGCCCCGAGGAGTGGCTCCGCTCCGGAGTCGGGCAGGCCCGCCCGCCGCAGTTCATGGGCCACCAGCGCCCGGCTCCGGCCGTCCGTCAGATCAGCCCTGTAGTCGATCTGCTCCAACGACCGATGGAGCGCGTCGCCAAAGCTGCTGCCGGCGGGGAGATCAGCCCAAAGGCCACGAACCGGCCAGGGGGAAGGGGCGTTCCCGTCGACGGGGGGCGACGCGGCCGGCGGGGGAAGGATGGGATCCTCGCCCGAATCGGGATCCCACACGTCGCGGCCCTCCTCCAAGCTCGCGACGGGGCGGGCCAGGGGGCGGGGGTCGTGGGTCCAGCTGCTGTAGCTGCTGCGCGCCCAGCCCCGCTGGAGGGGCCAGGAGGGGGTCGGACCCACGCCGAGAGCCTCCACAGGCAGGCTGGGGGCTCCGCCCATCAGGTCCTCCCCGGGGGCGGGGGGCGGCGGGGGCTCCAACAGTCGCACGGGAAGCCGGCGCCGACGGATCTCCTCCTCCAGGCGCTGCCGCCAGCGGTCCAGGTCGGTGTCCGGCCAGGACTCCTCCGGTTCCAGCGGCGTGTCCTCGGCAAACAGCCAGGGGGTGAGCGGATTGCACGGACGCCCCTTGGCCGGCACCCAGGCCAACACAAGCCGATGCATGGCGCGGGTGAGGGCGACGTAGGCCAGCCGCTCCCGCTCCGCCTCGTCCTTCCGGCGCGCGTCGCGATCGGCCAGCCAGCCGCGGCCCCAGTGGCGGTTGCGATGGAGGTCCAGTCGCGGGGGGCCACCGGCCTCCGGCTGCCAGCGGCGGCCCTCCCCCTGGCCGCGACCCGCGTCCAGCCAGAGGTAGGGGCAGATCACCACCGGATATTCCAACCCCTTGCTGCGGTGCACCGTGACGACGGAAACCGCCTGGCGCACCTTGTCGCTGTGGGTCTGCTCGGCGTCCGGGAGGGTGTCGACCTCCCGCAGGCGACGGCGCCGGAGCCAACGGGCGGTGGCCCGGGCCCCGAGCCGGTCGCGGTGCAAGCGCTGTTGCGTCAGCTCGGCCACCTGCTGCAGATCGGCCAGGAACCGCCCGCCGCTGGAGAGGCGGGCGATGGCGTCGGCCTCCAGCAGGGCGGCCAGGGGGCCGAGCAGGCCCTGGCGAGGCCAGTCGCGGCCGAGTTGCTGGAGGCGGCAGGCCAGGTCGCTCCAGCGCTGGGGGGGGGCGGTGGCGATGGCGTCGGCGCTCCAGCCCAGGAGGGGAGAGGCGGCCAACAGGCGCAGGCGGTTGGGGTCGGAGGGATCGGCCAGGGCGTCGAGGAGGCGTTGAAGGGCGGTGGCCGCAGGCGTGGCGCAGACATCGGCCTGGCTGACCAGGCGGCTGGGGATCCCCATCTGGCGCAGGGCCTGGCGCAGGCTCTCCGCCTGGGCGTGGGTGCCCACGAGCAGGCAGACGTCCGCGGGCTCCAGGGGGCGATCCACCCCCCCTTCCCGCAGGAGAGGGGGATGGCGCAGGAGCTGATGGACGGTGCTGGCCATCTGACGAGGCAGGCGGGCTTGCAGTTCCGTGCTGGTGGGCAGGCCGGCGGGGGGCGCCTCCGTCCCCTCCGCGGGCCAGGTCCCCCCGAGCCAGAGCAAGTCCACCGCCGTTTGCCCGTCCCCCCCCCGGTTGGCCCTGGCCTCCAGGAGGGGCAGGGGCGTGAGCCTGGAGCGGGGGAGGCCGCGGCCGCACAGGCGATTCAGGGCCTCGATCAGTTCAGGGGTGGAGCGCCGGTTCTCCCGCATCGCCCAGCAGGCGTCGGCCCGGGCGCGGGCGGCGAGATAGGTGTCGAGATCGCCGCCGCGAAAGCGGTAGATCGCCTGCTTCGGATCCCCCACCATCACCAACAGGTGCTGACCCTGCCCGAAGGCCAGCCGCAGGATGCGCCATTGAATCGGATCGGTGTCTTGAAATTCATCGATCAGGGCGGCGTCGTAGCGGGCGGCCACCGCCGCCAGCAGGGGTGTGGGCGCCGTGGCCTCGGGGCCCGGATCCAGGTCGCTGAGGAGCTGGGCGTAGGAGCAGAGGCCAAGGCGCTGCCGCCGTCGCGTCAATTCCCGCCGCCCCCAGTGGCAGCCGTGGAGCAGGGCGAGCTCCGCCGGTCCATCCACCACCTCGGCCACCGCCTCCATCAGCGGGCGATGGGGGAGGGTGATCGGCCGATCCGCGGGGTGTTCCAGGGCGCGGGCCGTCTTGCAGAACGTGCCCGGATGGAGAAAGGTGGTGAGCATCTCATGCTCCAGCACCTCGGCGTAGCCCGGCGTCCCGTCGGCGATCAGGCCGTCGACGGCGGCGCGATTCCAGCGGCTTGTTTCCTTCAGCACATAGGGCTTGTCGGCCAGGTTCGCCGCCTTCCACTCCCTGGCCTGGGCGAAGAGCGCCGCCATCAGCTCCTCCCCCCCCTGCCGCCAGGCGTCGCGGAAGATCCCCCAGTGCTCCTCCCGGAGGCGCGGCAACACCTCGGCCAGATCGGCGTCGAGGGAGAGGGAGGGGGGGAGGGGATCCAGGTCGAGGCCGGGGTCCCCGTCGAGGTCGCGCAGCAGGGCGGAGAGTGTCTCGGGCTTCATCCCCTTGCGCCGCAGCCCCTGGATCAGGGAAGGGGGCAGCCGCAGCACCTGCTCCTGCCAGTAACCGTGCACCACCTGTCGCAGGAGGGTGTCCCCCTCGCGGTCGAGGAGGAGGTCCGGCGGCCGGCGGGCCTCCAGGGGATGGCGCCTCAGGCTCCGCTGACAGAACCCGTGGATGGTGGTGATGTCCGCCCCGTCGAGATCCTCCAGGGCCAACAGCAGCCGCATCTCCGCCACCGCCTCCCCGTCCCCCGACCGTTGCGCGGTGAGCCAGTCGGCGAGCACCGCGTCCGGCGGTTGGCGCACCGGATCCCGCAGGCAGCCAAGGGCCTCCTGCAGCCGCCGCCCGATGCGCTCCCGCAGCTCCCGGGCCGCCGCGTCGGTGAAGGTGACCACCAGCAGACGGCGCAGGGGGATGGCCCGTTCCGTCACCAGCCGCAGGGCCAGATGGGCCAGGGCGAAGGTTTTGCCGGTGCCCGCGCTGGCCTCCAGGAGGCGCAGGCCCGGATCCAGCGGGAAGGTGTTGGGGTGGAAGTCGCCCGGGTCGGCGGCGGGCGGGAGGGGGCTGGCGGGGGGGACGTCCATCAGCGGCGCCCCTTCTCGGCGGGGAGGATGGCGGCAAACAGGGGCGGGAAGAGGGTGGTGGCCTGCTCCTCGAAGGGCAGATCCTCCAGCAGCGACGCCAGGGAACGCTCACTGCCGAAGCACACGCGCATCACCTCCTGATCCCGTTCGCCGCCGCCCTGGAAGGTGTTGCCCTCCCAAGCCTCCGTCGCCTTGTCGATCCCATGGGCCATCCAGGCCCACCCGGTTTCCGGGGGCACGGGCCAGCAGGCCTCCCGCCAGCTGTGGCGCAGTTCCCACAACCGGGTCAGCTCTTGGCGGGCGGCCTCCGGCTCGGGAGCGCGAAAGGCCAGCTGGCAGGTGAAGCGGTCTCCGTCGTCCCCCGAACCGCGGGCGATCAACAGCCCCCGCCGGGGCGGGTCGTCGTCGCAGGCCGCCACCGCCAGCTGGAGGCGCAACCACAACTCCAACCGATGTTCCACCCGTCCCCGGGCGGGGTGGACAAGCACGACCGCGTCACCCCGCAGGGTCGCGCTCCCTTGCCAGGGTCCCCACCGCAGGAAGGGCGTCCGCTCGTCTCCGAGGGGCTCCAGGGCCGTGAGCAGGCTCCGCCGGCGCTCCTCCAGCCTGTCGGCCTCCAACGCCGCTCCGCCGGCGGGGGGGAAACACCCCTCCCCCCGGTGACGGCGCAGCCAGAGGTCGCTCCCCCCCGCCTCGGGGCGCCCCGAAGCGAGGGCCTCCCGCAACAGGCCCACCCGCTCCCGCTCCCCCAGCTCCAGGGGCTCCAGATCCTCCACGTCCTCCGCCCGTTCGCCGGGAAACATCCCGAGGGCCCCCAGCCATGCCTTCTGCGGCGCCACCAGCCAGGAACGCAGCTCCTCGAAGGGATCCTCCACCTCCGCCGCAACCGGAGCTGGAGCCGCCTCCAGCCGCGAGCGCCCAACGGCCAATCCCCGCGCCAGCGGCGGGGGCCCCTGGCGCAGCTGCCGACAGGCCTCCAGCTGCCGTTGATCGCCACTGGCGGGGGGGCGATCGCCTCGGGGCAGGAAGTGGGAGGGATCCAGCGGGTTGGGGTCATGCCACACCTGCAGCGCGGCGGCCTGGCCGGCGGGCAGTTCACCCGCCAGCCACTCGATCCAGTGCTGCACGGGGACCGCCGGGGGTCGCGCCATCCCCGTGCGTTCCTCCAGGCCATTCCAGGTGATCAGCAGGTGGTCGCGGGCGGACAGCAGGGCCTCCAGGAGGGCGTAGCGGTCCTGATCGGCGGGGTCGGGATCACCCAACTGCCGCCCGCTCTCCATCAAGTGGAAGCCGGGACGCTGCCGCTGCCGGGGGAACACCCCCGCGTCCAGGCCCATCAGGATCAACACCCGGTGGGGGATGGCCCGCATGGGCTCCAGGGCGCTGATCGTGAGGGCGCCGCTGCGGTGGCCGAAACGGCCGCTCTCCAGCGTCAAGCGCTCCTCCAGCACGGCGGCCACCACCGCCGGCTCCAGAAGAAGCTCACAGGAGCCGGCCACCTGGCGCCAGTCCTCCAGGGCGCTCCGCAACGGCGCCAGCTCCCCCTCGTTCGGAGCCCCGTTGCCGGAGAGGTCGTCGAGGGCCTCCCCGAGCCGCTCCACCCAGGCCGCGCAAGGTCGCGGTCGGGCCAGATCCTCCAGCCAGTGCTTGAGCCGCGACAGCAGATGGAGCGCCCGCCCCCCCAGATCGAGGGGAGCGAGGGGGGGCGCGGGGGCGGTGTCCATCGGCCAGGAGCCATCGGGTGGGGGCAGCACCAGGCCGAGAAGCAGACGGTCGATGGCCCAACCCAGGGTGTGGGTGGGATCTCCCCGCCGGTCCGCGGCTCCGAGCCCCCAGCGAAACCCGCAGCGCTGCAGCACCGCCGTCAGCCCCCCCGCCTCCTCGGCGCTGAGGCCAAAGCGCCGCTGCAGCGGCGCCGACTCCAGGAGCCGCTCCAGGCCGCTGGCCGTCAGCCGATCGCCCGCCAGGGAGAGCAGGTCGAGCAGGGTGCGGCCGGCTCCCCCGTCCTCCTCCTGGCTGCGATCGGTGAGCCGCCAGGGCAGCTCCACCCCCGTGGCCTCCCGATCGCCGAACACCGTGGCCACCAAGGGAGCGAAGGTCTCCACGGCGGGGGTCATCAGCAGAACATGGCGGGGTTCCAGGGTGGGATCGGCGGCCAGGAGCTGAAGCAAGCGATCGCGCACGATCTGCACCTGACGCAGATCGCCCGGACAGGCATGGAATTCCAGGGAGTGATCCCCCTCCGCCCGCCGCAGGACCGGTTGGAGCGCGGGATCCAGCAGGTGTTCCTGAAGCTGATGCAGCAGGAGCGGGGCGGACGGGGGCGCCGACGGGGACGCGGATGGTTGGGGGGCCGCCAGGCGGGTGGGGCGCAGGAACAGGGCCTCCTCCCGCTCCTCGCTCAGCTGGGCCTCGCCCGTGCCCTCCAGGAGCTGCTGAAACTCGGCGCCCAGGCGGCCGAAACGAGCCTCCAGGGGGGGCGCTTGCCGCAACCACTCCCCGTCCAGAGGTTGGCGCAGGGCGAGGGCCTCCCGCAGGGCCTGGCGACGGGCGACGCAGCGGTGCCACAGGCCCGGGCAGGGGGTGAGCAGGTAGAGGTCCACGGGGAGCCAGGCGGCGAGGGCCTGCAGCAGCCGCACCTGAATCGGCGCCATGCTGCTGGGCCCGAAGAGCCGCAGGCGCTCCCCCACATGGCGCTTGAGGGCGCTCGGGTCGCCCTCGCCCGCCCGCAGGCGACGGATCACCTCCAGCACCCGCGGGCCGAAGGGGGCGACACCCAGCCGCTCGCGCAGCCGGCGATGGAGGAGGGGTTGCCAGAGCTGGGCGGCAGGAAGGGGGTGTCCCGTGGCGTCCACCTCCTGCCCGGCCTCCCAGGCCAGGAGGAGTTCGGGCCGATAGAGGGCGTAGTCGTCCAAGGCATCGGCGATGGCGCGGGCCAGCTGCCACAGGGGGGGCTCCACCCGGCCGGGATCCGGCTGGTCCTGCAGCCAGAGCCGCAGCGGCTCGCCCCGGGGCTGCGCCGCGATCGCGGGCAGCTCCTCCAACAGGGGCCACACCAGGCTCTCGGCCCGCCAGGGATCGGCCTCCTCCAGGGCGCCGGGCTCCTCCCCCAGGGCCAGCCGCACCACCTGCCGCAGATGGCTTCCGGGGAAGGGGAAGCGCAAGTGGGCGGCGATGCCACCCAGGTGGAGGGCCAGGGTTTCCCCCAGCCAGCGGCTGGTGGGCCAGGTGTTGACCACCACCTGCACGGGCTCCAGGGGTCCGGGCGGCGGATGGCGAAGCTGGGCGGCCAGCAACTGGGCCAACACCTCGGCGCGATTGCTGCGGTGGATCGTCAGCAACGGCGGCGCTCCATGGGGCTCAGGCCACGGGGGCGGCGTGATGGCGTGCCGTGATCCGGGCCCGGCCATCGGCCGAGGTGACGGGGCCGGGCACGCTGAGCAGATCTCCCGATTCCGGGCAATAGGCGGTGAGGCGTCCGCCGTAGCAGGCCCCGGTGTCGATCAGCAGGATGCGATCGAGACGGCGCACGTGGGGGCCCGGGGTGTGGCCCACGATCACTTCGCCATAGCGGCCGTCGTAGGCCTGCCAGAAGGGCAGCCGCACATCCAGATCGGGCACCCAGCGCAGGGGATCGAAGCCCGCATGGGTCGCCACCCAGCCCTTCCCCCAGAACGCCGTCGGCAGCTGGCGCAGGCGCTCGGCCCATTGGCGGCAGCAGCGGTGGCCCAGCTGGCGGTAGGTGTCGCAGCCGGCCAGGCGGCGGTAGGCCTCCTCCCGCCGGGGAGGGTGGGCTTGCAGGAGCTTCTTCTCGTGATTGCCCATCAGCCACACGCCCCGACCGCTGCGCACGAGGTCCCAGGCGAGCTCCATGGCCTCGGCGATCTCCGGGCCGCGATTGATCACATCGCCCAGAAGCACGAGCCGATCGCTGGCCGGGAGCAGGGCCACCAGACGGGCCAGGGCGTCCCCGCAACCATGGACATCCCCGATCACCCAGTGGCGCGGAGCAGCGTGGGGGGAGGCCATGGGAAAACCGATGTCGCGGTCAGTCTTGCCTCCAGAGGGGTGTCCTGTCACCCGGCTGGCCGAACAGCCGTCGATCCGGCTCGCTACGGTGCCCCGCGAGGCCTGCCGGGGCCATGGAGGGCGACCATGAACAACGCGCAAGATTCCGGAACCACCACAGGCGGCGGCGACCTGCGCGGGCTGCCCACCGTCCAGCGGGTGGCCCTGCTCGTGAAGGCTCTCAACGGCGCCAAGCGCACCAATGAGGCCCTGGCCCGCTGTGGCGACGGCGAGGCGATGCTCGATGTGTTGACGGAGGCCTCCCAGCGGTTGGGCCTCGGGCTGAGCCGGGCCGATCTGCGCGACACCCCACCGATCCGCGACTGGATCTGGTGGAAGAACAAGGAGGCGGTCTTGACGATCGGCGACGCCAAGCCGCGCTATCAGCAGGATGGGGGCCAGGGCCGCCAGCCCTCGGGCCCGGCCGCGGAAAAGCGGGAGGAAGGGGAGCCCCGCCGGAAGTTTCTCGGGCTGTTCTGAGGGTCGCCCCCTCCTTCGGCCCCTCTGGAAGAACAGGGCCGCTGGATGTCCCGCTGGGGGCGGGGTGGGAGGGTCAGGAAGCCGGAGCGGTGGCGAGGCTGGCCAGGGGATCGGGAATGGAGGCGCTGGGGGCCTCGAACTGACCGCGCCGCACGAATTCCAGGCGCAGTTTCATGAAGGTGATGAAGCTCGGGTCGGTGGAGACCACCGCGGCGGCGGGGCGGGGCACGTCGGCCACCGCCTCGGCCAGTTCGGGCGCCTCGAGGAAGGCCGGCTGACGCACGAGCCAGAAGTCGATGGCGCGGCCGGATTCCTCGTAGTGGCGGGTGCGTTCCCGCAGCACCTCTTCCAAGGGCTCTTCCCGGAGGAGGAACGCCTCGCTGGCGGCGATGAAGTGATGAACGGTCATGGCTGACGGCTGCCGAAGAGGGGCTCGATTCTTGGATTGTGGATCAAGGCCCGCATCTCCCGCACCGCCTCGCGCAACCCCACCGCCAGCGCCCGGGCCACGATCGTGTGGCCGATGTTGAGTTCCTCAAGGCCCGGGATCGCGGCGATCGGCTCCACGTTCTGATAGGTGAGCCCATGGCCGGCATTGACCCGCAGGCCCATCTGGCGGGCCAGGCCGCAGGCGTCGGTCAGCCGCCCCAGCTCCCCGGGCTGGGCGTCCCACCCCGCCTCGGCATAGCGGCCGGTGTGGAGTTCCACCCAGCGGGCCCCTGTGGCGCAGCTGGCGTCGAGCTGGCTTTCCTCCGGGTCCACAAAGAGGCTGACGCCGATTCCCGCCCCCTGGAGCCGCTCGACCATCCCGCCGAGACGGCCCACCTGGCTCGCCACATCCAGGCCCCCTTCCGTGGTCACCTCCTCGCGACGTTCCGGCACGAGGGTGACCATGTCGGGGCGATGGCGCAGGGCGATGGCCTCCATTTCGCTGGTGGCGGCCATTTCCAGATTGAGCCGGGTGCGCACGGTGGCCCGCAGGAGTTCCACATCCCGGTCTTGGATGTGGCGCCGATCTTCCCGCAGATGCACGGTGATGCCGTCCGCCCCGCCGAGTTCCGCCAGCAGGGCATGGGTCACCGGGTCCGGTTCCACCGTGCGGCGGGCCTGGCGCACATTCGCCACGTGATCGATGTTCACCCCGAGGCTGGCCATGGGTGGCTGGGAAGGTTCCGGCGATGGTATGCGGGGCCTCGGCCGCAGCCTCAACTGCCCGGCTCCCCGACCCCGCGCCCCTTCCCCCCCATACGGTGTCGAGGTCCCTCCACCGCCCGGGCTGAGGTGTTGGTCGCGCGTTCCAAGATCTGGCCGCAACAGGTGAGTTCCGATCCCGGAGTTCTGCGGCCCGACACCCCGGAGCCGGCCGTTTCCGACCCGCCCGCGGCCCCTGCCCCCCTCAGCGCCCGCGAGAGCACCCTCTGCAACGGCGTCAGCCCCTGGCTCTCCCCCCTGGCGATGGTCGTGACCCAGGACGTGGCCCTGCGGGGGTTTTTCTCGGAGGTGGTGGTGTTGGAGCGGGAGCGGCTGCCACACACGGGTCCCGTGCTGCTGGCTCCCACCCATCGGGCCCGCTGGGACGCGTTGATGCTGCCCCACGCCGCCGGCCGTCGCGTCACCGGCAGGGATTGCCGCTTCATGGTGACGATCGATGAGATGGCGGGCCTGCAGGGATGGTTCCTGCATCGTCTGGGCTGTTTCCCGGTGGATCAGGGGCGGCCCACCCTGGCGAGCCTGCGATTGGCCATTGATCTGCTCGCCCGGGGCCAGCAACTGGTGGTGTTCCCCGAAGGACGCATTCAACGGGTGGACGGGCCGATCCATCTGCATCAGGGCCTGGCGCGCCTGTCCCAGTTGGCCGAGGGCCAGGGAGTGCCGGTGACCGTTGTGCCGGTGGGGATCGCCTACAGCCATGCCGTTCCGCGGCTGGGCGATCGGGCCGCCCTCTGTTTCGGGAGTCCTTTGCGGGCCGCGGGGCAGGGACGGCAAGCGGCGCGGGCGTTCACCGAGGAGCTGGTCAAAGCGATGGGGTCGGCCGAGCAAGCGGCCCGAGCGGCCGTGGGCCGTCCCATGGCGGCCCCGTAAAGTTTTCCTTTCCAGCGTTGCCAGCCTGTGAAGCGGCTTCTGTCTTCCGCGCGTCGTCGTCAGGCCGGCTGGTGGAGCGCCCTTCTGCTCGCGGGGCTGGCCCCCTCCGGCTTCATGGCGGCCCTGGCCCAGCCGGCCCCCAGCCCCGCTCCGGCCGCCCCTGCCGCCGCGGCCAGCGCCTTTGATGTGAAGACCGTTCAGGCGCTGCTGGCGCGGGGTGATGGGGCGGCGGCGGCCGGAAACCTGACGGAAGCCCGCCGGTCTTACGACCAGGCCCGCGAGGCGAGCAAGCAGTTGCTTGGGTTTTACCGCGACCTGAGTGGCGCCTTCCGCGGACTCGATGCCCGCATCCCCCGGGAGATGGATGACAAGGGTCGCCAGGTGCTGGAGGCCCTGGTGCAGACGAATCTGCGCTTGGCGGCCCTGTTCCGACGCCAGAATCAGCCGGAAGTGGCCGTGCCGCTGCTGGTGGAGGTGGTGAAGACGATGACGCCGAGCACGGAAGCGGGACGGAAGGCCTATCAGCAATTGCTGGAGATCGGCTTCGCCACCACGCCTTACACGGCGCCGAGCGCCAACCCCAACTAGATTTCAGCAACCCTTGTCAACCAGCCATGGTTCCATTGGACCACGTGCGTTCCGCCATCCAGCAGGCCCTGCCCGATGCTTGCGTCGAGGTGGAGGATCTCACCGGCGGCGGTGATCATCTGCAGGTGAAAGTGGTGTCAAAGGCTTTTGCCGGTCTCTCGCGGGTGAAGCAACACCAATTGGTGTACAACGCCTTGCAGGGCGAACTGGCCAGCGAGGCGATTCATGCCCTGGCCTTGAAGACCGACATTCCCGGCTGAGGTCGGCCACCTCCCTGCTCCTTCCTTTCAACGTCAACTTTTTCTGATTCCCCATGGACGTCGATCTTCAGAACCGCATCCAGGCCCTGGTGAACAGCAGCCCGGTGTTTGTGTTCATGAAAGGCAACAAATTGATGCCCCAATGCGGCTTTTCCAACAACGTTGTTCAGATTCTCCACAGTCTTGGCGTTCCCTTTGAAACCTTCGACGTTCTTTCCGACATGGAGATTCGCCAGGGGATCAAAGAATTATCCAGCTGGCCAACAATTCCGCAGGTTTACCTCAAGGGCGAATTTATCGGCGGATCCGATATTTTGATTGAAATGTATAACAGCGGCGAATTGCGCGATAAAATCACCATCGCCCTCGCCTCCTGACACCACCCTCTTGGTGCCGACGGCGGGCGACCACGGGGATGGCCGGTGGGGTCAGTGGAGCTCCCGCTCCATGAGGGTGCGGGGTTGGCCGTCTGGCCCCAGAAAGCCGGAGGGATCAAGGATCCAGCGCTCAATGAGCTCCTCCAGGCGCCGCTGGGAGTGATGATCCAGAACAGCGGTGCGCCGAAGGGCGTGCAGGTAGCCATCGGCGTAGAGACGCAGCTCGGAGGGGCTGTGGTAGCGGTGGGCCAACTCCTGGCAGGCATCGCAGAGCGACTGGAAGTGGCGAATGGCGTCGGGATGTTGCAGAGCCGTCATGAGCTGGGATGGCCGTGGATCCATTTTGACGCGCGCGGACGGAAGGCGTGCGGGAAGGGCTGCCCGGGGAACCGCACACTCCGTGGCAACGAGCACTGGGAAAACCCAATAAAAGTGTTAAACTCATAGGAGCAAACAGTCTGATTAAGACTCAAATCAAGATCTCCATGGCACAGCCGACCGAGAATGATTATGGCGGCCATGCGCGACGCATCCTGGTCGTCGATCCCCACGCCACCCTTCGCACCGTCCTGGCCCAACGCCTTCGACAGGATGGCCATCTGGCCGCGGCGGTCGGTTCGGCTCAGGAAGCTCTTGATGTTTGCCAGGGTCAGGCGCCCCATCTCCTCGTCAGCGCCGAACTCCTTGAGGAAACCTCCGCCCTGCGCCTGGCGGCCCAGCTCCATTGCCCTGTGATGGTGCTCACCGCCCGATCGGGCTCGGAACCTGTCGTCTCACTGTTGGACGCGGGAGCGGATGATGTGCTCCGCAAGCCCTTCGGCCTGGAAGAGTTGGCGGCCCGCTGTCGCACCCTCCTCAGACGCAGCGGCACGGGCCTTCAAGAGCGGGTCTGCGTCGGCCCTCTGGAAGTGCATCTCCTGTTGAGACAGGTCACCCTGCGGGATCAGCCGGTGGAATTGAGCCCGCGGGAATTTGCCCTGCTCTGCGCCCTGCTCATGCCCCCTGGCGTGGTGCGCACCCGTCAGGAGCTCTTGCGGATGGCTTGGCCTCCCTTCAGTGGTGGGCCCCGTTCGGTGGACACCCAGGTGTTGACCCTGCGCCGCAAGCTCGAACAGGCCGGCCTGGGGGAGGGAGGCGGCATCGAAACCATGCGTCAGCAGGGGTATCGCTTCAGTCTCGACACCCTTCCGGAGACGGAGGAGCCCGCTGTCAACAAAAGCGCGGTCTTGCTCCCCCAAACCAACGGCAGCCGCCTGGGCTGATCACAAGGGCGACGATCAGCTCCCTTGTGATCAAGCCCGAGACATTTGGTCGTTTTCCCTTTTGATCAAGTCCGTGTCAACGTCTGATCGTTTTACCTTCTAATCAAGCCGGTGAGATCGTCTGGTGGTTCTCCCTTGTGATCAAGCCTGTGTGAACGTCTGGTTGTTTCTCCTTTCCTTGGGATCATGGCCATCGCGACGACTGGTCGTGTTCAATGGGGGACGGCCAGCGCCAAACCCTCCGCCAGGAGCAGCGAACCACTCAGGACCGCCAGGAGTTGATAGGTCCAAGGAGGTGTCAGGCGGGTCACAGGAGAGGTGGAGACCCCGCTCAGGCTGCTGAAACGGGCGAGAAAATCGTCAAAGCGCTCCACCCGCTGGGGCAGCAGGAAGGCCTGGTCTCCACCCTTGACGCGCACATAGAACACGCGCCCCCCCTGGCTGGTGGCCACGGGCGTGAGGCCGCCCACCTGACTCCAGGAAAGCCGCCATCCCCGCCGCGGGAGCCAAGCACACCAGGCGGGGTGTCCCACCGCCAGGCCCTCGCCATCCAGAACGACTTCTTCGCTGGTGAGAGCCATGACCCCGATCCAACCCAAAAGCAGGGCCGCCCAGAGCCAGCCCTTCAGCTCCGGCGGCGCCACCAGAGGGAGGGGCCCGACGAGAGCGGCGTAGAGGGCCAGAAGGGTGAAACGGATCAAGGGCGCCAGGCCGTAACGGTGACGCTCGGTCGGGGCGACGCTCATCGGTCTTCGGGAGAACCGGGGAGGGGTTCGAGCACGGGGGAGGGGCGATAGGCGCCACCAAACACTTCCGCCTCCCGCCCCTTCCAGAACTCTCCCAGCCGCATCAGATCGGCATGGGCGTCCTGGAGTTGCCGCACATACTCCTGCGGGTCCATGGACTCCTTGCTTTCGTGCAACTTGGTGAGGCGCAGCAGGTGCCACATCCAGGGTTTGCCGAGTTCGCCGCGCGCCTCCAGGTAGCGGGCCAGCTCCCGGGAACTGGGGAGAGGGGAGGGACTCATCACGATTCAGGCCAGTGGCTGTTCACGTTATGGTCCACGCTCCCCAGCCGCGAGCCAGGGCGCAAGACACAGGGAGGGGAAACCCGAACGGGTGAGGCCCCTGAACCCACCTGCCCGGGGCCGGATCCGTGACCCGGCAGCGCACCCATCCAGCTCCGGAGCCGCGTTGACAATAAAAACACCACCTTCCCATCGGAAGGTGGTGTGTCTGATCTGGGGCCCTGGCCGCAGGATGTTGAAGCTGCCGGATTGATCAGGCGTTGGTCTTGGCGGAGAGACGGCGACACTTCCGTG
>JBKDTB010000018.1:0-4619 GCA_046340515.1 Cyanobacteriota bacterium | reverse complement strand
ATGATTCAAATTCCCAAAGGACAGTTTTTGATGGGGTCTCCCACAGATGAAGCACATCGATCTTCGGATGAGGGCCCCCAGCGCAAGGTGTCGCTGCGAAGCTTCTTCATGGCCCAAACCCCTGTGACGCAGGCCCAGTGGGAAGTGGTGGCCGGCTGGCCTAAGGTTTCGATTGGGTTGCATCCGCATCCATCTCGCTTTAAGGGCAATAACCGGCCTGTGGAGAAGGTGAATTGGCTCGAGGCGATAGAGTTTTGCGAGCGTCTGAGACAACAATTTGGCCGCGAATACACCCTTCCTAGCGAAGAGGAGTGGGAATATGCTTGCCGTGCGGGCACTTCATCCCCGTTTGGCTATGGGGACACGTTGACTTCACAACTGGCGAACTATCATTGTCACTATACTTATTCGAAACAGCTTGGTGTTAGTGGAAGTGAACAAGACATGAGCAAAGGCCATAGGGGAACTACCGAGGTTGGGAGCTTTCCTAGTAACGCTTGGGGCTTGCAGGATTTCCACGGAAATGTATGGGAGTGGTGCCGAGAGCCTGATCCCCCAAGAAATCCTTCGAGGGCTGAAGATGGCTACGAGGCACGGAGGAGATTTTTGCGAGGTGGCTCGTGGGCTGATGCACCGAGTTGGCTTCGTTCAGCTTGCCGCAAAAAAGAGCTGAAAATATCACGTCGTTATTACTTTGGATTTCGTGTAGCCTGTCTCATCACAACAACCAGGTAGTGGTAGAATACTAACGCTGATCATACTAACTTCAGACGACGATGTCTCGCGTCTTCATCTGCAGCGATCCCGAGGACATGGATCTAGCCAACCTGCTGTCTGATTTATTGGTCAAGACCTTGCAATTCACGAAGGAGGATATCCAGTGCAGAAATCGTGGCCAGACGAATGCCAAACAAGCAGAAATCCAATTGAGTCATCTTGAGGAACTGAAGGAGGACTTGGTACATAGCCAGGCCTTGTTTCTTCTGCTCCCAAAGAGACGTTTGTCCTCAGACTGGGCGTCATTCGAACTTGGTGCCTTTTTAGAAGAGAGCAAGCCAATCTTCCTGTTTGTAGGACCAGGCATCAAGAAACAACACCTTCCAAAGCCACTCGCAAGTCTTCCGTTAATAGAGCTGTATTCAAATAATGGGCGTGGAGAGTTGGTGAAAGTGTTGCAAGTACTAGCAAATTCTCTACGAGGAGGTGCTATTAAAGAAGCAAACCAGGAACAAGAGAAATTCCTTCAGAGTTTTTACGATAAAAATAAAATGTCTTGGAAGGATGTCTTGCAGGGGATAAAATTGTGTCCAATAGGCCTAGCATCTCTCATCTTGCCGTTTGCGTTCATTTGGACAGTAGGTGATAATCTTGCTGATCATACTGCCAAGCAGAATATTAATAAACTTATCGACTTCTGTAGAAACAGAAGTGCCAAGGAAGAATTTATTAGCTGTGGAGAATCTGATCTTTTGTCGACTACGACTAATGTAACGCCAAGTGATCTCGAAAATTCTGCGACGAAGGCTTTTGAAGAAGGCAGGTATGAAGAGGCGTCTAGTAAGTTTTCTGCTGCTATCAGTAAATTAAAAAAGGATAAGCAACTGCCTAATCCATCCCTTAAAATTGCTTCAAGCAATGCGGATATTCTTAGCCGAATTAGCAAAGGCCTACCTACAAGGGTATTCGCAATCGCAATGACGATCTCGATGAAGACGAATCCTTTCATGGCTCGCGGTCTTCTCACTGGTGTCGCCAAAAGGCAAGAACAGTTCAATCAAAATCCATTCGGGGCTCGCCTATTTGTAATCATGGCCGATGATCAAAATCACCCTAAGAACGCAGCCGAGCAAGCCGCAGAATTTGCGCAGTATCCCTTTATACTTGCATTAATCGGGCCCTATTCCAGTGAATCCACTGTGAGACAGCTCGAAGCGCTAAAGAAAAAAGGGCTTTTACTAGTATCCGCCACCAGTACCGCAACCCGATCTGCCTATGAAGACAGATTGAAGCAGGATATGAAAAATTTTACATCTGAGGATTTTACATGGTTCCAAAGAACGGCCAGCACAACTCGTTTGGGAGCCAAACAACTTGTTAAGCAAATTCAAGCTTCTAAACCCAAAAATAATAAGATATTGTTGTTTTATCAGGGAGGGGAATCTGATTTATTTGTCAGATCATTTATTGAAGACTTAAAGACAAATCTCAAAGACGCTGATATAGATTTCGTAAAAAACGTTACAAAAAATCAGAATAGTAATGATACAGGTATAAATCTTGGGAGAATTAAAAATAATAGTGAAATACTAGAAGTCATTAATAGTTTTAAGCGAGACCAGAAAGCCAGTCCAAGCTTGGGTGAAATTATAATAGTCATTGTTCCTAACGCCTTTCGAAAAGGTGAAGCTCCGTCCGAGGGCACTGGCCAGACCGATTTCATCCTAGACTCAAATAAAGACGGGGAACTGTTGATTTTTGCTGCTAATACACTTTATCGCAGAGAGCTTCTAGATAAGGTGTGTATTAATCCCAAGATTGGAAAACGTCTGATCATTAATGTGCCATGGTTTCCATCAGAAGAGCTTCTTAAGTTAGAACCAGATCTGAGGGGTCAACAGGAACAGCAGTGCTTTAAGGAGAATAGATCTTTTATAGGTTGGCATTATGGTCCGGCTTTCGATGCAACATCGGTTATAGTTGAATCTATTGAGCAGCTCATAGATGTAGGTAAGAATGTGACTCGAAAAAGTCTTCATGAGAAGGTCGAGGATTTAAGAAAAAATAAGCTATCGTTTACGGGAATTGGAGGTATTAAGTTTCAACTTGCAATTTCAGAGCATTCTCCTGGCCGACTGGAGGAAGAAAGTCATCTTGTTACTCCTGACTGCAACTTAAATGGTATTTGTTTTTGGCGGAGACTCAAGACAATGACCCAGTAACTATTTCCAGAGTTGTGCGTCAAGCAATGGAAAATCAGATTTGCCGAGCACCCCATCGATCTGCCGCGCCCATTCCCCCGGCCCGAAGGCCCGGCGACCGCCGTGGCCAGGGAGCAGCCAGCGCACGTCCAGGTCCCGCAGGCGGGCCACGGAGGCGAGCTGGAGGGGCCAGTCGTGCCAGCAGTAGGTGCGGGAGGCCACCACGGCGCCGGCGGGTTCACTCCACCAGAGGTGATCGCCGCTGAAGAGGATCTGGCCCCCGAGCAGGGCGACCAGGGAGCAGGCGGTGTGGCCGGGGGCGGGGATGAGCCGCAGGGAGGGGTCGAGGTCCAGGGGATCGTCGCCCCTCACCCGGTGTTCCGCTCCGGGGGCCGCGTCGGCGTCGGCGCCATGGATCCAGCGGGGGCAGCCAAAGCGGGCGGCCCAGCGATCGTGGTCGGCCACGTCGTCGCGGTGGGTGAGCACGATGGCGGCGAGGCCACCGAGGGCTTCCAGACGCCGGGCCAAGGGAGCGTTGAAGCGTGGACTGTCGATCAACACATTGCCGGTGGGCCTTCTGATCAGGTAACTGCTTGCCCCGAAGCTGCGCCGTGAGGCCCAGCCGCAGTAGTCGACATCGCCGGCCGGATGGCGCGTGAGCAGGGCGGGAAAGCCATCGGCGGGGGTGCGGCGCACCAGGTCGGCGGGTGCCTGGATGGCCGCCACTGGACAGGCCTGCAGCGCCAACAGGGCCTGCCGGACGGCGGGCTCTCCCACCGGCTGCCGCGCCACATGGGCCGTGTCGCCGGAGGGCGCGGGCCCAAAGTGCAGCGGATCCCACTGCCAACAGGTGCCGCAGTCGATGCAGTGCTCGTTCACAAAGAACGGCCCAGGGACGTTGGCGGCCAGGCGCGCGGCGGGGCTGGGCATGGGCGGGATGGGGCGATCACCATGGTGGCAGAGGGCCCCCAGCGACCCGTGGTTCATCGATGGCCGTTGTAGCCAACAATCAAAGTTCGGCGGTATTCTTTGTCAGAGAAGCGCTGGCTGCAGTGTGCAGGCGTGGTTTGAATGGCGTTGTCGCCAGCGACGCGACCACCCATGAGCGGCTCGACAGAGGGTCATGAACTGAGGTGGTGTGGCTAGCCGTGCCCCCCTGGTATGGCGTCAGTCCTTTGGCGTGAACGCCCAGCTCAGAAGGTGAGGTGGCAGGACTCACCAGGATGGTGTAAAATACAATTGTAAGTCAGTTTGCTTTATTGGTCAATGGTCCTGCGGCGGAACCAATGGGTCGGGTACACGGTTGTGCTTGTGTTCGTTGCTGTCTCCGCGACGACTGCAATTCGCACCCGCGATGCGGAAATCCAATCAGAACGAGACATCAGCACTCGTCTCATCAGGGACTATGAACAAAAAGTCAAGAAAGCAGACGATGAGCTCAAGGCACTCGAATCCCAGACCATCGCCTTTGGTGATCTGGAGAGGATCTCGGGGCTGCAGTCAAAGATCTTGGATACATCTAAGCTTCTGATCAGCCTGGCTCCTGTGATTAATTACCCTGATAAAGTTGATCGATCCTCCAGGGCTAGTGTGGAATCGTTTCTCCAGAAAGCTCGGACGTATGACCACAATATCCGTGTTTATCAATCCCAGATGTCCGAACTGAATGGCATCGTTCAACGTGCAAATAAGCAGTATGTG
>JBKDTB010000017.1:0-9554 GCA_046340515.1 Cyanobacteriota bacterium | reverse complement strand
GCTACAGCGACCGCCAGCAGGCCAAGGAGGCCGGTTTCCGCTGGAACGAGCCCGTGGCCGGTGCCTGGACGAAGCGACTGAGCGAGCGGGAGGCTGCGGCCCTGCCCTTCCCGGTGCAGCCGGTGACCTGCCCCTGAGCGGAAGGATGTGCGGAATTTCTACCAATCTCCGAAGCCCATCCGTGCAAGCTTCTGACTCCCCCTTCCCCATGGCCACCCTGGGGTCATGCAGCACCTCCCTCCCGGTTCCGATCCCTCAGGCGCCTTGACCCCGTCTGGATCGTCCAGCTCCAGCCCAAGGGAGCCCAAGTCGGCCGACCCGATGCAGGAGCGGGTGCGGCGCTGGCAATCGGTGCGGTCTTGGGCGCGGCTGATCCGGGAGGCGGAGGCCCTCTGGCACGTGGACGCCCGCTTGCTCCATCGCCTCGCCGCCGAGGAGTTGGTGCGGTTGGTGCAGGAGGTGCCGCCCCGCCTGCGCCGCCGCGTCAACCGCTGGTTGGAACGCTTCCATGTGGCCACCCGGTTGAAGTAGAGGGGGCAGGGCGTCGTGGGCACAGCAAACCCTGGATGTCTTGGGTCTGAGGTGAGAGGGAATTTAGAGATTCCTGATGACCTTGCAGCTGCTCTGCCTTAAGAATGGCAAACACAAATGCCTCGAAACTCCCAAAGTCACCCAAGCACCAGTCTGAGTGGGCACCTGGAGCTCTGCCATTGTGCATTGATAACCACGATAATGTTCAAGGATGCGATAGCGGCCAGACAGGAATCCCACCACTGCATCGATGTAGGCATCGACCGTTGACTGCTTGGTGCATGGCATCCATTCAAGTCTAAAATTTTCGACGCTGAAATGCAGTTCATCTTGATTTTGCAAGCTGAGAGTTACCGCATACTTCAATCCAGGTTGAACAGGGATATCGAGAGTTGCTTCAACTGGATCAGAAGTATTCTGGCACACTTGAATCGTGGAACAACGAGCCTGAATTGTTTTGAATGCTGCTTCTGCGATGTCTAAGCAGCTGCGATCACACATGGTTGAAGCCTATTGACCTGATGATGTTGGCTGCGATCTGGTCACAAGGCAGTTGGTTTGGGCCACTTGAATGGGCTGGCTCCAGGATGAGCTGTAGAAAATACTAAACCCCTCCACCGAGTGCCATATCGTCCTGCCCATAGATGATTCGAAATCTGCATGAAGAAACTTGACGATCTAGATGTTTCCCTTGTCGCCAGAGAGCCTATGTTGTATGAATACGTTGTATTGTCACCAATGCTGTTTGATCATGAGTCCGAATTCACCCCTGATCAATGGGCTTGGTGGAACGGCCGGGTTTGGCGAGAACGTCCTAGATCGCAATGATGATGATTCGACAGGCTTCATTGACGTTTCATCAGTCTTTGAACTAGGACTTAACTTTTTCGGGACAACGTACTACGGTTTCTATATTAACAATAATGGGAATATTACCTTTGACTCGTCTCAGAGCGTATACACTCCATTTGCCTTGACTGGCAATACATATCAGCCCATTATCGCACCCTTTTTTGCTGATGTTGACACCCGCTCAACAGGTTTAATGTTGTCGGCCGGTGGAACATCTACAGGTTCCAATCTGGTGTATTGGGATCTTGATCCAATGGCTAATAGAGTAACGATGACTTGGGATGATGTCGGTGAATATCCCAATGGAACCACCCCGAACGCGTTCCAACTCCTCTTAACGGATACAGGATTTGGCAATTTTGATATTGAATTTCGTTATGAACAGATTGATTGGCTGGTTGGTAGTGCCTCTGGCAATACCTTGGCACGGGCTGGTTATTCTGCTGGAAATGGGATTAACTTCTTCGAATTATCGCAATCGGGAACGGATACAATGGCGAATCTTGAAACTGCTAGCAATATCAATCAGGCTGGTCGCTACAAGTTCTCAGTCATTAGTGGCACCCCTGTTGTTCCAGGGATGTTGGGCTTTGAATCCAACCAATTTAGCGTCAATGAGGATGGAACTCTGGTCGCTGCTGTCACCATCATTCGCACGGAAGGGAGTGGAGGAACAGTTGGTGCCCTGATCAATCTCCAAGATGGAACGGCCAATTCCATGATTGACTACACGAACACTCCGATTTCCATAACTTTTGCGCCCGGAGAAACCAGCCAAACAGTTTATGTTCCTATTTCTGACGATGCAATTTCTGAACCAGATGAGACTATTCATCTCATCCTAACAAACCCAAGTGGTGGTGCAACAATCGGATCCACAAACACCGCTACGCTGACAATTGTTGATGATGATTCGACTGTTTTCATCACGGGTCTGCCACAAGGCTCAACGGGCAGTAACAAAGGCTCAGTGACGCTCGCCATTGCCGGACAGAATTTTTCACCGACAGATCAATTCAATCTAATTTCACCCACAGGAATCGCTAAAGCGGCCAGTCAAACCTATTGGGTGAATGAACACGAGGCCTGGGCAACATTTGATTTGAAGGGGCTTTCTACTGGAGCGTATGACGTTAACGTTGTTCAAGGTTCCAACAGCTCCACTCTGAGTGATTGCTTTGCGGTGACGGATGGACCTCTTGGGAATCTTAATGTCCAACTTCGCTATCCATCTCAAGGAATTTTAAGCCTCGATTATCGCAATGCGGGTCAGACTGATCTCGTTGCACCCTTGTTGCGCGTGGTGCCAACCAATGCCAGTGTGATCTATTCCGATGACCTTACGTCGAGTGCAACGTTAAAGCAACTGCTCAACCTTGTGGTCGCCACTGGTGAAGAGAGCCCAAGCGGAATCTTATCCCCGGGTGAAAGCGGCGACATGTCCTTTGCCTTCACTCCAAATGGTAATGGTCTGATCTCCTTTGTGGTTGAACAAGTCAAATCTGATGAGCTGATTGATTGGGCCAGTATCAAAGCCGAATCGCGAGTTGATTATAGTTTTATTGATTCAGCTGGTTGGGATGCCATCTGGTCAAACTTGATCGACAGCTTGGGTTCAACAGTGGGACAGTTTCAAGCTGTCATGGCAGAAAATGCGAACTACCTCAGCCAATTAGGAGAAGAAACGAATGATCTCAGACGATTATTTGCTTTTGAATGGAAACAAGCTGTCAATTCCCTAGCCAATATAAGTCTAATCAATACCACCGATGTGGTTGATGCTGCCCCTGGTTTATCGCTGACATTTAACCGTACGTTTTATCAGTCGATTGCCGAGCGGTACGCTCTTGGCAGTTTGGGGCGTGGTTGGGCGAGTCAATGGGATTTACGAGCGACAACCAACAATCAGGGTGATGTGCTGATTCGAAGTGTTGGAGATTTGCAACGTCTATTTGAACAGCAAGCGGATGGAACGTTCCTGGAGGATGGAGGTGCAAGGGTAATGGTCGCCAATGGCCAATGCACACTCATTGAAACCAGCGGACTCCGCTCCCTTTTTGATACCGACGGCAAGCTTTCCAGTGTTCAGGATGCAAATGGTAATCAGATCACGCTGGAATACACAAACGGGCAATTAACTAAACTTCTGCATACGAATGGTGACAGTTTAATTATTTCCCGTAACTCTCGGGGTCGGATTGATTCAATTACGGATTCAGCTGGTCAAGTCACCAGATACACCTATAGCAGGAATGGAGAGTATTTGTTGTCGGTCACGGGAGTGGATGGCAGGGTGTCGTATTCCTATGACACTGGATCTCGGGCTGCGACAAAACATTCTCTGTTGTCAGTCACTTCTGATTTAGGCTATCAGCGAAATTTTGAGTATGATCAACAGGGGCGTCTAAGCAAGGAGTATGGCAATGGAAACAATGATCTTCGCAAGTATAGTTATGATTCCGTGGGTGGATTGACGGTTAGTGATCATACAGGAGTTAGGCAAATGGTGTTGTTGGATGACCGAGGAAATATCGGTCAAATGAGAGGCGTTGACAACCAGAACCTGCTTTTTACCTACGATACGGCTGGTAATTTGCTCGGGGTAACTCTTCCAAATGGTGATCAAGCAGATTATAGTTACGATGCGAATGGTAATTTGACAGAACAGCAAAATCTCCAGGGACAAGTTACCGACTTTCGGTATGATCCGCTATTTCAACAACTAACGGGATTCTCCGATGCAAGAGGGAATGGAGTTGAGTATAGATATGATGAAAAGGGTAATTTGAGCAAAATTATCCATGCAGATGGATCCAGTGAGCAGTTCAGCTTGGATGGGATGGGTCATGTCATCGGGTACATCAATCGTCGAGGTGGCTCCATCACTTATAGCTACGACAATAATGGTCTGTTAACGAATAAGCAACTTCCAGACGGTTCGAGCGTTCGCTATGCCTATGACACGAGGGGGAATCTGACCAGTGTTGTAGACAGCACGGGAACCACAGCGATTCTCTACGATACTGCGAACAGGATGACCAAGATAACCTATCCAACGGGTCGTTCACTAAGTTACGCCTACAATACAGATGGGCAGCGGATTCAGTTAAGCACTAGCGATGGTTACACAATAAACTATAGTTATGACAGTATAGGTCGGCTTCAAAGACTAACCAATGCTACTGAGCAAGTTATTGTAACCTACGAATATGATCTGACTGGTCGTTTAGCTAAGGAGACCAATGGAAATGGAACTTACACCACCTATGAATACGATCTTTTCGATCAGCTTACGCGCGTAGCTCATTATCAGGCGAATCATACTCTCAATTCCAAGTTTGACTATGCCTACGATCGTTTAGGTCGTCGCACAAGCATGACAACGCTTGAAGGGCTGTTTCAATATGATTATGATCTCAGCGGCCAACTAATTTCTGTAGTTACGCCCGACAATCGCACCATCAAATACATCTATGATGCGGCTGGTAATCGAGTTGGCGTATCGGATGACGGTGTAACGACCAACTACACAACAAACAATCTGAACCAATACACTAATGTTGGCAATGCAACGTATGCCTATGATGCGGATGGAAATCTGCTGAGTCAAACTCAGGCAGGTCAAACTTCCACCTACACCTACAACGCAGAAAATCGTTTGGTGAGAGCGGTTACACCGACAGGAACTTGGGAGTATCTCTACGATGGTTTGGGTAATCGGGTCGCAACAACGGTTAATGGCCAGCGGACCGACTATTTGCTTGATCCAACAGGTTTGGGAGACATCATAGGTGAATATAGCGGAAATTCTCTTCTAGCAAACTATACCCATGGCATCGGCTTGGTGAGCAGGGCGAGTGGCAGTACGACGAATTACTACGACGCTGACGCTATTGGTTCGATAACGGGATTGACAGGAAGTGACGGCATTTATGTCAATGAATACAGCTACCTGCCCTTTGGTGAAGACCTCATCAAGATAGAAGGTGTTGCCAATCCCTTTGAATATGTAGGGCAATGGGGGGTGATGGATGAAGGGAATGGTTTGGATTTTATGCGGGCAAGATATTATGTAACAGGTTCGGGATGTTTTGGTAGCATAGACCCAATAGGGATAGGTGGTGGCGATACTAACTTTTATAGGTATGTTTTTAATTCTCCTGTTAATCTAAATGATCCTTTTGGTCTGACGGCCCAATGTCCAGCTGAACCACCCAGTTCAAATCCCGTTTGGATGTCTTATCATACTAATAGTGCATGGTTTCATTGTGGATTTGATGGTTATCTTGAAAACCGAAGCCCAACACCCGATAATCCCCAAGGAGAATGCTTCTACGATAGAAACGGCAATTTAGTAAACGAAAGCCATCCATCATCTGCGGCCGGCGGAAGTGCAAACCAATACGATTCTATTAAGAATCCCTTTTTACACACGGTTATTGATTCTGGAGGAATTGTGCGGGCTGGATTTCCAGCATTTTTAGAATCGCAATTTGGTGTTTGTGAAAGCCTACCACCACCTGAACCACCTGAATCACCTAAAAAAGCTGTGCTACCCAACAATCCAAATCCAGGCAGCGGATCATATAATGACCCTCACCTAAACACACTTGACGGCTTAGGTTACGACTTTCAGGCAGTAGGAGAATTCACCCTCGTTAAATCCAACACCGATGACTTTGAAATTCAAACCCGTCAACAACCCTGGGGAAGCAGTACGAGTGCTTCGGCAAACACGGCGATCTCCATTCGTAGTGGTGGTCAACGGATTGCTGTGTATGCGAATCAATCAAACGCTCTCCGCATCAATGGAGCCGAAGTGTCCCTTCCTGAAGGGGGGCTCTATGCAGTCGGCCAAAACTTGGTCACGCGCTCTGGAAGTGAGTATAGAATCTTTACTTCAAGTAATGATCTAATCGTTGTCAGCAATCGCGGCACCTGGCTCAATATAAACCTGGGGTTGGCTGACAGCCGTAAGGGAAATGTCATGGGTCTCCTTGGGAATTTTAACAATCGCAGGGATGATGAATTTGCACTTCGTGATGGCACAGTCATTGGGAACTCAATCTCTGATGCGCAACTTTATGGCGACTATGCCGCCAGCTGGCGCATCACGCAGGAGTCTTCCCTCTTTGATTATGGGGAAGGACAAAGTACATTCACATTCACTGATCTTGCATTCCCGCGCAATATCATCACCACAGCATCATTGACCGCTGAACAGCGTGCTGCCGCTGAACAGATTGCCAGGGATGCCGGTATTTCCGACCCGAATGTGTTGGAAGATGTGATTTTAGATCTCTTCCTGAGCAACGGTGACCCAACATTTATCCAGGAAGCATTGAATGGTGGCTCGGCTCAGCAGCGAAATGAAACTGTCAATGCACTCAATTCTCTCATTAATCCCGATGGCCTTGGTTCTGACCATCTTCTGAGTTCCAGTGCTGTTATCCCTTATATCATCCGTTTTACTAATCCCAATCCGGCGGGAACATCTCCGGTTGCTCAAGTCAGAATCACTCAAACCCTGGATGTGGATCTCGATCTTGCGACCTTCTCCTTTGATGACATTAGCTTTGGAGACGTGACTCTCAACGTCCCCAATGGCAGTCAAGCCTTCAGTCAGCGCCTTGATTTGCGCAGCACACGCAATGTGTTTTTAGATATCAGCGCCAGCCTTAACAGCTCAACACGTGAACTGTCTTGGCTCTTTTCTGCCATCGATCCCAACACTGGCCAGCCTGTTGATCCATTAACCCAGGGATTCTTGCCTGCGAATGATGCAGACGGCGCTGGTCAAGGATTGGTTGGCTATAGCATTCAGCCTAAAGCAACCAGTGATACCAATACCCGTATCGATGCCCAGGCAACCATTGCCTTCAATGGGCAGACGCCCATCCAAACCAATCCCGTTTTCAACACCCTCATTGCCACACCTCCAGTGAGTCAGGTCACTGCTTTGCCCGCCAACAGTGAACCTACATTTGCCGTCAATTGGACAGGATTGGATGCAGGTGCTGGCATCGCTTCCTACGACATTTATGTTCGCATTGATAATGGCGCCTTTAGCCTCTGGCAGGATGATGTCATTACTTCCACCGCCTTATACGCTGGTGAAGCGGGTAAATCCTATGCGTTCTATAGTGTCGCAACGGATCAATTGGGTTTAAGGGAAGATATCCCTACCGAGCCTGATGCGACAACAGTTGTCGCACTTGCCTCCATCACTCTGGCCGTCACTCCTGCGTCAATTACAGAAGATGGCACCCGCGATTTGATCTATACATTTATGCGCACAGGTGATACCACATCAACCCTAGAGGTCCTCTACACCGTGGGTGGGACCGCCATCTTGGGAACGGACTACACCGGTATTGCTAGAAAACGCAACACGAAGAGCGTGACGTTTGCCGCTGGAGCCTCCACCGGCAGCGTGACGGTGGATCCCACGGCAGACACAGAGATCGAGGCGGATGAAACTCTGGAGCTGACTCTGGCCAGTGGCACCAGGTATACCATTGGCACCACGCAGGCGGTAGTGGGAATAATCAGCAACGACGATTTCCCCGTGATCACCCTTTCCTGCTTACCAAAAGCGGTGACAGAAGACGGCACCAGTCCAGTGGTCTATACCTTCTCGCGTACCGGTGACACCACATCAACTCTGGAGGTTCTCTACACCGTGGCCGGGTCTGCCCTGTTGGGAACGGACTACACCGGTATCGCCAGGAAACGCAACACGAAGAGCGTGAGTTTTGCCGCTGGCTCCTCCACCGCCACCGTGACGGTGGATCCCTCGGCAGACACAGAGATCGAGACGGATGAAACCGTGGAGATCACCCTGGCCAGTGGCAACGGGTACACCATTGGCACGGCATCAGCGGTGGTCGCGACAATCACCAATGACGATGTCCCCGTCATCACCCTTTCTCAGTCTCCCCAAGCAGTGATAGAGGATGGCACAAGTCAACTGATTTATACCTTTATGCGTTCAGGAGACACGACATCAGCCCTAGAGGTTCTCTATACCGTTGCCGGGACAGCCACCTTGGGGACGGACTACACCGGCATCGCCAGAAAGCGCACCACAAAGACGGTCGCTTTTGCAGCTGGGGCGTCCACTGCCACGGTGACCATAGACCCTAAAGATGACACCGAGATTGAGTCGGATGAAACGATAGAGCTAACTTTAATCAGTGGCACGGGCTATAGCATCGGCACAACGTCTGCCGTTCTGAGCACAATCAGTAATGACGACTTTCCAGTGATCACCCTCGCCCTATCTCCTAAGGCGGTAACAGAAGATGGTGCCAATTCTATGCTCTACACATTTACCCGCACAGGTGAGACCACGGCAGCCTTAGATATTTATTATACCGTTGCTGGTTCAGCAATTCTAGGCACTGATTACACTGGTATAGCAAGGAAACGTACCACCAAAACTGTTAGTTTTGCTGCTGGCGCATCCATCGCCACTGTGACAGTTGAACCCACGGCTGACACTGAGATCGAGGCCGATGAAACCGTTGAGTTGAGTTTGGCTGCGGGCACAAACTACACCATCGGTACGGTGGGAGCTGTCGTCGGCACCATCAGTAATGATGATTTTCCCGTCATCACCTTGGCTGTTTCACCCAAAGCAGTAACGGAAGATGGCAGCAGTGGATTGATCTATACCTTCACCCGTAGAGGGGACACGAGTTCGGATTTGGAAGTTCTCTACACCGTGGCCGGCACCGCCACCCTGGGAACGGATTACACAGGCATTGCTAGAAAACGGACCACCAAGAGCGTCAGTTTTGCTGCTGGATCGTCCACGGCCACCGTGACGGTCGATCCCACGGCAGAGACAGAGATTGAGATGGATGAAACCGTGGAGGTGAGTCTGACCAACGCCTCGGGCTACACCATTGGCACCTCGACAGCTGTGGTGGGAACCATCAGCAATGATGATTTTCCAGTCATCACGGTCGACCTATCCTCGCAAGTGGTGACAGAGGACAGTGCCACCCCAATTATTTATACCTTTACTCGCAGCGGCTCCACTATGTCAGATCTGGAGGTGCTCTACAACGTTGGCGGAACGGCCACCCTGGGAACGGACTACACCGGCATTGCCAGAAAGCGGGTCACCAAGAGCCTCAGCTTTGCCGCTGGATCGTCCACCGCCA
>JBKDTB010000016.1:0-6177 GCA_046340515.1 Cyanobacteriota bacterium | reverse complement strand
CGAGTTGGCCGCCCTCAAGCAGCGGCTGGAAGGGGGCCAGACGCCGATCCAACTGCCGGCGGCCAATGGTCCCGCTCCCCAGCTGGAACCGGTGAAGGCGGCGGAGGTGGACGCGGAACTGCTGGAGCTGAAGCGATCCATCGACAAGCTCTGAAGCCCCCGGCCTGCTTTCCCTGGCCGCCCGCCCGACTCTTGAATCCATTTCATACAATCAGAACGAGTTCACCGGAATTGCCGTGGCTGATGGCGTTTATCTCAAAGGCCAAGGGATTGTGAACCTGAGCGACGACACGTCACTGCTGAAGGCTGTGGCCGAGTCACCGGTTCTGCTCCTGGATGTTTGGGCTGCTTGGTGCGGCCCCTGTCGCTTGATGGCCAAGGTGATGGATTGGGCCGCTGTGACCTATGGCGAGCGGCTGGTCGTGGCCAAGCTCAATGCCGATGACAGCCCCGACGCCGTGGAGAGGCTGGGGGTGCAGGGCCTGCCTACCCTGATTCTCTACAAGGACGGGCAGGAAGTGGCTCGCCATGAGGGAGCGGTCCCTCCCGCCCAGCTGCAGGCTTTCCTGGATTCCTACGTCTGATGGGTTCGCTGCTAGCCCGTTGATGTTCAGGTTCTCTGCCTGATGAAGAAGGTGGAGGACCCCATGGAATGGGACCCACACCAATCATCAACCTGGCTTTGAGGGGGCGTGCTTCCCTGTCCTTTTCTGAAGATTGGGCGCGCTGTGGGCGAGGAGGCCTCCAGAAGCGGCCAACGGCTTGCGGTGGTGAACCCAAGCCGTTGCGCGTGTTTGTCGACCCCTGGTCGGGAGAGTGGGGCTTGGCGAACCCAGCCCCGCAAGTCTGACAAGGCTTGGATTGGCAAATATTTATCAAATTGTTGCAAGTTGCCCGTATTAGGCATGGTGGAATGTCCATCCCTGTTGTGGGTTGCCCTTTACTTGGTGATGATGTTTGCCTCTGCGCGACGGGTTTGCCATGACATACACAACGGGTCAAAGCAAGGTTCTAGTCGTTCCGATTCGCATCTCTGTTTTCCGCTCTGGCCGTGGAAATATGGAAACATTGGGCGCCAGGGCTGACTTTTCCAGGCTTCCGTATCTTAAGGACGAAAATGCTGTTCAGAGAGGTCCTTTCACGAGCGAGAAGCTTCTGGAGGAATCCATGCGCCAGCCCACGCAGGGCAGGGGGGCTACCTAGCAACCCAGAAGTCGATTTCTTTGCATTGCATCTCAGATCGCTTCTCAATGCTCTGGTTTCCGGCATCCGCCTAAACCACGGTCTCCTCACCTCCAGCAGCTCAGGGGCCGGGGTGATGTCATGCACATTGGCGGCTTTCGTTTCCACTGAATGGATCATGCCGCTCTCGCTGTCCAACCTTATGTGGACTTTCATCCCAAAATGTCATTGCCTGCCCTTGCAGCTCTGGTGCATCTCCGGACCCCGATTCTACTTCTCATTCTTCGTGGAGCTTGGTGCCGCGATGATGGTGGCATCAATGATCGTGTCCTTCTTTATCGCCATCCCGTTGGCCTTCGAGGTGCGCCTTCACGGCTTCAAAAATCTGCTCACCAAGATTGTTCTACTCCAGCAGATTCCCGGTCGACAGGATCGTGGACTCATTCGGTATCCGGTCGGTGATTAGGGCGACACCACCAAAGTGGCGCATCGTCTCCACCTCGATCAGCGCTTCCTCCAACGAGGGATCACACAGGTCGGACCACTGCTGAAGCATGTGGATCCGCAGCATCGTTTCCAGCGGGTAAGGAGGACGATTGCCCTTGCTGCTGGTTGTGGGGTAGTGGGGTTGGATCAGATCAAGCAGCTCGTTTCATGGCACAACCCTCTACATTTCAGCCAGGAAGCGCTCGCGCTTGGTGCGCTTCCTGGTCGTTGACTGCTCCTAATTACCAAAACCAGACGGCTTGCCGCCCATGAAGCCAGTCCATACAAACGATTAATGGGCCATTCTCGAACATGGGAATGGGGTTTTCAACGGTCTCTAGAGGACAAGACAGAATATCTTCAAACTACAAAAAGGTTTCCCACCCAACCCCAACACATAAAAATAACCTTTTTAGATTAGCGTGCTTTTTGGTGGTTGAGTTTCGAATGCTGGCTTTGTGAATGCAGTTCTTAAAGTTCACCATTTTCAATTCTACTAGAATTTTCCTTAATATCTTCCCACAAATGAAATAAATCTTTTCCTTCGTATTTTCCATTGCCTATTAATGTGGCACTCACTACCTTGTTGTCGTGTTTGTTATATCCATTCCATATGTATGCATCTTTTGTTTCAAGGACATGAGCAAAATCCCAATTACCCGTGTAATCTTTGATGTAATTAGATCCAAGATTGTAGTAGAATACTTCAATATTAATTCGCTTCATTGCTATAGCAACTTTTTTTATATCATCATCCAGGTCTTTGCTATTACCACACAAAATACGTTGAACTTTACCATTGCTTTCAATAAATTTCTTTTGCAAGTTGAGCAAAATTTCAGCTTGCCTATTGGTTTTGTCATCATACATTTTCATGTCAAAAGCGTGGATGCATTGTACAGTAATATTATTGCGATGATTATATCTTTTTTGCATGTCAATTAATTTTGTCCAAAAATCTAAATAAGAACTGATGGCTATGTCGGTGTGCTTTATAATAATTGCGTTTTCTTCAACGTAAAGTATGTTATTTATCTCATGGTTGAGATCATAGACTAAATGCCTGAAACAGCCTTCACTCATATGCTTTGAAAGAAGCATGCTTATTTGATTGCTTTTGATCGCGTTGTCACTAATTTGACCAAGATGATTTTCAATATTAATCAGTTTAATATAGGATGGAAGCAGGAGAACTTTGTAGCAAATCTGAAGTAACAACCCA
Source organism: Cyanobacteriota bacterium (assembly GCA_046340515.1). Taxonomy (GTDB): domain Bacteria; phylum Cyanobacteriota; class Cyanobacteriia; order PCC-6307; family Cyanobiaceae; genus Cyanobium. The sequence goes on along the minus strand of JBKDTB010000016.1, from coordinate 3,287 downwards.
ATAACTAAAACCTTGAATATAGTATTTGATTTAGGAGAATTGTTGATAAATGCGTCCAGTACACCATAGACAATACTAATTGAGAGAAGAATCACCTCAATAAGATATTCTTTCTGAAGTGGTTTGTGAGCGAGGAAGTATTTAGCAAGAGTATTTGTGTTTTTGAAATGCTCGACTTTCTGAATCATTTTAGGATCTTTTGCTTTCTTTGGTTTATTGCTGTAAGATCCATTTTATTGAGACTTCTCTACGTTGCCAGGGTCCTGTGTGCGATTGCTGACTCGGTGCTGTCCTCTGGTGCTGATGCGCCCCTTCGGGCCCTCTGGAGTCAGCCAGTGCTCCCACCAGGGCGTTTCAGGTGCCCGCGTGTGGCAGTGAAGACCCGCCCGCCCTGGCGGCTGCGGGCGGTTCCGGTGTGCGGCAGCACGGAGCGGGAATTGGAGCGCTGGCTCGCGCGGCGCCCCGCTGAGGCTCCCCTGCGCCTGGAGCACCCCCGGGCGGTGCTGGCGGGCCGCCAGCGGTTTGGCCAGGGCCAGCATGGTCGGATCTGGCAGTCGCCTCCGGGGGGGGTGTGGCTGAGCGCCGCCTTGCCCTGGGCCGCTGGCCCCCCGCGGGCGGCGGCCCCCGGGCTGGCGGTGGCGGTGGGGCTGCTGCGGGAGCTGGAGGGGTTGGGGCTGGAGGCCCGGCTCAAGTGGCCCAACGACCTGATGCTGCGGGGCCGGGATGGGCAGTGGCGCAAGCTGGCGGGACTCTTGTCGGGGCTGCGGCTGCGGGGGGCGCTGGTGCGCTGGGCCCGGATTGGTCTCGGCCTCAATGGCTGCAATCCGGTTCCGCTCGGTGCGACCAATCTGGTGGGGGCGCTGGGGCGGAGCCGGGCGCGACCGCGTGTTCTGCTGCCACGGGTGTTCAGGGCTCTGGAGTGGGCGATGGAAAGCGCCCCGGAGGCGGAGCGGGTGCGGCGTGAGGCGCAGCGCCGCCTGTGGTTGCCGGCCTCCCACCTGCGGCTCGAGGGCACGACCTGGCGGATTGAGGGCCTCACGGCCCAAGGGGGCTTGGCCCTGGCCGCCGCGGAGGGCCGGCGGCGGGTCCTGCACGAGTCCTGGCCGGAACGGAGCCCGGGTCTTTACATTGGGAACGATTTCGTCGTGGAAGGAGACGGAAGCGTCCCGTCGGCGTGACCCTTCCATACTTCCTCCCGTCCGTCTCTCCAGGCCTCCGACTCCACCATGCTTCCTCGCTCCCGCCTCCTGCTGATGGCAGTCGCCTGGGGGGCGCCCTTGCTGGGCTCGACCCTGGTGCTCGCGCAGACGGAAACCTCTCCCCCGGCCGCGCTGCCGTTGCCCGTCGCCGAGCCCGCAGCGGCCCCCTTGCCTCCCCCGCCGCCGCCAAGCGCGCCCGCCGTTCCCGCCGCAGACTTGCCGGCCCCTGTGCGGTCGAGCCCTCCCCCCGCCACGGCGGAGCGATCGGAGCCCCTGAGGCCTTCCCCCGCCCAATTGGAACCGGATCGCCCGCGACGCTTTGACGCCTCCCTGGATGCCCTGGTGCGCGACGGCATCGTGTCCCCGCGGGAGCGGATCCGCGTGCGCGGGTCGCTGGTGCTGGACCCCGCTCCGGGTGTCCGAAGCCAGGCCTGCAGCAGCGGCGCCCTGTCCGTCGAGGAATGCCGCCGAGGGGTGATCTTCCGCGGTCGGGGTCGCCTGGATGGCGATTCCCCCCTGCGCACGGGCACGCCGGATGCCGGCCTGACGGGAGGATTCTCCGGGGAGGGGGGAGTGCGGGAGGGCATCTCCGCCTCCCCCCTGCCGCCAATTCATGTGCCGGTCAATGCGTTGTTGGCTGGCATCGGCGGTCGCTTGCGCCTCACGGATGTCTTCCGCCTCACCCCCCGGCCGGCGCCGATCGGCGGCAACGGCAACCGGGGCTTGATCTATCCCCTGATCGGTTCTGCGGTGACCACCAGCCCCTTCGGCTGGCGGCTCCACCCCATCCTCGGCTCGTGGATCATGCATTCCGGCCGCGACCTCGCCGCGCCGGAGGGCACACCGGTGGTGGCTGCCCTCACGGGCCGGGTGGTGAGCAGCGGAGAGTCCGGCGGCTACGGCCTGGCGGTGGAGATCGAGCACGGCAACCCCCTGCGCCGCACCCTCTACGGCCACCTGTCGGAGATTTACGTCAAGGAGGGTGACAGCGTGCGCCAGGGGGAGGTGATCGGCCGCGTGGGCAGCACGGGCCTGAGCACCGGCCCCCATCTGCACTTCGAACTCCGCCTGCCCCAGGATGGAGGCTGGGTGGCCACGGATCCGGGAGACCTCCAACCCGGTGGAGGCGGCCTGCCCTCCATTGCCCTGCCCGGTCTTCCCGGGTTAACCCCCCGGCCGGCAGACCAGCCGGATGCCGTGGCGGTCCTCTTCGGCCAGTTGCTGCAGACCCTGGAGCGGCCTCCAGCGCCTGCCGTGGGTAAAAAGCCTCTGACGCCAGCAGCGGGCGGATCCTCTGCACCGGTGTCGGGGCCTCAGCGGCAAGCAGGGTAAGTGCCGGGGCGGTGGGGATCTCACCGCTCATACTTCATGCTCCGGGCTCGGGCTCGGGCTCGGGCTCGGGCTCGAGGCATGCCTGGGCTCAACCTTAAAGTTCAGGAATGGCCTATGGCTGGGGGGCGGGCGTTGGTTATGGCGATGGCTTTGGCTTGGGACGGAGTTTTATGGAAGGCTCTGGAAAATTGCAAAACTCTGACCAGGCTGGCGGCGAAATTTCAGTCGGGACATGGCCTGTGCGGGGACAAAACCGGGCTTCGGTGAGTTTTCCAGAGCATCCTTAGGATCTGTTGAAAGCTTCGGCGGCGCTTTGGGTTCGCGAAGCTCTGGAAAACCCTGACACGCTCCGTCGGTGCAAGATGTCGCAAGGGCTATCGAGCGTCAGAACCAACGCAATGGCGGTTTTTTCAGAGGCTCCTTAGGGAAAATCTGGAAAAACACTGAAAACCTCAGAAAATCTCAGCAAACCTCAGAAAATCTCAGCAAACCTCAGAAAGTCTCAGAAAACCTCGGCAAACCTCAGAAATTCTCAGAAATTCTCAGAAAGTCTCAGAAAACCTCGGCAAATCTCAGAAAGCCTCAGAAAACCTCAGAAAACCTCGGAAAGCCTCGGAAAGCCTCAGAAAAACTCCCTGGGAAACCTTGAGATTTCAAGACTGAGATTTCAGTCAAGGTCCATCTTGCGAACCTTTGGGAGGCCCATCAGTTGTTAGAGGTCATCATGAATGGCTAGCCCCAGAAGACGGTCTACGC
>JBKDTB010000015.1:0-14800 GCA_046340515.1 Cyanobacteriota bacterium | reverse complement strand
GATGGTTTCGCTGTTGTGGCTGCGGCGATGGCGTTTGGCCCGTTCCTTGAGCCGCGCCACCAGGTCGTCGGGCACGTTGCGCAGGGTGAGCGTGGCCATGGGGCAAGGCTTGGGGATGGCCGGCGGCGGTTTGCCTCCATTGTGCTGGCCAGGCCGTGGATCCTTGCCGCCAGTGCTCCGCGATCCGACCATAAGCCGTTGATGGGCAGCGCAAGTCCGTGCCCTGTCTGGCCAACGCCTTCAGGCGAAGTGGCGGAAGCCCTCCGCCGCGATCCGCTCTCCCCCGCCCGCCGCGCTCCAGCGCACCTCGCCGCCGGGCCCCGCCACCAGTGCGCCGATCACGCCACTGCCCGGGAGGGCCGCCACCAGTGCCCGCGCCCAGGTGGGCTCCAGGGCCAGCACCAGCTCGAAGTCTTCACCGCCCCCCAGGCACCAGGCCTCCCCGTTCTCCAGACCGGCCATCGCCGGATCGATGGGCAGGGCGGCGCGCTCCATCGAGATGGCGCAGCCACTGGCGGCGGCGATGCAGGCCGCCGCCGCCGCCAGGCCATCGCTGCTGTCGCACCCCCCCACCCGCCAGGGGCTGGCGGCGGGGCGGCTGGCGATCAGGGCGCGCACCGCATCCAGCCGGGCCCGGGGGCGGCGGTGGGCCGCGATGGCCCGCTCCCGCAGCCCCCCGTCGATCCGGGTGGCCAGGGGACCCTCGGGGGCCTGCAGCAGGGCGAGGCCCAGCCGGCTGAGGCCATGGGGCCCGCTGCTCACCAGCCAGTCGCCCGGACGGCCGTCTCCCCGGCGGATGGCGCCGGAGGGGTGGAGCGCTTCCCCGCTCACCGGGGCCGGCCCCAGCCGCCCGATCGCCGTGATCGCCAGCAGGCGTTGGCCACCGCCGCTGCAGTCGCCTCCCAACAGCACGCCGCCGCAGGCGTCCAGGGCCTCGGCAAGCCCGCCATACACCCCCTCCACCCAGCCCCAGGGCGTGGTGGGGGGCGCCACCAGACCCACGGTGAGCCCTACCACCTCCGTGCAGCCCATGGCCGCCAGATCGGAGAGGTTGGCCACCGCCGCCCGCCAGCCCACATCGCTTGGTCCCGTGGTGGCGTCGCTGAAGTGCAACCCCTCCACGAGCACATCAGTGTTGATCACCAGCCCGTCGCGATCGCCTTCGGCCAAGGCCTCGGCGCCCCTGGTTCCCTCGACCCCCGGGTTGCCGGGGCCCGTGCGCCGACCAGGAATCAGGGCGGCGTCATCACTGAATTGGCCGGGTGGGGCGAAGGCCCCCAGCCGCCGGATGAGCTCCCACTCCCCCAGGTCGGCCAGGGTGGGCGCCTCACCCATGGGCCTGGAGGTTTTCCGCCCCCTCGATCACCTTGGCGCTCACGATCCTGTCGTCGGCGCTGAGTTCATCCAACACCTCCAATCCATCCACCACGTAGCCGAAGGCGGCATAGCGCCCGTCGATCAGGTTGAGACCCGCAGGGGTGAGCTCGGGTTCGGAGAGAAAGAGGAAGAATTGCGAACTGCCGTCGTCGAGGGCTTCATCGGAGTGGGCCCAACCCAGGGTGCCCTTGGCGTTGAAGGGCAGAACGGGCTCGGCCTTGAACAGGCCCAGGTCCTCAAAGGTTTGGTTGTAGAAGGGAACCGGCTCGGAAGGGATGCGGATCTCCAGGGGCACCCGCCGCTCCGTCTGGCTCCCTGGAGCGATGAAGCCCTCCGCCGGCCCCGCCGGGTCGCCGGTCTGCAACACGTAGAAATCCTCCGCCCGGTTGAAGGGCAGACCGTCGTAGAAGCCCCGCTTCACCAAATCCACGAAGGCTCCGGCCGTCAGGGGAGCGTTGTAGCCGTCCACCACGGTCACCACGGAGCCCTTGTTGGTGCGCAGCTCCACGGTGGCGCGACCGAGCAGGCGCGGCAGGTCGTCATAGGCGCTGGGGATGGCGAAGGGGAAGGGCCCCACCAGCAGGGCCTCGGTGGCGCCGATGTCGCTCAGGGCTGCGCGACGGGCGGCGAGAAAAGCCTCCCGGTTCTGGCTTTCGGCAGCGGTGGCCAGGGCTTGCAGGTGGTCTCCCAAGCTGGTCAGACGGGCCTCCGCCTCTTCCCGTTGCTCCGGCGGGAAGGGCTTCAAGATTGTCTCCCGGTCCCCCGCCAGCAGCGACTGGGTGCGGCGCACGGTGGCGGCCAGGGCGCTCCACCGCTTGGCGCGCAGGTCGTCGCTGGTGTCTTCCAGGCGGTGTTGCAAATCTTGCAGGTTGCCTTGCTGGATGGGGAGGGCATTGCGCAGAAGGGCCTCCGGATCGGTCACGGCATTGCCCTTGGGCAGGTAGGCCCAGGCGGCGGGCGCCGGAGGCAGCAGGGTGAGAAAGGCGATCAGCAGGGCCGGGAGCAGGCCTCGCAGAACCAAGGAAAGGCGCCGGGAGAGGGCGCGGCGGGATGGCCAGAGCGAAGATCCAGACGCCATGCCGAACTTGTTTCTGTTTGGACTTTCGCACAGCTCAGCCGAGGGCTGGCGCCCGACGGCGGGCGGGCTCGGGGTCGGGATGGAGGCCGGGCAGGTAGCCAGACGTACAATCCGCCGAACCGTGGCGCCGCCATGATTTCGAGCAATGATTTTCGCACGGGCTCCACGATCGAGCTCGATGGGCAGGTTTGGCGGGTCAGTGAGTTTCTGCACGTCAAACCGGGAAAGGGATCGGCCTTTGTGCGCACCAAGCTGAAGGCGGTGCAGTCCGGCAGCGTGGTGGAACGCACCTTCCGGGCCGGCGAAACCCTTCCCCAGGCCATTCTGGAGAAGTCCACGCTGCAGCACACCTACATGGAGGGCGATGATTATGTGTTCATGGACATGGCCACCTACGAGGAAATGCGCCTCACGGCTGATGACATCGGCAGTGAGCGCAAATATCTCAAGGAAGGCATGGAGGTGACGGTCGTCACTCACAACAACAGGCCCCTGGAGGTCGAGCTCCCCAATTCGGTGGTGCTGGAGGTCACCCAGACCGATCCTGGCGTCAAGGGAGACACGGCCACCGGTGGCACCAAGCCCGCCATCCTGGAGACCGGGGCCCAGGTGATGGTGCCCCTCTTCATCTCCATAGGTGACAAGGTCAAGGTGGATACTCGCTCTGATTCTTATCTCGGCAGGGAGTCGTGAGCGCCATGCAATTTGATCATCAACAACTGCGCGACCTGCTCGACCAGCTGAGCAAGAGCGACATCCAGGAATTTCGTCTTGAAGCCGAAGACTTTCGCCTCGAGGTGCGGCGAAACCTGCCGGCGGTCGTGACGGCGACGGCCGCGCCACCGCTGCCCGCCCCGGTCGCTTCGGCGCCCCTTCCCGCGGCGGTGGCCCCCCCGCCTCCGGCCGCCGCCGCCAGCCGCGGCGACCTCCAACCGATCACGGCACCCATGGTCGGCACCTTCTACCGCTCCCCGGCCCCCGGCGAGCCTCCCTTCGTGGATCTGGGCACCCGCATCCGCGCTGGTCAGACCGTCTGCATCCTGGAGGCGATGAAGCTCATGAATGAGCTGGAGGCGGAGGTGGCCGGGGAGGTGGTGGAAATCCTGGTGGAGAACGGCACGCCCGTGGAGTTCGGTCAGGTCTTGATGCGCATTCGTCCCGCGTAGGGCGGCGGCTGGGCCCTCAACCCAGCTCCCAAGCCGTTTCCAAGGCCGCGACCATGCTGGCGTCCCGCGCGATTCCCTGGCCGGCGATGGCGAAGGCCGTCCCGTGGTCGGGTGATGTGCGCAGGAACGGCAGGCCCAGGGTGGTGTTCACGGCCCGGTCGAAAGCGAGCAACTTCACCGGGATCAGCCCCTGGTCGTGGTAGAGCGCCAGATGGCCGTCTGGCCCCTTCCCCTCCCCGTGCCAGGCCCGGGCGGCCTCCAGCCAGCAAGTGTCGGGAGGCAGGGGGCCTTCCAGCCGAACCTCGGGGTGTCTCTGCCGCCACTGGTCCAGGCCCTCCTCCAGCCAGGCCCGTTCCTCCTGGCCCAGGGCACCCCCTTCGCCGGCATGGGGGTTGAGGCCCGCCACCACGAAACGGGGCCGCGGCTCGAAGCGTTGGCAGAAGGCCAGCAGACGGTCCAGTTGCAGGTGCACCAATTCGCTGTTCAGCCTCTCGGCCACCTGGGCGAGGGGGATGTGGGTGGTGGCCAGCAGGGTGTTGAACCGCCAGGAGCCACTGTTGGACCGGGCCGTGAAGAGCATCGAGGCCCGGGACACCCCGCAGACTTCCGCCAGGCGTTCCGTCTGGCCTGGATAGTGGTGGCCGGCGGCATGCCAGGCCGCCTTGGCGATGGGGCCCGTCACCAGGCTGCGGCCCGCTCCGTCCCCCATGAGCTGGAGGGCCTGGCTGAGCCAGGTGAAGCTGGCGGCTCCCGAGGCGGCTGTTCCCTGGCCTGGCGTCACCGCTTCCGGCAGCGGGGAATCCAGGATGTCGAGCGTGGCGGGATCGGCGAGGGGCACCGCGGAACGCCCGCGCACCTGGCTGTAGGTGTGCTCCAGCCAGCGGCGGCAGCCCACGACGCGCACGGGCCGGCCCCGGGCTTCCGGTCGGGCGAGGGCCTTGAGCACCACTTCCGGGCCGATGCCCGCCGGGTCGCCGATGGCAATGACAAGGGGACGGCCGCTGGGGTTCGATGGAGGGGTTCCCGCGGGTGTGGTTCCCATGATTCGTCTGTTCCTCCTGGGGGTGCTGCTGTTCGCTTTCGTGATGGGATTGCAGAAAGGATGGTTGCGCTTGGACTGGGGGAGGATCCGTCAGGACCTGAACATCAACCTCCCCTCCAAGCCCTGAGGGCCGCGGCCGTCCAGTCCGCTGCGCAGCCGTCCCGGTACCCCTCCCGGTAGCTGGGGTAGATCAGGGGACAGCCCAGATCATGCCGCAGGCGGTGGCTGTCGGCGCGGCGGTTTTCCATCCAGAAGCTCCGGGCCATGGGGCTCAGGCTGGCCGCCACGTCGGCGAAGCGCTCCACGGGGGGGAGTCGGCAGCCGAGAAGGTGGGCGGCGTAGCCGAGGGTTTCGCTGGAGGGGCAGGGCTCCGCGTCGGCGAGGTTGAGGAGGGTGGGGCGCTCTCCGGCGGGCAGGGAGAGGTTGTGCAGGAGCGCCCCCACGATGTCGTCCACATGGATCCTGGAGAACACCTGACCCGGTTTGTGAATCAGGCGCGCCCGGCCCGCCAGCAGGCCCGCGAAGGGACTCCGTCCCGGTCCGTAGATCGCCGGCAGACGAAAGATCTGCAGCGGCAGCGCGGTGTCGCGCCAGGCTTGCTCGCAGCGCAGTCGCGCCGTGCTGCGCCCCGGGGCCGGTCGTGTCTCGCTCTCCTCGCACACCCAGCCGCCGCCGTGGTCGCCGTAGACGCCGGTGGTGGAGAGCACCCCCACCCAGGCGGGCGAGGCCTGCCGCAGGAGGGGAAGCAGGGCGCGGAGTACCGGGTCGAGCCCCTGGTCGTCGGGCGGGATGGTCACCAGAGCGTGGGTCAGGCCCGCCAGGTCGGCCGTTCCGGGGAGGGCTCCGGCGGCGGAGTCGAAGCGCAGCCAGTGGGCCGGGGGGTGATCGGGGGGGGGGGTGGGCTGTCGGTGGGTCAGGGTCACCGGCACGCCGAGGGCGTCGAGGGCCCGGGCAAAACGGGTGCCGGTGTAGCCCCCGCCGAAAACGACCAGGCGACCGATGGCGCCGAGCGCCGCCGGCTTGACGGTCGGCCATGGATTCAGTACCTTTGTACTGTTGGGCTTCGCGCTCGTTGCTTCCCTCACCGCCTGCTCTCCATGGCCATGCTCCAACCCTTTCTCTTGTTTACCCCCTCGTCCCTGCCCTCGCGGTCGGTCGGGGTGGGATGGGGTGCGATGGTCGTCCCCCATCCCCCGATCCCCTCAGCGCCAGCGCCCGCGTCGCGGCAGCGGCGGCAGCCCACCGAGCGGACCGGGGACTTGCCGGGGGCCCCTCTCTGGGTGACCCTGCTGTTGCTGCTCGTTGCTCTGCTGGTTGCCCCCGAACAGCCCCGGGCTCAGGAGGCCATCTGCCATCGCCACAGCGGTGTCGACGCCTGTCGGGTCTGGTGAGGAGGAGACGGCTCGGACGCACCGGGATCGGGGGCGGCCTCGGAGGACCGACTCCAGGTCAGAAGCCGCTGGGCCAGCCTCAAATCGCCATCCATCCAGGCCCGGAGGGCCATGGCTCTCCGGGGGTCGTAGAAGGATTGGTCGCGATACCAGAAAAAGACATCACAATCACCTTTCTTCCCGTTGCAGCTCAGACAGGCGGGCACGCAATTCTCCGTGATGCTCTGGCCGCCGCGGCTCAGGGGCCTGACGTGGTCGATGGATTGGGAGGGATCGCCGCAATAGAGGCAACGGCGTCCTGTGAGCAGATGGAGTGAACGTCGCCAACGTCTGGCGTGGGATTTGGGGCAAAGATCTTCCAGGAAAACACCATCCCTGGCCAGCATGCCGTCCCATCAGCTGCATTTGATTTTGCCGGGGGGCTTTCTTCTGGCAATGTGTCGCTGACTGCACTTTCTCTGTTTGCTCACCCAGGGGGGCGAACCGCTCCAGATGCGTCTCGGGGCGTCCGGGTTGATCGAGGTGGTGATGCCCTTCGATCCGGTCACCGCCGCCCAGCTCCGCGCCCTGCGTCCCGCCGGGCGGTGGCGGGCCCGCGAGCGCTGCTGGCAGTTTCCCCTGGAGGCCGCCGTTGTGTTGCGCCAGACCCTGAACGGACGCATCCCCCTGACGCCCGAGTTGGGCCAATGGTGTGCATGGTTGGACCAACCGCTCCCCCCCCTTCCTCCCCATCGCCAGCTGGTGGCCGCCGCCGCATTGAGCGATCCCCTGGAGGATGGGCGCCGGCTGTTTGCCCATCAACGGGCGGGAGCCCGCTGGTTGCTGGCCCGCCGCGGGGCGGTGCTCGCGGATGCCATGGGGCTCGGCAAGACCCTCACCGCCCTCGCCGCGGCCCGGGCCATGGCGCGCCTGGCGGATTGTCGGGTGGTGGTGGTGGCGCCCAGCGGTCTCCACCACCATTGGCGCCAGGAGGCCTGCGCCCTTGGCTTGACCCTGGCTCTCCACAGCTGGGCCCGGTTGCCGGCCGAGTTGCCCGAGGCGGGATGCGTGCTGCTCGTGGATGAGGCCCACTACGCCCAGACCCTCACCGCCAGACGCACCCGCGGTCTCCTGCGGTTGGCGCGCCATCCGCGCCTGCGGGCGGCCTGGCTGCTCACCGGCACGCCGATGAAGAACGGGCGGCCTGTTCAGCTCTTTCCTCTGCTGGCGGCCATCGGCCACCCGTTGGCCGCTGATCAGGGGCGCTTCGAGGAGCGCTATTGCCAAGGCCATTGGCGGGAGGGGCGCGGCGGGCGCCACTGGGAGGCCAAGGGCGCTTCCCGGTTGGAGGAACTCCACCGGCTCGTGCGGCCCCTGGTGTTGTTTCGCCGCAAGGACCAATGCCTCGACCTGCCCCCCAAGCACCGCCGCCTCCTGCCGGTGGCGCTCCCCCCGGAAGAGGCGGAGGAGGTGCGGCGGCGCCTGGAGGACACCATCACGGCCTATCGGCGGCGGGCCGCCCGGGGCATGGTGCGCGGAGATGCGGAGACCCTGGCGGTGTTCACGGCCCTGCGGCAGATCAGCTCCCGCGCCAAGGTGGCCCCTGCGGTGGCGCTTCTGTCGCGTCTCCTGGCGGAGGGGGAGCCGGTGGTTGTGTTCACCGCCTTCGTCGCCACCGTCCAGGCCCTGCGGGAGGCCCTGGCCGCTGAGGGGTGGGAGCCGGCCGTGCTCACCGGCGCGGTGCCGGCGCCGCTCCGGCAAGGCCTGGTGGATGCCTTCCAGGGGGGGCGCCGCGACGTGCTCATCGCCACCTACGGCACCGGCGGGCTCGGCTTCACCCTCCATCGGGCTCGGCATGTGGTTCTGGTGGAGCGGCCCTGGACGCCAGGTGAGGCGGAACAGGCGGAGGATCGTTGTCACCGCATCGGCATGGGGGCGATCCTCACGAGCCACTGGATCCAGCTCGGCGGAGCGGATCAGCTGGTGGACGCCCTGGTGGCCAGCAAGGCGGATCGGATCGCCGATGTCTTCAGCCCGGCCCGGGCCCGAGCCCGTCGACAGCTGCCGGAGCGGATCCGTCAGTGGCTGGCGGGTGGTTGAGCCTTCGCCAGTGGGGGCGGGCAACTGGCCAGACGCAGCTTCAAGTCCTGCAAAAGGATGGCGTCCACGGCCGGCGCCCCGGGCGCTTTGGCCAGGGCCCGGGCCTGGCGGATGTCGCGGCACGCGGACGCGGGATCCTGGTTGAGGGTGTGGAGCAGGAACCGTTCGTTGAGCGGGAAGGGATCCTTGGGGAAGGCCGCCACCACCGCGTCGCAGCGGGCGATGGCCTCCTTGAGGTCCTTCATCTCCACTCCCCGCAGGCAATCCTCTCGGCTGATCCTGGGTTTTGGGAGGGGTTCCTCCGCGCAGCCGACCAGTCCGAAGCAGGCCGCCAGCCCCAGGCCCCACAGAAGGGCTCGCCCGGGGGGGCGTTGGCCGGGGAACTCAATTGCCGTAACGCGCACCACGTGTCATGCCACCGGAACCAGCTTGGCCGTTGGGCAGCGCGCCGGTGGTGGAGCCCTCGCCGGCCCCCGTGCTCTCCCCGCTGGTGGCGGGCAGACGGGTGTTGTAAAGATCCCCGAGGTAACGGCCGCAGTTGGGGAAGGTGTTCGGGTTCTGCACCACGGCTTCGGTGATCATCACGGCGGCGTGGGTGGGGGAGGTCTTGAACAGGCTGGCGCTCTGACGTTTGATCAGGGCATAGGCCGCCGACCAACTCACGGCGTGGCTGTTGCCGCTGGCGCGCATGTAGCAATAGATCTGGGCGCCCTTGGCCCCGGGGGACTCCGCCTGTGCCTGCGTCTGCGCCAGGGAGGCCGTGCCGATCATGCCTCCACCGAGTGCGCCGCCGCAGAGCATGGCCAGGAGGGAAAGGCCAAGCCTGTGGGGTGGCAGCAACCTGGCGAGCATGGCGGGGCGGCAAAAAAACGCGCCTCAACCTATCGACCCCGCGCGATCTGTCCAGGGTGCGGCGCGTCAACCTCCCGGAGGAAGGCCCTGCCCCGAGCCGGGAGCCACCAGCTTCACCACCAGGGGGAGCACCAGCAGCACCGTGATCAGACGCAGGGCATGGAGCGCGGCCACGGCGGCGCCCACCCCGAATTCCGCTCCCACCAGGCTCATGCCGCTGATGCCTCCCGGCGCTGCGCCCAGCAGGGCGACCACGGGGTTGATCCCCAGCAGGCGGCCGCACCAGAGCCCAACCACGATCCCGGTGAGCACAAGGGTAAGGGTGATCAACAGGGCTGGTCGCCAGAGCTGGCGCAGCTCCTGAACGGTGCCACTGGTGAGCGAGGTGCCGATCACCGTGCCGATGGCGATCTCCAGCAGGGTGCGGGTCCCTGGGGGCCACTGGGCGGTCTCCAGGCGACCGCTCATGCTCAGCAGGCCCGCTCCGAGAAGGGCTCCGGCCAGGGGGGCCGCCGGGATGCCCGTGCGCAGTGCCAGCAGGCCGGCGGCGACACCCGCCAGGGCGTAGGACACCAGGGGCCAGGGGACGGTCATGGGTGGTGGGGCCGGAGAGATTCAAGTCTGGGTTGGGGTGGCCCGCTTGAGGAATGGCGCCGGTTGTGTTGTCATTCGCCCATCGCTGCCTGTCCGCCATGACCGCGTCATCGGTTTCCTTCCGCATCACCCGCCACACGGAAGATTTGGCCCAGACCATTCATGCCCTCTCTCAGCGCGTGGTGCGGCTGGAGCAGCACCTTGCCCGGCTGGAAGAGCAATTGGCGAAGGGCGAGGAGGAGGAGCTGCCCGCTGAGCAGTTGACCAGCCTGGAGAATGTGGATCAGTTGTTGCGTGACTGCCGGGAGCTCCTGGCGGTGGAATCGCGCCAGGGTGCCAGCGGGTCGGATGCGAGCTCGGGGGCCGCCGGGTTGGTGGCCTCCGCGGAAAAGGATCGGCTCGATGATCGGGTCGCGGCGGCCTGAGGCGCCTTGGTCCAGCGGCAACGGGGCCAGGGCCTGGATTGGGGTGTCACCCTTGGATTGGGGTGCCACAATGGAAAGAAAGTGACCATGTCTTTCCCCTCCACCCACCACACTTCCCCAGACCGTCCGTTGGCCTCGCAGGGATCCCGGCAAGGCTCCAATGGTCTTCCCCGCTCCTCCACCTGCCATCCTCTGCCGGCGGAAGGCGATCACCAACTGGAGAAGCTGGAGTTTGCCCTGGCCATCGCCCTCACCAAGGGCGACACGCAGCGGTCCCGCCAATTGCGCGAAGAAATTGACCGTCTGGGAGGCAATCGCGAGGAGCCTGGCACCTGAGTGTTCCAGCGAAACTGGCGGAACCATCACAGAACCCAAACGGATCGACCTCGAAATCTGTTTTTTTCTCGCAGTCTGCGGGCCGACCCTTACGATAGGCAGGTATTTCAATGTGGCTGGCGGCAACACAACCTGCGGCCCTTCTTCTTGATTCGGTTGTCAGAGTCACGCTCGGCGACCTCCACTGAATATGTCTGCTCTCAGTTCCCCTACGGCTTCCCTCCCCTCCCAACGCGCTCCTCGCCCCCTGGGCGGAGCGATCGAGACCGCTGAACGCTGTGGTCTGCTGCAACGGGCTGGCGACTTCGATCAGCAGGCCCGGCAAGCTGCGGAAAGTGGAGATCTGGCGACCGCGGCCCGGCTGATTCTTCAATCCCTGGATTGCGAACGTCGTGCCGGCGGCCTCGGACCCCAGGTGTTGCAGCTCATCAAACCCCGCTGAGGCCCTGGTCTTCCTCGGGGGATGGGCAGGCAGGCAAGATCGGGGGAAGGTCTGGTCGCCGCCGCCACCGATGCACAGACATTTTGAGCGTCATGCCACCCATCGGGTGGGCTGGTTGCGGGCGGTGGTGCTGGGCGCGAACGACGGAGCCATTTCCGTGGCCAGTTTGGTGGTGGGCATTGCCGCCTCGGGCGCCGCACGCCCCGCCATCCTGCTCTCTGGTTTGGCGGCCACCGTGGCTGGAGCGGCCTCCATGGCGGCGGGCGAATTCGTCTCCGTGCAGAGCCAGGCCGACACGGAACAGGCGGACCTGGCTCGCGAGCGCCAAGAACTGGTGGCCAATCCTTCGGGGGAGCTGGAGGAGCTGACCGGCATCTACATCGAGCGGGGCCTCTCGCGGGACTTGGCCCGGCAGGTGGCGGAGCAGCTCTCGCTCCACGATGCCCTCGCAGCCCATGCGCGCGATGAGCTGGGCATCACGGAAGCGCTGCGGGCCCGGCCGATCCAGGCCTCCTTGGCGTCGGCGGGGAGCTTCTGCCTTGGGGCCTTCTTCCCCGTCCTGATGATCCTGCTCAGTCCCGCTGGCCGGATTGCTCAGGTGACGGCCGTGATGGCCTTGCTGGTGCTCACCGGCCTGGGCGCTCTGGCGGCCTGGGTGGGCGGGGCCCCGGTGGGGCGCGGCGCGGGCCGGATGCTCCTTTGGGGTGCTCTCGCCCTGGGCCTGACGGCCCTGGTGGGCAAGCTGTTTGGCGCCGTGGTGTGAGCCCGTCTAGGACAGAGGCCTCTTGGCTCCCCGACAACGGATGGTTTCCATCAGGCACCTGAGTTCTCCCCTGTGTCGCCGTCTCCTGCCCCTGGCATTCCTGCCGCCGCTGGCGGTGGGATCCCTTCCGGCCCCATCGCCCCTGCGTGCCCAACCCATCACCAGCGCCACCCCCACGGTGGTGCGCACGGTGCCGCCGCGGGCGAAACCCGACCCCGCCCTGGAGGCGGCCCTGCGCGAGGTGCTCTTCCCGGTGCGGGTCGACGACGGCCAGGGCCATGGTCCGGATCCGGGAAGCGCCGAGGCCGAGATGGCGAAACGCGCGAAAATCAAGGCTGAATGCGAACGCCAGCCGCCCCATCGCTACATCTGGGACCGGATCGATCTGAACGACGACGGCAGAGACGAGGTGGTGGCCCGGGTGGTGGGACCAACGGTCTGCGGCACGGGCGGCTGCACGCTGCTGATCTTCCGCGAGCCCAGTCCTGGCCGGTTGCCGCTCATCACCCGCATGACCCTCTTCCAGGATCCCTTGATTGTCAGCGAGCGGCACAGCAATGGCTGGAAGGAGCTGATCACCCGGGTGCGGGTGGACGCCGGCACCAGCTACTACGCGCGTCTGCCCTTCGAGGACGGCCGTTATCCCGAGAATCCCAGCGTGCCTCCAGCCAGCCCCCTGAACCGCCCCGAACCTGGAACCGCCCTTCTGCCATGGAACGCGGAGGACCTGCGGGCCCATGTGCTTCCCTGTGGGGCGGCTTCCCGCTGACAACGTTCTGGCGCTCTGGAGGGGGATGTGTTTGTGGCTGTCTCGCACCGCCCGGAGTTGCAGCCCGTCAACGACGGAACTTGCCGCGCATGGCCGAATCCAACAGAAGAATCCAGGACATCCCAATGGCTCCCTTGCATGACAATGTGCCAACAAGGACTGGCTGGGTGAACGCGAAGAAGTCGTCTGGCAAACACCCGGCTCAGTACCGGAAATTGACCTGT
This sequence comes from Cyanobacteriota bacterium, assembly GCA_046340515.1. Classification (GTDB taxonomy): domain Bacteria; phylum Cyanobacteriota; class Cyanobacteriia; order PCC-6307; family Cyanobiaceae; genus Cyanobium. Next base: position 2,262 of record JBKDTB010000015.1, on the reverse strand, counting down.
AGGCCAGTGGCAAAGATGCCTGATGTTGTGCCCGTGCCGCCAGGATTCACAATCCATTGCACGAGTGGCTGCAGACTCAGATCGTTGTTCACGCTGTAGGTGTAGTTCACCTCCACAACAGCTTCGTAGCTGCTGGAGGGCGTGATCGCCGGGCTGAAGCTGGTGCGTCCGAAGCCCACGGCCAACACATCCAAGGGCCTGCACGGAAGGACACCCTGGCTCAGCCAACCCATGCCGAGAAAGGTGGGAGCGGGATTGTTTCGTGGATTGAATCCCACCCGGCCGGAGATCCAGAGGCGATGATCCAGGCCCAATGGAAACGGCGCCGGAACCGTCACGGATCCAAAGGCGCCCCAGTTCTCCCCCGCACCGATGCTGGCGACATTCCGAGTGTCCAAGCGCGTGTGCGCCCGCATCCCGCCCAGCTGCAGCAGGGGCTCGGGCAGTTGACGCTTCACCGGACCCTTGCTGGATGGGATGGGATGGTCCAAAGCCTTTGAGCCGGGGAGTTGGCGGAGGTTCCATTGCAGAAGTTGCAGGTTGCCTTCCGGCTTGGGTTGGCTGGTATCCACCCCAAAAACCGACGCGATGGCGTTCACTGGATCGAGTGAAAAGGCCCCGATACGCAAATCGCTGCTGTTGCCTGTCGTGAGCTGGGCAACGATTCCCGGCGCAACGTAGGGATTGAGCGGTAGGCCAACCACCTCTTCATTGAGGGTGTTGTTGAGGGCTGAGTGAATGTAGAAGTCGTAAGCTGGAGCCGCTAGAAAGGAAGGATTGGCAGACATGAGGCCCGCCTTCACGAGCCATGGACCCCTTCCATTCGCTCTCTCCAGAGAGAGTTCAGTCGGCCAGAGTCCGATGGGATTGGCGACCGCTTGCAAAGGAAATGCCGCGCCGATTGTGTCGTTGAGGAAGGGATCACCGCTTAAGAGCGTCAGCTCGGCATGGACCTTCCAGTGCTCGAATTCACTCCATTGGGTCTGATCTTTCCCCAGGCCTGCTCCCGCCTCCAGATGGAGGACGAGTTGCTGCATCCACTCGGCGCTCTGGCTGATGCCACCAGCAGGATTGCCGAGGGGCTCGGCGTTGAGGTTCAGCTCCAGATTCAACCAAGATGGCGAATGGAGCAAGCTAGGGAGACTGCCCCAGTCGTGCACATCGGCAGGGGCGGCCTTCGCGGTTGCCGTCACACCCAGCAAGGCCAAGGTGGCGGCAAGGATGGTTGGGTGGGGCAGTGTCCAGGGCCTGGCAACACCATCCCCATCCCCATCGCCACGACGCCATGCACGGTGAACAGGAGAACGCCTTCGTGGCGGCTGAGCTTTCGATCTTCGGTGATCCAATGCACGGGCAAGCCGGGTGACTCCCATGCAAAACAGGGCATCACCGGGCATGGAGAGATGAAGACAGCCTCCCATCGGCACACCGCAAAGCACAAGGAAAGGCATCATGAAGATCAGCATTTGGACACTGGATTTCACGGTGCTGGTCATGGCCGGGTCCATCCGATAAGGGGCCTGTTTCTGGCGGCCAGGCAGGTGCTGATGCCCTGGATCAGAAGGCAGTTTCCGCCACCATGCGGGCCATCAGCAGCACATTCCAGCTGCTTGAGAGCAAATCCCTGCCCAAGCCAGTGAAGGCTTGAACCATCGCCTCAGCTTGGCGGTCGTCGGTTGACGGCATGGTGGCACGCATTCTCTCTCGCTGACCCATGGGGTTGGACAGTGTTGGTGTGGGGTTGCCCCCATTCTAGGGACAGGTCTCGCGTTGCAATGGGTAGAAATCTAGGGAAACTCTGTATGGCTCAATCACTGGCGGGAGCAAAGATGATCCCAGGGAAAATTCCATGGGAAGGTGGATTCAATCTCTGCTCATCGTCTCTGATTCCAGAGATCTATATTGAAAGCTTTCAGAGAGGAGGAATCCTGGTGCAGGCTTGGTTTTTCAGGCCTGAACTGAAAGCGGGTGACCGGACTCGAACCGGGGACGTTCAGCTTGGGAAGCTTCTCGATGGATTGGCCGAACCGCCTGTGCTGTGCTCTGAGTCTCGCAAGGCTTCAGGCTTGGATGTGAGAAGGTCTGTGCGGCATCTATCAGGCCAGCGCCACGTTTGGACTTCTTCCTAAGAAACACGAACGGGGGACAGGGGTCTAGGGGGTTCAGCTTGTAGCCACAAGCTTGTAACCCATAGCTTTGGCTCGGCGCTGAAGCCCCTGGAATTGCCTCTCACGAGTGGCTTGTTGATAAGAGTTTGCGCCC
>JBKDTB010000014.1:0-2974 GCA_046340515.1 Cyanobacteriota bacterium | reverse complement strand
CGGTCTCAACGACGCCCAGCGCCGGGCCGTGGATCACGCCACCGGGCCCCTGCTGGTGGTGGCCGGGGCGGGCAGCGGCAAAACCCGCGCCCTCACCCATCGCATCGCCCATCTGATCGGCCACCACGGCGTCGATCCGGGGACCCTGCTGGCGGTGACCTTCACCAACAAGGCCTCCCGGGAGATGAAGGAGCGGCTGGAGCAGCTGCTGGCCCAGTCGCTGGCCCAGCGCCAGTTCGGCCAGCCCTGGACCACCCTGCCCCCGGTGGAGCAGAAGCAGCTGCGCAGTCGGGTGTATCGGGAGGTGATCAAAGACCTCTGGATCGGCACCTTCCACGCCCTCTTCGCCCGCCTGCTGCGGTTCGACATCGACAAATACAAGGATCCAGACGGATTGAGCTGGACGCGTCAGTTCACGATCTACGACGAGAACGACGCCCAGAGCCTGGTCAAGGAGATCGTGACCCAGGAGCTGGGGTTGGATCCGAAGCGTTTTGAGCCGAAGAAGGTGCGTTGGGCCATCAGCAACGCCAAGAACCAGGGCTGGCTGCCGGATCAGCTGGAGGCCAACGCCGAGGGGCAGCGGGATCGAAAGGTGGCGGAAGCCTACCGGCTCTATCGCCGCGCCCTGGCGGCCAACAATGCCCTGGATTTCGATGATCTGCTGCTCCTGCCTGTGGAGCTCCTGCGGCAGAACGGTGAGATTCGCCACTACTGGCATCGTCGCTTCCGCCATGTGCTGGTGGATGAATATCAAGACACGAACCGCACCCAATACGAGCTGTTGAAACTGCTGGTGGCCGATGGGCAGGATCCGGGGGAAGTGAGCGATTGGAGCGATCGTTCGGTGTTCGTGGTGGGGGATGCGGATCAGAGCATCTACAGCTTCCGTGCCGCCGACTTCAAGATTTTGATGGGCTTCCAGTCCGACTTCGGCGATGGCGCCGCCGATGACGCCACCCGCACGATGGTGAAGCTGGAGGACAACTACCGCTCCACCGCCACGATCCTGCAGGCGGCCAACGCCCTGATCGCCCACAACAGCGAGCGGATCGACAAGGTGTTGCGCCCCACCCGCGGAGAGGGCGAACCGATCAGCCTCACCCGCTGCGACGACGAGATCGCGGAGGCGGAGGCGGTGGTGCATCGGATGCGCATGCTCACCGCCGCCAACCCGGAGCTGGCCTGGGGTGATCTGGCCGTTCTTTATCGCACGAACGCCCAGTCGCGGGCCCTGGAGGAAGCGCTGGTGCGTTGGGGGATTCCCTATCTGGTGGTGGGCGGTTTGCGCTTCTACGACCGGCGGGAGATCAAGGACATCGTGTCCTACCTGCGCCTGCTGGTGAACCCGGCGGACAGCGTGAGCCTGCTGCGGGTGTTGAACGTGCCCCGACGAGGCATCGGCAAGACCACCATCGAGCGCCTGAGCGATGCGGCCAACCAGCTGGGGGTGCCCCTCTGGGAGGTGGTGAGCGACGCCGAGGCCGTGCGGTCCCTGGCGGGCCGATCCGCCCGGGGGCTGCTGCAGTTCAGCGAGCTGGTGCGCGATCTGCAGGGGCGGCTGGAGGGCGCCCCGCCGGCGGAGTTGGTGCAGCGGGTGATGGAGCAGAGCGGCTACCTGGCGGAGCTGATCGCTGAAGCCACCGATGAGTCGGAGGATCGCCGCCGCAACCTCAACGAGCTGGTGAACGCCGCCCTGCAATACCAGGAGGAAAACGAGGAGGGATCCCTGGAGGGCTTCCTGGCCAGTGCCGCCCTGGCCAGCGATGCCGATGACAAGGACACCGCCGCCGAAAAGGTGGTGTTGATGACCCTGCACGCCAGCAAGGGCCTGGAGTTTCCTGTGGTGTTCCTGGTGGGAATGGAGCAGGGGTTGTTTCCGAGCTACCGCTCCCTGGATGATCCAGCCTCCCTGGAGGAAGAGCGCCGCCTCTGTTATGTGGGCCTCACCCGCGCGCGGGAGCGGTTGTTTCTCTCCCATGCCTGCGAGCGGCGCCTCTGGGGCGGCATGCGCGAGCCGGCCGTTCCCTCGGTGTTTCTCTCGGAGCTGCCGGAGGAGCTGCTCCAGGGCGATGTGCCCCGCACGGGCGGCGCGGCCCTGCGGCGGGAGCAGCGGATGGATCGCCTCACCCGGGTCGATCGGGCCGAGAGTCGCCAGGTGGCCAGCGGCGGCTCGGCCGGTGCCCCCACCAATGCCGTGCGCCGACGATCAGTGGCCCACACCTGGGCCGTGGGCGATCTCCTCCGCCACGGCACCTTCGGCGTGGGCACGGTGACCCACCTGTTCGGATCAGGGGAGAAGATCTCCCTGGCGGTGAAGTTCAGCGGCATGGGCCCGAAGATCCTCGATCCACGCCTGGCGCCGATCGAACCCCTGCCCGGCCCGCCCCCGCCCCCTTGACCGCCGGCCCTCCGCCGCCCCGCCTCCTCGTGCTCAGCGGGGGCGTGATCCACCTGGTGCATCAGTTGGCGGTGGTGCGCACGCTCCTGGCGGCTGGGGGCGAGGGCGCTCGGGGAGAGGCGCCCATCGCGATTTTGATCACCGGCGTGCTGCGCAAGCAGCCCAAGGCGCTGGCCGCCCTGCACGCCGACCTGGAGCGCTGGCTGGCCGTGCTGCGGCAGCAACACCCGGAATTCGCGGCGATCCGCCTGGCCACCGAACCCGAAGCCCTTGGAGTCGGGCGGTGGGATGTGGCCGTGCTCAACAACCAGTGGCTGGTGGGGCAGCGGGAGGTGGTGGAGCGGCTGGGGATCCGGGAGCTGGTGGTGTGCGGCGATGGTTTGGGGATTTACTACCGCTGTGCGCGGGAACTGCGGGCCCTGGTGCCGAGCCTGCTGAACCTCCCCATCCGCGAACCCGGCCGCCACGTGCGCCATGTGCTCAGCGGCCGCCAGCCCCGCTGGCATCGCCCCCCGGCGCCCCCCGAACCGGCGCCGGAGGCCGCCCGCCTGGAGCTCTTCGCCACCCTGGTGG
>JBKDTB010000013.1:0-37988 GCA_046340515.1 Cyanobacteriota bacterium | reverse complement strand
GCCTGGCCATGCGTGGCCGGGCGCTCCTGGGTCGGGGTTCGCCGGTGCTGGGGGCCGGAGCCGTGGGCGGGGTGGTGGGACCTGGTGGGGCCCACCAACCCCGGCCGCGGCGCCTGGCCAGCGGCCATGCCCGCACCCCCGGGGCGGTGGCGGCGGTCTGTGTGGACCTGCATGGACTGCAGGGTCGCTGGCTGCGGGCCGGCTGGCTGGAGGGCCAGGGGGATGTGCTGCTGGTGGCCATCGCCGCGCCGGTGCCGCTCGTCGACGGCGCCACGGCCCTCGGCGCCGCCACCAGCAACCGCGCCCTGGAGGCCCCTGTGCTGGATGTGGCCATCCCCCGCCGCTTGAAGCCGTCCTTCGGCGGGGTGAGCTACAGCGCCCTTCGGGCGGGATGGATCGAGGTGGAGGGGCGCCGGCTGCGGGCGCTCCCGGCGCACAGTCCTCGCCTGGCGATGGAGATCGGCGCTGAACTGGCCCTCCAACTGGAGGAGGGCCGCTTTCCCCTCCGCTGGCCCGCGGCCTCCCTCGGGCAGCGCTCGGGCTTGCGACCGTTGGACCCCTGAGCGCACGATGCCGCTGCCATCCTGCGGGCCGGCCCGTCAGCGGGGGAATTCCCCTGGAGATGGCCCTTAAGCTTCGTGCCACAAAACCCCAGCGCGCGATGGCCGAAACCCCTGCTTCCCCCGGGCCCGAGCCCTCCACGGAGGGCCTTGCGTCCCCGGCTGCGGCCCCCGAGCCTGTCGAGGCCATGGCCCCAACGGCTGAGCCCCCCGGGGAACCCCTGCCCCCGCTTTCCCTGGAGACGCCCTACACCTTGGAAACTCCCGCCATGCGTGAGGCTCCTGCCATGCCGGAGGCCGATGCCACCCCATACGCTTCCGCCATCCCTGAGGATCCGACACCCTCCGCGCCCCCGCCGGCCGCTCCCGCCTCCGCCGGGGAGGACGGGGTTGGGGTCGGGGTCGTGATGGAAGTTGTCGCGCAGGCCGTGGAGGTTGAGGCCGCCGGCGATGCCGGGGAGCCTCGGGTGGCCACCACCCTGGAGGTGCCTCCCCTGCCCGGAGGCGCCGCCGGATCCGAGGGGGGGGAATGGGAGCTGCTGCTGGGGAAACTGCGGACTTGGCTGGAGCAGGCCGATCTGCCGGGCCAGTGGGACCGCCTGGGCGGCCCCCTGCGCGGCCTGGGAGTGCTGCTGGGCGTTCTGCTGGTGCTCAAGCTCTATGGAGCCCTGCTCGCCACCTTGGACGACCTGCCCCTGCTGCCGCGGCTGTTGCAGCTCGTGGGTCTGCTCGCCTTGCTGCGCTTCAGCCTCACCCGCCTCACCCGCAGGAGCGACCGCCAAGTGATTCTCGACGATTGGAAACGCCGCTGGGACGCCTTCAGCGGGTCCTGAGGGGAGGCCGAGGCCCGGTCGCAAACGGTGTCTGCCGGGCGGCCGGCCTCTTGATAGCTTGGCCCCAATACCCATGGTTCCCTTGACCCTTTCGCTCGGCCGCTTCCGCACCGTCCGCCGCGCCTACGGCATTGACGAGATCGCCTTGGTGCCCGGGAGTCGCACGGTGGATCCCGAGGTGACCGACAGCCACTGGACCCTGGCCGGCATCCGGAGGGAGATCCCGATCATCGCCAGCGCCATGGACGGCGTGGTGGATGTGGGCATGGCTGTGGAACTGTCCCGCCTCGGTGCCCTCGGCGTGCTCAACCTGGAAGGGGTGCAGTGCCGCTACGAGGATCCCAATCCCGTGCTCGATCGGATTGCGGCGGTGGGCAAGGAGGCGTTCGTGCCGTTGATGCAGGAGCTCTACAGCCAGCCGGTGCAGGAAACCCTGGTGCGCCAGCGCATTGCCGAGATTCGGGAGCGGGGCGGCATCGCGGCGGTGAGCGCCACGCCGGCGGCGGCCCTCCGCTTCGGTGCCGCCGTGGCGGAGGCCGGGGCGGACCTGCTGTTCGTGCAGGCCACGGTGGTCTCCACCGAGCACGTGGGCCCCGTGGGACGCCAGAGCCTGGATCTGGAGGCCCTCTGTCGCGACTTGGGCGTGCCGGTGGTGATCGGCAACTGCGTCACCTACGAGGTGGCCCTGCGGCTGATGCGCGCGGGCGCCGCGGGCGTGATGGTGGGCATCGGGCCCGGGGCGGCCTGCACCTCCCGCGGCGTGTTGGGGATCGGCATCCCCCAGGCCACAGCCGTGGCGGATTGCGCCGCCGCCCGGGAACACCATCTGCAAGAAAGTGGCCGCAGCGTGCCTGTGATTGCCGATGGCGGCATCGTCACTGGCGGTGACATCTGCAAGTGTCTGGCCTGCGGGGCTGATGCGGTGATGATCGGCTCTCCCATTGCGCGGGCGGCGGAAGCCCCGGGCCGCGGCTTCCACTGGGGCATGGCAACCCCCAGCCCGGTGCTGCCTCGGGGCACCCGCATTCAGGTGGGCACCAGTGCCAGTCTGGAAAAGATCCTGCGTGGCCCCGCCAGCCTGGATGACGGCACCCAGAATCTGCTTGGATGCATTCGCACCTCCATGGGCACCCTGGGGGCCCGCACCTTGCGCGAGATGCAGCAGGTGGAGGTGGTGGTGGCGCCATCCCTGCTCACAGAGGGCAAGGTGTATCAAAAAGCCCAGCAGCTGGGAATGGGCAAATAATCTCTCCCTTGTGGCGCCTTCCGGATCGGCACCCCCTGCGGGCGCTACCCTGATGGCGTGGGGGCTACGGCTCGCACACTCCTCACACCGTTCCGCCCGGCGCGTCCGGGCTTTTTGTCTTCCGGTGAGCCCTGTGCAACGGCCTGCAACGCTTGCCAGGCCGTTCCGAGACGCCAGGATCGCCGTTGCTAAAATCATTTGATCTTCTGCCGCACACCCAGATGTCCAGCGCTCCGGCTGTCACTGACGCCTCTTTCGAACAGGACGTGCTCAAGAGTGACAAACCTGTGCTGGTGGATTTTTGGGCCCCCTGGTGCGGCCCCTGCCGGATGGTGGCCCCGATCGTTGATGAGATCGCCAAAGAGTTTGACGGTCAGATCAAGGTCTACAAGCTGAACACGGATGAGAATCCCACCGTGGCCAGCCAATACGGCATTCGCAGCATCCCCACCCTGATGATCTTCAAGGGTGGCGAGAAGGTGGACACCGTGGTCGGCGCCGTTCCCAAGGCCACCCTCAGTGGCACGATCAAAAAGCACTTGCCTGAGGAGACAGCATGAGCCTGCGCTCCTGATCTCGCTCCCTCTCCCCGTTGCCGTCCGTCCCCTGTCCACCACGGCTTGCTCGCTTTCCTTCCCAGCCCGCGGTCGCGGGCCGCTGGAGGCTCTTGCCGAGGACTTGGAGCGGCATCCCCAGCGGCGGCTGATCCAGCGCTCCGTCCTGTCCCTGCTGGAAGTGTCCCGCTCAGAGAAGGAAGAGGAGGAAGTGTGGGAGCTGATCAGCGGCTGCTTGGCAGACATCAGCGAAGCGTTGCAGGTGTTTCGTCCCAGTCGCGGGGCCCGCAAGATCAGCGTGTTTGGTTCCGCGCGCATCCAGGCCCAAGACCCCTCTTACACCCTGGCAGAGGAGGTGGCGAGGTTGGCTGTGCAGGCTGGATTTGATGTGATGACCGGCGCTGGCGGGGGCGTGATGGAGGCCGCCAACAGCGGCGCGGGCACCCACCACAGCATCGGTCTGAATGTGGATCTGCCCTTTGAACAGCATCCCAATCCCTATGTGAGTACCAGCTCCGCCCGCCTGCTCTACTTTCGTTACTTCTTCACCCGCAAGCTGTTTTTCTTGCGCGAAAGCGATGCGCTGGTGGTGCTGCCCGGTGGGTTCGGCACGCTGGACGAGCTGTTTGAATCCCTCACGCTCATCCAAACCGGTCGCACGTCCCCCACACCGTTGGTGGTATTGGCACCCGAGGGCGATGATTTCTGGTCCACCTGGCGGACCAATGTCACTGAAGTGCTTGCCAGCCGAGGCCTCATCTTGCCGGAGGATCGCGCTTTGGTCGTCGAGGCCAGCTCCGCTGAAGAGGCGGTCGGGCGCATCTGTCATTTCTATCGCGTTTATCACAGCGCACGGCTCCAGCAGGATCGGGTGGAGTTGTTGCTCAACGCCCCCATCCCCGAGGAGCGGCTCCCCGATCTCAATCAGAGCTTCGGCGATTTGCTGGAGGATGGCGCCATCGCCGCTGGCGAAAGTGTGGATGACAACGGCATCCTGCGCCCCTGCCTTCGGCTGCGATTTGACAAGCGCCGGGTGGGCCGCCTGTATCAATTTCTGGATCATCTCAACGGTCTCGACTTGCCCACCGCTCCATCCCTGAACCATCCGGCTGAGCGGCTCTGCGCACCGCTGTGAGGCACCGATGACGCGCCTTGGCCTGGTGGACTACGGCATGGGCAACCTGCATTCGGTGCAGCGGGCTTTCGAGCGGCTGGGGGCGGAGGTGGTGCCGGTGCAGGGCGGGGCGGCCATGGAGCCTTGCGCGGCCCTGGTGTTGCCCGGCGTGGGGGCCTTTGATCCGGCCATGGAACGGCTGGCCTCCGCCGACCTGGTGGAGCCCCTGCGGCGTTCCTGTGCGGCGGGGCGGCCCCTGCTGGGCATCTGCCTGGGGTTGCAGTTGCTCTTTGAGCGCAGTGAGGAAGGCCGGGGCGAGGGCCTGGGGCTCCTGCCGGGCCATGTGGCCGCCCTGGCCCGCTGGCCCGGCCATCCCATCCCCCACATGGGCTGGGCACCGCTCCTGCCGGCCGAACCCTCGCCCCTGCTTCCGCCGCGGGCGCCCACGCCCTGGATGTACTTCGTCCACTCCTACGCGGCGGTGCCGACGGACCCAACCTGTGTCACAGCACGGGTGGCCTGGGGGGAAGGGGCCGTGACCGCGGCGATCTGGAAGGACGGGATCGCCGCCTGCCAGTTCCACCCCGAAAAATCGAGCGCCGCTGGTGCCGCGATGCTTCGGCGCTGGCTGGATTGGGTCGAGCGGGTCTGAGGATGGTGTTGCGGCTGAGCGGGGGCCGGCGGCTGCGCAGCCCAAGGGGAGACGTGGCCCGACCGACCACCGCTCGGGTGCGTCAGGCGGTGATGAACATGCTGGCGAGCGAGCTGCACGGCTCTCGTTGGCTTGAGCTCTGTGGCGGCAGCGGCGTGATGGCGTGTGAGGCGCTTCAGCGAGGAGCCGGGGCGGTGGTCCTGGTGGAGAAGGATCGGCGGGTGGCCGCGGTGGCGCGGGCCAATCTGGAGGCCGTGGCCCGCGGGCTGGCGGGAGCGGAGGAGGGGGGGGGCGGCGCGGTGGAGGTGGTGGTGGAGGAGGCTCTGCGCTTTCTCGACCGCGGCGCGCAGGCCAGTGGCCGTGTGAGCTTTGATCTGATCTATGCCGATCCCCCCTGGAGCGCGGGCCTGCATGGGCCGCTGACCCGGGCGGTGGCCTCGGGGGGCTGGCTAGCGCCGGAGGGCACCCTGATCCTGGAATGCGACCGCACGGTCCTGCCGCCGCTGCCTGCGGGCTGGCGGGAGCGTCGGCGGAGCACCCATGGGGGCAGTGTGGTGCTTTTGCTGGAGCGCGACCGGTCGGAGCCCTGAGGGCGGCCCCCCTCCCGAAGGCCCGAGGGTCGCGCACCGCGGCGGATCAGGGCGTGGCGTCCTCCGCGCTCCAGGCGCCGGTCGGCACCTGTTCCCCCCGCAACACGGCGGAGGGTTTGCAGCCAAAGGTGCGCTCAAAATCAATGCGGAAACGGCTTTGTGAGCGGTAGCCGCAGCTGAGGGCCACGGAGGCCACGGAATCATTGGGATGGGGCTGGCGCAAGCGTTGAAGGGCCACCTGCATGCGCTGTTGACGAATCCATTGCAGGGGGCTGCAACCGAAACGTTGCTGAAAGGCGTAGTGGAGGGAGCGGCGCGAATAGTGGCTTTGCGTTTCCAGAACGCTCAACGGCAAAGGATCAGAGAGATGGAGTGAGATGTAGTCGAGCAGTCGATCCAATCGCTTGTCGCTGAAGCTGGGTTCCCGCTCGTCCTGGGTCGGGCCATGGCGCAGGTCAGCAAAGACAAGTGCCGCCATCAGTCGGTAAAAATGCTCGCGCAGCAAAAAGCTTTCGAGAACGTTTTCGCCCAGCTGCACCAGGAGGTGGAGGGCCGGCAGCTCCAGATTGATGACGTCCATCAGGGCAGAGCAGTAGCCATCAGAGCGGGTGGGGAGTGGAAACAGGCTGCGCAGCGGCGACTTCACAGGGGAGGGCGGAGACCATGGGCCGGAGGCCAGGTTTCGTGCCGCGCTCAGCAGCAGAAGTGGATCACAGCCGATGGTGGTGATGCTGCTGTGTTGACCCTGGAGGCTCCAGGGACGGCCAGGCAGCATCACCCCGTCGCCCGCGACCAGCTCATGACACTGGTCGTCTTGCTGGATGGTCACATGTCCATCGTGCACCAGCACCAGCCAGTGGAGCGGATGGTCGGTGCATTCCAGGAGGTAGGGAGAGCCGATGCTTGCGGCGATCGGCAATTGCTGGGCTTGGAGCGCACCGTCAAGGTGCCACCACTGAGCGGGTGGAGTGAGCGAATCGAGATGACGCAGAGGCAGAACTTTGCCGAGGTAGTTGGCGCAAATTATTGGGTTCTGCGAAACCTTGAGCTGGTCACGGAGTGGGTGTTGGAGAGTGGCGGATCGCTGGCTCAATGGCTCCATGCTTTAAGAAGCAAGGATGAATGGCCATGCGAGGAGAGGTCTTGGAGGGAGAGGAAGGAGCCTGTCTGGATTGGCCGGGAAAACCAGATTGGCATCAGCTCCATGGACGAACTAGAGCCATTGGTCATATAACAAGATTGGCATTGCCTGAATTCACGGTAAATGAAGTTAGGTCTCCGTGGATGACAGGATTGGGCAAAAGCAGCCGCATTGTGCAACTCCGCAACAATTCGATGCTTGCTTCTGGAGTGCCCTCGTTATGCAAATTTTGCATTGCCCGCCCTCAAGGGCTGGGGAGGCTGTGCTTTGGGGCTCCTTGGGCCTCTGGTTGATCCTGGATTCAGGCTGATTCGGCCGACACGCGCCCGGGACACAAGTCCCTGCAGCGTGCCTTTGGCTGAAGCGCGGGGACTTCAGGTCGGCGATGAAAACAGAACCACACCGCGAGGCCCCCGCGACGGAGCACGCCCCCGATCCGCAAATCTTTTTATGTCAAACAATTCCGCTGGCGCTTGCCGGCCGTCCTTCATCCACGAGAAAGGGCTGAAAACGACTGCCGAAACGAAATCAGGCTGGCCCGGGGAATCCCGTGGGCCAGTTTCTGTGGTGAAATCCAGCCGGGCAAACTTTTTTGCTGGAATGAGTCTCTTCGGTGGCAAAAGTCCGCTGGGAGTCAAAAGTCACCTCTGTGGCTGCAGTCCCTCTGGACGAGACAGCCCCTCCGAAGGAGACAGTGCATCCGGTGGCTGCAATGCCTTCCGGGAAGACAGTCGCTTTTGAGGAGACAGTCCGTCTGGAGGAGTCAGAGCGTTCGGTGGCTGCAATGCCTTCCGGGAAGGCAGTCCCTTCTGAGGAGACAGTCCGTCTGGAGGAGACAGCCCATCCACCCTTGAGACGCCCTGGAGAGCCTCGTGTGGGGACGACCGACTCAACTCAGGGCGTTGCCCCGGCGGTATTGGTTCCAGGCGGCGACGAACAGGCCGACCAGGGTGACCGGAATCAATCCGAGCACGATGCCGCAGAGGAGGGGTTCAATCACGGAGAATCACCACAAGGCGCGTGGGCCCATTCTTTCAAGGCCCACTCCCTCCTGGCGACCGTCTCTCGATCTGTGACAGGCCCCTCCCCCCTTGCCGCTTCCGCCTCCCCCCCGGCCGCCGTGGACGGCCCCTTGCCGGAGGCGTCGCCCCCCCGGGGCCGTCGTCTGTTGACGCTCCTGGCTCTGGTGGCCGGCCTGGCCGTGCTGCTCTTCAGCCTGGTGGTGCTCCTTCCCGCCCTGCGCGCCGACCCCTACACCCGCGCCACCCTCCAGCTGCGGGGAGATGTGGGGAACGGCGGGCGGCTCTTTCGCCTCAACTGCGCCGGCTGCCACGGTTTGGCCGCCCAGGGGCTGGTGGGTCCCAACCTTCATGGCGTGGGCCAACGCAAGAACGATCGTCAGCTCATCCAGCAGGTGGTGAGCGGCCGCACGCCGCCCATGCCCCGTTTTCAGCCTGATCCGCAGACCATGGCGGATCTGTTGGCCTTTCTGCACAGCCTCCCTTGATCCTTCACCTGGTGCTGGTGGAACCCCAAGGTGCTCGCAACGTGGGAAGCGTGGCCCGGCTGTGCGCGAATTTCGGCGTTGATCAGCTGCGGCTGGTGGCCCCCCGCTGTGATCCGCTCAGCGCGGAGGCCCGCCAGATGGCTGTCCATGGCGTTCACCACCTGGAGCGGGCACCGATCTTTCCCGATCTGGCCGCGGCCTTGGCCGACTGTCGCCGGGTGGTGGCCGCCACAGGACGGCTGGAGGGTCCGCCCCTGCCGTTGCGGCCGCCCGCAGAGGCCCTGGCCTGGTTGCTGGGGCCTGAGCCGGGCCGGGCCGGGGGTGGCATGGAGGGGGAGAAGGGGGCCCTGGTGTTTGGCCGGGAGGATCGGGGCCTCTCCAACACGGAGCTGCTGGGGGCGGGTTGTCTCTTGCACATTCCCGCCGCCGACGCCTATCCCTCCCTCAACTTGTCCCACGCGGTGGCCGTGGCGCTCCACCACCTCTGGACCCTCAGCCAGGCCGTCGCCTCGGAGGGAGGGCCGGCCCCCAGCGCCGCGGAGCGGGCCGCGCCCCTCGCTCCGCAGGGGGCCATCGAGGCGGCCCTCACGGATGGGGAAGCCCTTCTGCTGGAGGTGGGGTTCCTGCAGGCCCACACCGCCCGTGCCCGCATGGCCAAGCTGCGCGCCCTTCTGCAGCGGGCCCAGCTCAGCGAGAACGATGTGGCCCTGCTGCGGGGCATGGTGTGCCAGTTGCGCTGGGCCAGCCGCCGGGGTGTGCGCGACGGGGAGGACCACTAGCGTCAGGGCGCACTGGTCCCTCCACGCCATCCTGTGTCGAACGATCGCCCACCCCGCTCTGCCGGGTCGCCCTGGAGCGGCCCCCTTCTGCTGATCCTGCGGCTCGTGGTGATCGGCGCCGGTCTTGGGGTGATCGCCGGCACGGGCCTGAAGCTGCTGGCGCCGCGCCTGGCCCAGGGAGCGGTGGGGGTGCCCCGGGTGGATCCGGTCCCCAAGCTGATCCCCGGGGGCCATCGGGGCCCGGGACGGTTCGAGCCCCGCCGTGAACTCACCGCCGTCAGTCAGCGCTGGGCCAAGCTCGCCGCGGCTCAAAAGGATCTGACCGCCTCCGGCTTCCTCCTGGTGCTTGACGACGGACGCTACGCCGAGCTCAAGCCCGATCTCCCCCTGCCGGCGGCCAGTTCGATCAAGACGCCCATCCTTTTGGTGGCCCTCGACCGCTACGACCAGGGACGCCTGCGCTGGGATGAGCCCCTCCCGCTCAGCAAGGAAACCCGGGGGGGCGGGGCCGGCTGGATGGCCAGCAGGCCGGATGGCACCCGCTTCCCCTTCCATGAGGCGGCCACCGAAATGATCCGCGTCAGCGACAACACCGCCACCAATCTCTTGATCAAACGGCTGGGCGGCAAGCAGGCCCTCAACGCCACGTTTCAGGAGTTGGGCATGGAGGCCACGGTGCTGCGCAACTGGCTCCCTGATCTGGGGGGCACCAACACGAGCAGTGCCCGGGACCTGGCCCGCTCCATCGCCCTGGTCGACACCGGCGAGAAGCTCGGCCCCCGGGCCCGCGATCTCTTTCGCGAAATCCTCGGCACCTCCCGCACGAACACCCTCCTCCCCGCCGGGTTTCTGAAAGCCTTCAACAAAGAGGCCGCCGACCCGGACACTGAACTGCGCTCCGAGGGCATCACCGTTTACAACAAGACCGGCGACATCGGCATCGCCTATGCCGACGCTGGCCTCATCCAACTCCCCAATGGTCAGCGTGCCGTGGCCGCGTTCATGGTGAAGGGGCCCTTCAATGACCCCCGCTCGGGCGAGTTGATCCGCGCCATGGCGGCCGAGGTGGGTCGTGCCCTGGTTGGGAAGCGCCCATGACCTGGCCCGTTCCCCTGCGACGCGGCATGGCCCGGGTTCGCTGGCTGGCGGTGCTGGCGTTCTGGGGCGCGGGCGCCTGGCTGGCGCCGGTGGTGGCCCAGTCGTCAGCGCCGGATCGCCTGCGGTCCCAGGCGGTGGAGGCCCTCCCTGGCGGGCTGGATGGGATTCCGGTCTTGAACGACAACAACCCGGAATTGATCGTCACCCCGGGCATCCTGCTGTCCACCTTCCGGGGCGGTGGCCGCCTCGGGGCGCTCACCCTGGCCGATCCCTCCGCCCACCTGAACACGCCCCTGACCGGCACGTTCGACCTCTTCAGCCACCACGTCTACGCCGGCAAGCCCGAAACCCTGTCCTCCACCCTCTGGTTGGCGGTGGTGGCCGCCCCCCGGGGGGATCAGCCGGTGCTGTTGCGGTTGCTGACAGGCGCCACGGCCCTCTCCCAGTCGGTGGATGGAAAGGAGCCGCAGGCGCCCTTCCTCCCCCTGCCGCCCCTGATGCCCCAGGGGCTGACGCCGGTCTGGTCGGGACCGGGCAGCCGGGTGGCCACGGAGTTGCTGCTGCGCCTGCCCCCGTCGCGGCGGGAATGGCCCGACCGCTGGATCCTCCAGCCCAACACCCTCACTCCCCTGTTGCTGCTTCCCTTGCCGGTGCGCGGGCTGGATCCCTTGCTGAATGGCCGCAACCTGCAACTGCGGTTCAGCAGCGATGGGCCTGTGGATGTGGCCACCCTGGCAGCCTTCGGGCCGGAGGGATCACCGCCGCCGCCAGCGGTGTGGGCGCAGATTCTGGCCGGGGGGCTGAGCCCCCGGGAACATGCCCCCACGCCCCGGGGAGCGGCGGGGCCGATGGTGTACTCGCGGGTGAGTGGCCTGCAGCGGGGCTCCACCTGGACCGGCCGCCTCACCGATCCGGGCCAGCCCTTCCTGTCGGCCTCCCGGGCGCCGATCTCCTGGCCGATCAGTTCCCTGGAGCGGGGCACCTTCGGCACCGGGCAGGTGCAGACGGCGGAGCTGAGCGCCTTCTATCCGGGCACAGCCTGGGCGGCCCATGGCAACTACGGCGTCACCTATGTGCTCACCTTGCCGCTGCGCAATGATGGTCGCCGCCCGGTGCGGCTGGCGCTGGCCCTTGAATCGCCCCTCAAGACTCGGGAGCCCCTGGGCGGCCTGCGGTTCCGCGGGGCGCCGCTGTCAGGCGAGGGCGCGAATGGCGTGCTGCGGGTTGGGCCCGTGGTCTTTCGCGGCACGGTGGAGGTGAGCGGACTGGATGGGCCGGAGGGTCGTGCCGCGGGCCGGCAGAGCTTCCATCTCGTGCAACGGGCCGGGCAGGAGGGGCCGCCCCTGGGCACGGTGACACTGGCTCCGGGGGGGAACCGGCAGGTGCAGGTGCGCCTGATCTATCCGGCGGATGCCACCCCGCCCCAGGTGCTCACCCTGTTGCCGTCCCCCCTGCCCGGCGCGGGAGCCCCCCCGGCGACCCCCGGGCCGGAGGCTGTGAAACAATCGCCCGTTCGCCCCCCTTCTTCCGACCGGTGAGTGTGAGCAGCAAGCGCAGGGTGTTTCCGTTCACCCGGGTGGTGGGCCAGGAGGAGATGAAGCTGGCCTTGCTGCTCAATGTGATTGATCCCCGCATTGGCGGGGTGATGATCATGGGAGATCGCGGCACGGGGAAGAGCACCACGATCCGCGCCCTGGCCGATCTGCTGCCGGAGATCCCTGTGGTGACAGGCGATCCGTACAACAGCTCGCCGGAGGATCCCGATCTCCAGAGCGAGGAGGTGCGCGGACGAGCCAGCGGCGGCGAAGCGCTGCCCACGGAGCTGTGCCAGGTGCCGATGGTGGACCTGCCCCTGGGCGCCACGGAAGACCGGCTCTGCGGCACGATCGACATCGAGAAGGCGTTGAGCGAAGGGGTGCGGGCCTTTGAGCCGGGCCTGCTGGCAAAGGCGAACCGGGGTCTGCTCTACGTCGATGAGGTGAATCTGCTCGACGACCACCTGGTGGACGTGTTGCTGGATGCGGCCGCCTCCGGGTGGAACACGGTGGAGCGGGAGGGCATCTCCGTGCGCCACCCGGCCCGTTTCGTGCTGATCGGATCCGGCAACCCGGAGGAGGGGGAGTTGCGCCCCCAGCTGCTGGATCGCTTCGGGATGAGCGTGGAGGTGCGCACGGTGCGGGATCCGGAGCTGCGGGTGCTGGTGGTGGATCAGCGCACGGCGTTTGACGCTGATCCGGTGGCCTTTCTGGAGGCCAGCGCCACCGCCCAGGAGGCGCTGCAGGCGCGGGTGGTGGAGGCTCAGAACCGGCTGGGGGCTGTCACGATCGACCACGACCTGCGCCTGCGCATCTCAGCGGTCTGCGGCGAGTTGGATGTGGATGGCTTGCGGGGCGACATCGTCACCAATCGGGCCGCCCGCGCCTTGGCGGCCTTCGAGGGGCGCGAGGCGGTGGGCGATGACGACGTGGCGCGGGTCGTGGCTTGCTGCCTGCGCCACCGCCTGCGCAAGGACCCCCTGGAAACCATTGATACCGGCGATCGGGTGGTGAAGGTGTTCTGTCAGGTGTTCGAGCGGGCTCTGCCGTCTGGCGAGGAGGATCGGCGGGCGTTCGAGCTGGCCCTGGCGGAGTGAGGTCTGGGGCCGTCTTCGGCCCTCACTCCAGGGTGTCGTCGTCGACCATGCCGAGGGAGGCCCCGAAGGCCTTGAGATTGAAGGCTTCGTCCTTTCGGAGGCAGCGGGCCAGGGGCGTGAGCTGGAAGGGGGTGGAGTAGAACGCGCGGGCGATCGGCTCGGTGCCGGAGGCGCCGGTGCGGCCCTTCCAATCGAGCAGCCCCCGCCGCAGCAGGTGGCGAAACACGGCCAGGGTTTCGCGCCGCCCCATGCCCAGCGCCTCATCCACCTCCCTTGGCGTCGCTTCCCCGTCCTCCACCAGCACGAGCACCTCCAGGTCGTCAAAGCTGAGGGTGCGATAGAAGAGTTGTTCCATCGTCAGGCTGGGCCAGCGCCGGGCTGGGGCGGAGGGGATGCCTTCACATCTTGGCGCTGTTGGGGCGAAGTGCCCACTGTGCCCCCGGAAGGAAGAGGTACCCCGACGACCCGGGCGCCAGCCCATCAGCCAGCCGAGCCTTGCCCCTGCGCCGTCATCGGGGCCTCCAGAACCCACCCCGGGCCGATCCGGCTGCCTGGGCCATCTTCACGTCCGTATGGAACAGAGGCCGCATGGCCATCAGGATCGTGGCTGGCTTGCTGGAGGAAGATTAGATCAAGGACTTGAGTTGATGGCCGATTGGGGGAAAAGAATGGGGAGCGGGATGGGATCCAAGGGGCCATGGTCGCAAGCTGGAAGATGGGCTCGCTGGTGATGCAAAGGACAGTCACCCGGCAGGGCACTGATCTTGGCGCCTGAAATTGGATCAATACTCTTGAATACAGCGTAGCATGAATGGAGCCTTTCTTGCGGGAACAGAGTCTTCCTGGCATGAACGGAATCTCCTCGTGGCCAACAATCTTGATGGTGTGTGTACTTATGTGTGCAGCTCCATATGGTTCTGGAAGGCAGGCGTAGACAAAGGGAAAAGGGATCCGAGCCTATGCGCAATCAAGCTTTCAACGTTCCATTCAAAGACGCTTCCATCGCGATTCACGGAACCGCGTAAGGCCTGCTCTGGCAGCAAGCAAGCAGGGCACTCCCATTGTCGAAGCTGGAAACGAATCCTGCCCTTGCGCACTACCAAGGAGAGGGGACATTCGCATGGGAAGTGGCCCTATATCAAGGCATTGATTTTTCTTCAAAGGAGGCACCATGACTGCGCAAACACTCGTTCAAGGCAAATTGCTGTGGGATGCCACAGGCCAGCCTGCGGCGGGAGTCGAGGTCTGGCTCTGCGCTGAAGATGGCACCAGGCTCGGCACAACAAAAGCGGATGGGGATGGGCTGTACAGCCTGACCATTCCTTCGGGTCAGCTGATCCATATTCTCGTCGCCGATGAGAGCGGACACGTGGTCCACTCAACGCGTGACACCGCTGTGAAAGTTGAGGGTGACTCCGCCAGCTTTGACACGATCATCCCCGGTGCGCCTGAACACGAACGAGCCCTCTGGGCCGCGCGCCCCAAGGATCTCGCTGTCCTTGCCCGCGAAGCGGAAGACCCCGAGACGCTGCTCGAAGTCGCTCGCGCTCTTGTCTCCTCCGGTCGGGGCATGAGGGCCGAGGCTCTCCAGACTGCCGATGTCGAGCGCAGCCTCTGCGGCACTCCGGTTCTCGAAGCCATCGAAGCGGCGATTCGGAAAAAAGGGATGTCTCGTGAAGTCGCCCTCCAGGTGGACGACATCCTGGCGCTCAAGGATGCCGGCTATGGGACATCAACGTACCAGTCAGCCAACTTCAAGGTGACGTACCAAACCAGCGGGCCCGCTGCGGTGCCTCCGTCGACGGCCAATCAGTCGGTCATCGAACCCGGCACGAGCAACGTGATTGGCAGCATCGGTGACGGCGCGACACCCACCTACATCTTGCGGATCTGCTTCTGGTTGGAGCGTGCCCTCGCGGCCTACATAACGGCCCCATTCAGCATGAAAAACCCGGCGGGCGGTGGGAAGATTCCCGTGGTCATCAATAACTCTCCATACGGATCAGCATCGCCAGCGGGCACGTTCTACTTGAACAACAACCTCCCGGCGGATCTCATCTGTGCTGTCGGTGTCCATGAACTCTTCCACATGGTGCAGTTCCAGTACGGTTCAGCCACCGGACCATGGCGTTCGTCTGTGATTGAGGGGGGTGCCATTTTTGCGGAAGACTCAGCAGCTGACAAGATGAATCGCTATCTCGATGAAGCTGGTACGAACTTCAATGGTGTTGGCACCCAGGCGAACACAAACTTGTCGCTGATGTCGGCTGGCTATAAGTGCTGCCTCTTCTGGCGCTACGTCGCCGAACAACAATCGGCGGATATTACAGAGCCCTTCGTCGGTGTCGAGACATACCGAAAAGTGATGGAGCAATGCGCCGCAGGCAGCTATTCCACAGCGGA
This sequence comes from Cyanobacteriota bacterium, assembly GCA_046340515.1. GTDB lineage: Bacteria > Cyanobacteriota > Cyanobacteriia > PCC-6307 > Cyanobiaceae > Cyanobium. The sequence goes on along the minus strand of JBKDTB010000013.1, from coordinate 22,879 downwards.
CGTGAAGAGTGCTCTCCAGAAACTGCCATGGCATCAGGATTTCTATGAGTTCTCCTATCTTGATCCACAACGTCTCGACCTCACCAACTCGGAAACTGTTCTTGGCGACTATGCACTGGCCTGCTACTTGAAGGATCTGGGTACCAATGTTCCCGATAGGCGCTTTGATTTCATCGAAGACGAAGAGAACATTTACATCGATGAAGTGGTCGGCGGTCCATCGAACACAACGCTGATTCCTCCCCAGCTGACGGGCACAGGAACGCTTGGAACTTCAGGGTCGGTGGCGTTCAGCGGCACGGTTAACCCGTGGGCCAGCCGATACTATGAGATTGCCGTCGGCCAGGCCACAACGAGCGTGCAGGTGACCTTTACGGGGGGCACCGGTCTGACAAGTTCCCTCTTCCAGCTGGCCCTGATTGACCAAGACGGCAAAGTGCGCGATATCCATCGCACCGACAAGGCCTCCTATACGAAGCGGGTTGCCAATCTCGTCAAAGGGAAAAAACTGTCCAAGGTTGTGGCCATCGTCACGGGGGCAAACACGGGAGGTTCCTACTCCATCTCAGTGACCCCCGCAGCCGCTGCGCCAAACGTCATGATCACTCGCTGGCACTCAGTGATGGGCACCGAGTACGAGATCGACTCGCGCAACTGGGCCTGGACATGGGTGTCGCCAGACGTGTGGGTTGACAACAACCAGGACGGCATCGCGGATGGCAAGGTGTATTTGAATAAAGACAACAAGCTCCACATTCGCCTGCACAACAAGGGTAACGCGGCCGCAAGCGGGATCAAAATCGAGGCCTTCTATCAAGATGCCTCACCCGGACTCTCGCCGTCCGCATGGCTGCCAGTGAAGAATGTTCTTGGCCAAACGCAAGTGCTTTCGGGCCTCCCGCTCGCCGCCGGAACTTCCAAAGACTGGGTCATGAACTGGTCGCCAAAACCCTCCGGGAACAGCACGCACTTCTGCGTGCGTGTGGTCCTCACGGTGCCTGGTGATCCCAATACGGACAACAAGCGCTGCATCTCCAACTTCACAGCGGTGACGCTCAAACCGAAGCAGTTCCAGGACATCAGTTTGACCCTCCAGAGCTTGATCAAGACGTTCCCTCAAGCTGTCCTCTCCGTCGTCCCTCGTCTCGGCACGAGGCGCGACTTGGTGATCTCGGAACGTGATGTCCAGCGCCTGCAGCTTGGCAAGCTCGATGGCTTGGCCTCGCTTCGCATCTCCCAGGTTGCCGATGGGGCTTGGGCCCGGGGGGCGCAGCAGCCGACAGCGCTGCCCGATGGCCCCCTGTTCCCCGATCTGGCGAGGCACTATCCCATCCAGGCGACAACGCTGCCACCCGGTCTGGCTGATAAGCCGATGGTGACCATCGCGGCGATCCATCAAGGCGTTGTGGTGGGTGGCGTCACTCTGATGATCGAAGTGGAAGCTTGACGGGAGTGGCTGGCACCACCACTCCGCCGGACACTCTCAACACTCCGTGAGGACATCATGACCCGAAAACAGGACATTGCGGTTGCCATCCTGGTGATCGATCAAGCGCTGGGAACCGTTCGGCTCTCCAAGAGGCAGGTCGTGCTTGGTCTCGATCTTGCCGCCGGAGTGGCCAGGGCGCTCGAAACGCTGCGCACCGCCGGAGTTCGGATCGCGCTTGCGCATCCGAACGAGGGGGCCAATCCGTCCTGTGATCGGGTCGACAGTCCTGCCATCGACGCTCCGCTCTTGGACGTTCGCGGTGCACCGAGCGCGTGGATCGCCCGGTGCGTCGCGGAACTCGGTGCGCCAGCGGAGGCCACGCTGTTTGTCTCGGCCGACAGCACGCTGCGCGCCGCTGCTCAGACCTTGGGCCTTCCCACCGCCCCGCACGCGGCCATCGCGGCCTGGCTCGCGACAGGCCGCGTGCCCCTCTTCGTGCGGATCCAAGCTCCACGCAATCTCCTTGCCGAGGCGGAGGATCTGGTGGTTTTCCATGGGCGGAACGCCGCCTCGGAATCGATCGTCTGGGGCTGCATCCCGGCTGACACCCGATCGGATTTTGTTCAACCGGGAACCAGTCTCCAGGTGTTGAGGATGGATCCAGCGGTGGCCGATCCCTATCTCTATCACTTCGATCAGCGGCGGGGCATGGCTGCGCGCGGGGACTTGGCCCCCTTGGATCTCGTCTGGTCGGATGGCCATGTCGCTTTGATCAGCGTCCCTCCGGCCAAGATGGCGTGTGTCGAAGACATCGCCTCACGCCACCAGTGCGCCATCCTGGCGCCCAATCCCTCCATGGCCGTGTTGCAACCCCGGCAATCCTCTTGGGCCGCTGCCTGCATCGCGCCAACGAAGCGAGAGCCCGCGCAACGATCAGCCAACTCTGCCGCTTCAGGATCTTCGGGATTCGCCGGTCCAACGGCCATGGCTGTGCAATTCGACGTTTCCCGCTATTCCGGCGCCACGCCGATCGATGCTTCTGGAAAGATCCTGTCTCGCCATGTGCACCACCCTCACGCCCAGCGTGCCGTTCAGGCCATCATCGCCGATCTCCAAGCCGTTGGCTATACGCCCTACACGCACACCTTCTCTTATCAAGGGAAAGTTCTCACCAACGTCATTGCGGATCTCCCCGGCAAGGGATCCTCGCCACTGCCGGCGCAATCACTTTGTGGTTTGCGAGAAACGATCCGAACCCATGCCTCCTCCCCTGATCTCTTGGGCTTCCTTGCGCAGGAGCTCGGTGACAACTGGGTTCGTGGCGAAGCACTTGAAACGATTCCTTCGACGCGGCTGGTCGCTGAAGTGGAGCGCAAGTTCGGACTGGGTGGCTGGATCCCGTGGTGGCGGGACGCCGACTCGGTGTCGGGCTTCGGCGCGGAGATTGTCATTGTCGGCTGTCACCTTGACAGCACGGCGCAGGGATCCCCAGGCTTCAATCCGACGACGTCGCCAGCGCCAGGAGCGGATGATGACGCATCCGGCATTGCTTGCACCCTTGCGGCGGCCCGTTATCTTGCCGGCTTTCGCGGTATGCTCACGCACACGGTCCGCTTCTGCTTCCTCAACGCCGAAGAGCAGGGACTGGTTGGCAGTGCGGCCTATGCCAATCATCTTAAATCAACGGGTGCACCTGTAAAAGCGGTGATCTGTGTCGACATGATTGGCTATGATGTCGAGGCAGAACATTCCTTTGAAATCCACGCAGGGGCAACGGATGTTTCCGTTCGCAATGCCTCTGTTGTTGTGGCGAAATCCATCGCGAAATGGGCTTCGGACGTGACCATGCTTGGTCCGGCACAAATCTATAGTGGTACATCGAGTTTGGAGAAGCCCAACCGAGACCTCTATGATCCGGCCATTGGGAGAGCGGATCATGCATCCTTCCAAAACCAGGGGTATCCCGCCGTTGTGATTTCTGAGGACTACTTCATCAATCAAGCGGGAGAAGGGGCGCCGGAGCCCAATCCCAACTATCACCGTTTCTCTGATGTCAGTGTGAACGCCACTTACGCTGCCGACATCGCCCGGGCCATCAGCTACGCCGTTGAGGAACTGGCTCGCTGAGTGGAAGAGCAGGGCCCTGTGTTCTCACGGGCTCTCGCGGGGTTTCCTCTCCTGAACGCAGGGGCTCCGCATGGAGCCGTGGCCATGGCCTACCGCTGAAACCAGCCCGTCAGGGCCACAGCCAGCGCATCCGCCGCGTCGTCCGGGCGCGGGGGATCCGCCAGCTCCAGCTCGCGCATCACCGCGTCGAGCACATCTCCTTTCTCGGCGTGGCCATGGCCTGCGAGGGCCAGCTTGATCTGCATCGGTGGATACTCCACCACCGGGATGCTGAAGCGAGCCAAGGTCATCATCAGCACCCCCCGGGCCTGCACCACGGAGATGGTGGTGCTGGAGCGGTAAAAGAAAAACTTTTCCACCGCCGCCAGCTCCGGCTGCCAGCGGCGCAGCAACACCCGCAGATCGGCGGCGATCTCCACCAGTCGCTGCCCCTCGACGCGGTGGGGATCGGTTTGGATCAAGCCGCAATCGAGCATGCGCTGCCGCCCTTGGCCAGGCCGTCCGCCGGCGTCCGCCTCCACCTCGATCACGCCGTAGCCCACACGGGCCAGGCCAGGATCAAGGCCAAGGATGCGCATCGGCGAGGGCGGGCGTCGCCGCCCGAATGAAATGGGTCCCCAGGGTCGCTCACCCCCGCGCCCCTGTCGATGGCACGGCCGCCTTCCCTTCCCCGCGGCCGGCAAGGGTGAGCGCTCCCCTTGGGGTTTCACCGCCGTTGCGGCGATCTTCCTGGTCGTGGCCGGCCTGGCGGTCGCCAAAATGCGCGGCACCCCACCAGCACGGAGCCGGCCGTGGTGTCCTTCCCCTCCGATCCTGGCCAGCGTTCCAATCCGGACCAGCCTTCCCGCCTCCATCCGCCCGGCAACACCGCCCCGCTGTCCACCCCGGAACCCCCGCCGCTCCTGCCGGCCACGCCGTTCCCATCGCCCCCGGCGGACACCAAGACCGCCCTCCGCCGCCACTTCCGCCAGCGACGCCGCCAGGTCCTTCCCGCTGTCCTCGCTGACTTGATCGCCGCCGCCGCCCACCGGTTGCCCTCCCATCTGGCCCCCTCCTCGCGGCTCGGCCTCTATTGGCCCGTGGGCCACGAGCCCGACCTGCGCCCCCTCCCCGACCAGCTCCCCCCCCCCTGGCGCGAGCACCTCGCCCTGCCCGCCATCCGTGATGACCGCCTGCTCTACCTCCCCTGGCGTCCGGGCGATCCCCTGGCCCCCGATCAGGTGGGCATCCCCGCGCCAACGGTGGCGCCCCCCCTGGAGGCAGCCGAGGTCGGGCTCCTGTTGGTTCCTGCCCTGGCGGTGGATCACAGCGGCCTGCGGCTCGGCTCGGGTGGCGGCTGGTATGACCGGCTGCGGAGCGATCCGCTCTGGGCGGCTGTGCCAGCCCTGGTGGTTGTGCCGGACGCCTGCGTTGTTCCCCGCCTTCCAAGCGACCCCTGGGATGTGCCCTTTCCGGGCCGGCTGACGGAAACCGGCCTCCACTGGTCGGACGCCCGCACCGATCCCACTGCCCGTGTTGCAACCTCTTAACGGCTTCCCCCTTGGCTCTCCCTTCCCCGCTGGATTTGCCAATATCGGCCGTAGTGCGACTCCCTCTCTTGGCCTTGTCTCCCTCGCAGCGCCTGGTGTTTGCCACTCCCTCCACCGCATCCGCCAACCCTGGCGTCATGCCCACGGTGGCTGTTCAGGTGCTCGCCGCCGAGATGGAAGCCCGCCAGGGAGCCGGAGAAGCGCTTTCCTTGATGGTGAGCACCATCGCCTCCATGGTGCAAGCCGCTCGCGGCACCAACAGCCGCTGGAACGCGGGTTGACGGCCCTGTCATCCTGAGAACCCTTCTTTTTGCGCCGATGGCAGCGATGGTTGCGCCACGAGCCCCCCGCCGCTGGCCTGTCCTGGCCGGTGCTTTCGCTCTCGCCCTGCTCGCGGCGCCTGCCGTTCGCGCCCATGGCATCGAGAGCACTTTGGAGCAGGTGGGTGATCGCCTCTCCAGCACTCCTTATCAATTGCAAAGCCAGTTCTCCTCGGGCTTGCCCGCGCGGGAGGCCTCGGTGCGCATGGTCAGTCCGGATGGCACCGCCTCCGTTGATCTTGGCGAGACCGACGCGGACGGCCGACTCCGCTTTGCCTTGCCGGCCCGGGCGCGAGCCGATTGGGAGGTGCAGGTGGATGCGGGGCCCGGCCATCGCGACTATCTCGAATTGCCCGGTTCCGTGCCTGCCGGGTTCCAGGGCCAGAGGCATCGCTCCGTCCGTCCCCTCGCCCGCATCCCGGGGTCCCTGGGCGCCGTGGCCCTGTTGGGCGCCATGGCCGGCTTGATGCTCCACCGTCCCCGCTCATGAGCGCCACTCCTCCTCCCCGGAGCAGCGGCAGCCCGGCCCTGGATCAGATGGTGGAGCGCCTCAGCGGCAGCGGTGATCCGAAGCGCCGCTACGAATACGTGCTCTGGCTGGGCAAAAAACTTCCTCCCTTCCCGGAAGACCTCCGTCTGGAGGATTACAAGGTGAAGGGCTGCGCCTCCCGGGTTTATGTGGTCGGCGGGGTGCGGGAGGGTCGGCTCCACTGGCAGGGCGATTCCGACGCGGCCATCACCCGGGGCCTCCTCGCCTTCCTCATCCAGGGCATGGAGGGGCTCACCCCGGAGCAGGCCCTGGCCCTCGATCCCGCCATCCTCACCGCCACCGGCTTGCAGGCCAGCCTCACCCCCTCCCGGGCCAACGGCTTCCTGAGCATCTTCCGCACCATGCAGGACCAGGCCCGCCAGCTGCGGGATGCAAACGCCTCCTGAACGCCCGGCGCTCCAGCCCGCAGGCGTCTTCCTAGGATCAGAGGTTTGCGGGATGGGCCGATGGCCATCGGGGTTGGCTTGCTCGGTCTGGGCACGGTGGGAGCCGGCGTGGCCGCGATCCTGGCCAGCCCGGAGGGGCGTCACCCCCTGGTGCGGGAGCTGGTGTTGCGTCGGGTGGCTGTGCGGGATCTCGCCCGCCCCCGGCCGGTGGCCCTTGATCCGACCCTCCTGAGCGTCGATCCACAGGCCGTGGTCGATGACCCCGCCGTGGAGATCGTTGTGGAAGTGATGGGTGGTCTGGAGCCCGCCCGCTCCCTGATCTTGCGTGCCATCGACGCCGGCAAGCCGGTGGTCACCGCCAACAAGGCGGTCATCGCCCGCCACGGAGAGGAGATCGCCGCCGCCGCCACCCGGCGCGGGGTCTACGTGCTGATCGAGGCGGCGGTTGGGGGCGGCATCCCGATCATCGAACCCCTCAAGCAGTCTCTCGGCGGCAACCGCATCCAACGGGTGAGCGGCATCATCAACGGCACCACCAACTACATCCTCAGCCGCATGGCGGATGAGGGGGCCGACTACGGGGCGGTGCTGGCGGATGCCCAGCGCCTCGGCTATGCCGAGGCCGACCCCGCCGCCGACGTGGAAGGCCACGACGCCGCCGACAAGATCGCCATCCTTGCCGCCCTGGCCTTCGGGGGCCCCGTGGCCCGCCCCGCCATCGCCACCGAGGGCATCCACCGCCTCGATGCCCGCGACGTGGCCTATGCCTCCCAGTTGGGCTACGTGGTGAAGCTGCTCGCCGTGGCGGAACGGATGGATGGCCAGGTGGAGGCCTCCGCTGAGGGCCTGCCCCTGGATGTGCGCGTGCATCCCACCCTTCTGCCCCGCCATCACCCCCTGGCGGGCGTGCATGGCGTCAACAACGCCATCCTCGTGGAGGGCGATCCTGTGGGGCAGGTGATGTTCTTCGGCCCCGGGGCGGGGGCCGGACCCACCGCTTCGGCCGTGGTGGCCGACATCCTCAACATTGCTGGCATCCGCCAGGTGGGTGGCGCCGGGGCCGGCCTGGATCCCTTGCTGGCCGCCGGGAGTTGGCGCCGTTGTTTCCTCGTGGATGGCAGCTTCAGCCGCCACCGCAACTATGTGCGTCTGCGCACCCGCGACGAGGCCGGCGTGATCGGAAAAATTGGCACCGCTTTCGGCAGTGCGGGCGTCTCGATTCAATCGATCGTGCAGTACGAGGCCAGCAGAGGCAAGGCCGAGATCGTGGCGATCACCCACGATGTGGTGGAAGCAGATTTCCGCCGTGCTCTGACGGCCATCACCGCCCTGGGAGAGGTTGAGGCGGTGGCGGCCTGCCTCCGCACCCTCTGACACCTCCCCGCCAGGGCGCCACCCTCCCTCTGCGGCTGCCGGTGCGGATGCCCTGATGGGAGGCCGGAGAAGGTGCGCTGCGAACCACACCCCCTCCCCCTTCTCGCAATCCTTAAGCAAGAATCAAGAACTGTCCCACGTCCAAACCTTCCCCCACACTCCTCTGCAGGTCAACCACCAGCCCCAACCCTGCTTCCCACCCTTCACCTCCCTCCACCATGGACCTCCACCAGGGGGACTGCATCCGCCTTCCCGAGACCCTGGCCGGCGACCACGCCTCCCACAGCCAGCTCTATCAGGTGATCGGGCTCGACGCCCACTCGGATCGTTGTTGGCTGCGCTGCTGGCCCCTCGTCCGGCGGGGTTCCCCCGTCTTTGAAGTCGCCCTCAGCGCCGTCGGGCCTGTGGCCCGCCACCATCTCCCCCGCGCCTGCTGACCCTCTCGCCCGTGGTTCGGCCGGGGGACGGTCCATTTGAATGGAAGGCCCCTCCCCTCCGGTGTGATCTCCGCCGCGGCCTCCCTTCGCTCCCGGTCGGCGCGCCCTGGCCTCCTCCTTTGCAGCACCAGCGCTGCCCTGGTGATCGCTTTGGCCGGCTGCCAGCCCGGCAGGCCTGCCGGCACCTTGATCGTTGCCACCAAGAGCCGCATCGTTTCCCTCGACCCGGCCAAGGCCTCCCGCATCGGCGAGCAGCAGCTTCTCAGTGCCCTCGGCGATCCCCTCTACGCCATCACCGCCGATGGGACCGTGGAACCTCGGCTGGCCACAGCCTTGCCCCAGATGAGTCCGGATGGTTTGCGCGCGCGCATCCCCCTCCGCCGCGGTGTCCGCTTCCACGACGGCACCCCCTTCACCGCGGCGGCGATGGTGTTTTCCCTCCAGCGCTTCCTGGCGATCGGCACCCTCAGCTACCAGCTGAGCGATCGCGTCTCCACCCTGCGGGCCCTGGATTCCCACACCCTGGAGCTGACCCTCAAGCGCCCCTTCGCTCCCCTGCCGCGGCTGCTCAGCTCCATCGTGCTCACCCCGGTTTCGCCCACGGCCTACCGGGCTTTCCGGGACAAGCCCCTGCCGGACCGCTTCGTGGGGACCGGCCCCTACCGGCTGGCGTTCCACGGCGACCAGCAGCTGCGCTTGGTTCCCTTCCGCGAGTACTGGGGCCCCCCGCCGGCCAATCAGGGCCTGATGCTGATCAGCTACAGCAACTCCACGGCCCTCTTCGGAGCGCTGCGCAGTGGTGAGGTGGCTGTGCTCCTCTCCAACAGCCTGGACATCGACCATCAACGGGCCCTGCACCGTCTCGCCGAGGCGGGACGCCTCAAGGAGGCCCTCGGCCCGCCCCTGGAGATCGGTTTTCTCTCCCTGCTCACCTCCGAGCCCCCCCTCAACGATCAACGCCTGCGCCAGGCCCTCGCCCACAGCCTCGATCGACGCCTCATCCAGGAGCGGGTGAGCTTCGGCCTGCGCCCACCCCTGCGATCCATCGTGCCCCCCGTTCTTCCCGGTGCCGATCCCGACGCCTGGCCCCCCTACGACCCGGCCCGGGCCCGCGCCCTCTTCACCCAAGCGGGCTATTGCACCGGCCGCCGCCTCCTTCTCCCCTTCACCTTCCGCTCCGACATCCCCACCGACCGGCTCTTTGCCCTCACCTGGCAGGCCCAGCTGCGTCGTGATCTGGCCGATTGCGTGCAGCTCAACCCGGAAGGCATGGAATCCACCACCGCCTACTCCCAGCTCGACAAGGGGGCCTTCACGATGGTTTTGCTCGATTGGCTCGGGGATTATCCCGATGCGGAGAACTACCTCACCCCCATGCTGAGCTGCGCCAAGGCGGACGGCAGCCGTTGCCTGGAGGGGGCCAGCGTGCTGATGGGCAGCTTCTGGACCGCCCCCGGACTGGAGCAGGACCTTCTCCGCAGCAGCGAGCTGGCCGGCGACGACCGCCTGGTCCTGATGCGGCGTGTCCAGCGTCGGGCGGGGCAGGGCGTGCCCTACCTGCCGCTCTGGGTGGTGACCCCCGCGGCCTGGGCGCAGCCCCGACTGCGCACCCCCCGGTTTGATGGATCCGGCCGCGTCGTCCTCAGCGCCCTGCGGGTCGAGGGAGGGCAACCATGAGCCGCCGCCGTGCCCTCTTCAGCTATCTGGCCGCCCGCCTGGCCCTGGTGCCTCTCATGCTCTGGCTGATCGCCTCCCTGGTGTTCCTGCTGCTGCGGGTGGCGCCCGGTGATCCGATCGATGCCCTCCTCGGCAGCCGGGCACCGGAGGCGGCTCGCGCCGCCCTCCGGCACCAGCTCGGCCTCGACCAATCCCTGTTCGCCCAATACGGCACTTTCCTGGGCCATCTGCTTCGGGGCGATCTGGGCCGTTCCCTCAGCAGCGAGGAGCCGGTCGTGGCCATCATCCGCGACAGCCTCCCCGCCAGCCTGGAACTGGGGGCGGTGGCGCTGCTGCTGGCCGCCGTGCTCGGCTTGGCCATCGGATTCAGCGGCATTGCCCGTGCCGAGGGTGGGGTTGACCTGGCCGGGCGCCTCTTCGGCATCAGCACCTATGCCCTGCCGCCCTTTTGGGCGGCCATGGTGATGCAACTGGTGTTCGCCGTCGCCCTGGGCTGGCTGCCCGTGGGCGGGCGCTTCCCCCCCACCGTGCTGCCACCGAGCGGCACTGGCTTCTATCTTTTCGACAGTCTGCGCCACGGCAACTGGCCCCAGCTGGTCGGCACCCTGCGCCACCTCGTGCTTCCCGCCACCACCCTGGGCGTGCTGCTCAGCGGCATCTTCACCAACGCCCTGCGGCTCAATCTGCGGCGGGCCCTGGCATCGGATTACGTCGAGGCGGCCCGTGGCCGCGGCCTGAGCGAGCGCCGTGTGGTGCTCCACCATGCCCTGCCCAACGCCCTCCTGCCCGTGCTCACCATCGCCGGCATCACGGTGGCCTCCCTCATCGGCGGCGCTCTGCTGATTGAGGTCACCTTTTCCTGGCCAGGCATCGCCTTTCGCCTGCAGGAAGCCATCGCCCAGCGCGACTATCCGCTGGTGCAGGGCATCGTGGTGGTCGTGGCGGGCCTGGTGGTGCTGGTGAGCGTGGCTGTGGATGTGCTGGTGGCCCTGCTGGATCCCCGCATCCGCTTTTGATCCCTCCCTGGCCCGGCCTGTCGCCTCGCGCTTCTCTCAGATGCCCGAAAGGGGAAGGCTGAGGCGCCCTCGCCAGGCCGCCGCCGCCGGTCCATCCAGCACATGGGCCCGCACCCCGTCCAACCGCAGCCGCTGGGGGGGCATTCCCGCTGCCGGAGGCGGTTCCACCGACTCCAGAAACTCCTCCGTCAGGCGCAGCAGCAGGGCCTGCACCACCTCCGGCGATTCCCCGACCAGATCCGCTCCCAACCGCAGCAGGGCCTCCTCTCGCACGCTCACCCGCACCGGCGAGAAGTGGCTGCCCCCCTCCACCAGCACCAGCCGGCTGCGGTCATGCCCCACCGGCAGAAACAGATCCAGCTGCTCGGCGATCGGGGGGGTCACCAGATCCAGGCTGCCGCCCACCATCAGCACGGGCACCGGCAAGGCCTTCAGCCCGTGCTGGGGCCAGAGCAGGCTGCCGAAACTGTTGAACACCACCACCCCCCGCAGCCCCTCCGGCGGGCGGTCCGCCACGGGCAACGCCTCGGCCGGCAATTGGCATTGCAACAGCAGGGAAGGGTTGGTGATCGGCAGGCGATGGAGGGAGCGCTGGCAGCGGCGCGCGAGCCCCGCCTCCGGGGCCAGCCCACTTCCCAGCAGGGCGGCCACCCCCCCGAGGGAATGGCCGATCAGCACCACCCCGTCCGGCCGCAGCCCCAGGGGCAGCAGCCCTTCCCTCTGGGCCCGCAGCACGGCCCGCAGATCGGCCAGCCGTTGCTGGAGGGTTTCCGCCCCCGGAGGAGGGCGCAGCCCATGGAGGGTGGCCTTGACGGCGGCGGCATCACTCCCCGGATGCTGCAGCACCACCACCGGCCAACCGCGCTCCGCCAGGGCCGCCGCCAGCCATCCCATCTGCTCCGCTGTGCCCCCCAACCCGGGCATCACCAGCAGCCAGGGCCGTCGCGGGCTGAAGGGCGTGGCGGGGGGAGGTGACCAGATGTCCAGGGGCAGGGTCTCCTGGCGACCGGGCACGAGCAGGCTCACCCGCCGCGGCCCGGAGCGCCCGCCCCCCGGGCTCGGGGCCATGGAACCGGCTCGCGGGGTCTGGATCGCGGCGGGAAGCTGGGGCAACCGCTCCAGTTGGAGCAGGGCCTCCCGCTGATGGTGGAGCTGCCGGCGCCACTGCTGGGCCAATCCCACCAGGCCATCCAGCTGCAGCCGCAGCTTCGGCGCCGGGAGGGCCCGCAGCACCTCCAGCATCGACACCTCCCGCCGCTCCTCCAGCAGCCGTCGCAGGGTCACCTGCAGCAGCGGCGTGGTGCTGCCGCCGTCGGGGGTGGTGAGCAGGTTGCCCACCTCCGCCAAGAGCTGGCTGCCGGCCCAGCTGTCGAGCAGCTGGCGGCCGAAGCTCTGATCCCGCAGCAGCGGCTCCCGCAGGAGTTGGCGCAGGTCGCGCTGGCTTTGCCCATCCAGCAGAGCGAACCAGGCCGCCACGTCGGAGTCGTTTTCCGCCGGGGCCCGCCGCCGCAGGAGGGCGGGCTGTTGGCTCCAGGCTTCGAGTTGGGTCAGGGGGATGGGAAGGCGCAGGCTGTCCAACTGGATCTCCAGCACCTCCGCCCCCCGCAGGGGCAAGCCGGCGGCAGTCGCCAGGGCCACCAGCAGACTGGCCGCTGCGGCGCAGCTTCGGGGATGGCGGATTGAATCGGACACCAGACGGGGGATCAGCAGGCGCATGGCTCTCCCAGTTTCCCGCGCCGTTGCGAGATGTGGCGCTTCTGCGCCTGGTTTCGGCCGTGGGCGCCGGCGCGGTGCTCTATCTCACCCCGATGGTGTTTCACCGGGAGGCCTTCACGGCGTCGGCCGTGGGCGAGGGGCTGGCCCTGGCGGCGTTGGTGGGGGCCGGGGGGCGGGTGTTGAGCGGCCTGCTCCTGGATCGGGGGCTCTCCTGCTCCTGGCCGATCGGCCTCGCCGTGGTGGCCTCGCTCCTGGGCGACGGGGCGCTGATGCAGGCGACGACCCAGGGCACCTATCGGTTGGGTCAGGCCCTGCTCGGTCTGGCGATGGGTTTTTATTGGCCCCCGATCGAGCTGGCCGTTCCCCTCACCTGCGCCCCGGTGCCCTCCGCCCGGGCCTTTGCCCTGGCCCGCACGGCCGATGCCCTTGGCGTGGCCACGGGGTCCCTCGCCGGGGCGCTCCTGGCCGCTCGCGGCTGGCTGCGGGGCATTTATGCCCTGGACATCGGCGGCCTTCTCCTGATGGCTCTGCTGCTCTGGCGCTCTCCCCTGCCCGGCCAGATCCGCCCCGGGCGGGTGCGCTCCAGTGGGCCGGTGGCCGCGGCGCGGGCGCCCTGGCTGCTGCCCCTGCTGCCCCTGTTGGGCCTGGTGGTGCCGGCCACGGCGGTGCCAGCCCTGATGCAAAGCGCCCTGCCTCTTGATCTGGTGCGCGGGGGGCTGAGCCGGCCTCCCCTCCAGGAGGGGATCGGCGCGATGACGATCGGCCTGCAACTCGTCCTGCTGCTGCTGTTGCAGTGGCCCGTGGGGCGTGCCCTGGCCCGCCGTCCAGTGGACCAGGGGCTTGCGGTGAGTCTGATCGCCTTCGCGAGCGGCACCCTGCTGCTGGCCGCCTCGGCCGTTGTGCCCTGGGGGGGAGTTGTGCTGGTGGCCGCTCAGTTGCCCCTGGCGGTCGGGGCCGCCGCCTTCCTGCCCACCGCCACGGAAGCCGTGGTGGAGATCACCCCCGTGGCCCATCGGGGTCTGGCCATGGCCCTCTTTTCCCAGTGCTTTGCCCTGAGTGGCCTCATGGCTCCCTTGCTGGGGGGCTGGATGCTCGATCGCCAGGGCCATGGCGCGGGGCTGTGGATGGCCACCTCCGCTGCCCTGCTCCTGGGACTGCCCCTGGCGCGGCGTTTGCGCCGCAGCCTTCATCCCCCTGGCGCCGGGTCGTCAGCCCCGGGCTGAGGGGAAGCGGTCTGGCCAGGAACCCAGGCCTCATGGGGCAGGGGCTCGGTGCCGTATTCCCAGTCGTCGTAGTCGGGATCGTTGCGGATCTGCTGGTGGATGCGTTTCTGCGCCTCGAAATCGTGGGGGCCCGTCGCCGGGGCCGGGGCCTCGGTGGCGATGATTTCGGAGGGGTCGGTGCTGGCGGATGGTGAGCTGGCCATGATCTCAGCCGCTCCGGGGGGCTGTGGGAGTCTCCCCATTGTCGTTGATCTGCGCCTCCCCCTGCTCCTGCCGCGCCCGAAAGGCCGACACCGCGGTGGGAATCGTTGGATACACGTGATCTGCCCCCACCAGCGCCAGCACCCCAGCGGCCATCAGCTGGTCGTGGAGCTTGCGTTTCACCCGGGTGAGGGCCAGCCGCACGCCTTGCCCCGCCAGTTCCCCTGGCAGGGTGAGCAACATCTCCGCCGCCGTGCTGTCAATTTCAATGATCGCCTCGGCGTTGAGCACCAGCCACTCCGCCGGAGGGGAGGCCCTTGCCACCGCCGCCAGGGCCCGGCGGCGAAAGTCCTCCGCGTTGGCAAAGCACAAGGGCGCGTCGTAGCGGAAGAGCACCAGGCCGGGAATCGTGCGACCCCCTTCCCAGTCCTGCACATCGTGGAAGCCCGCCAGGCCGGGCACTTCCCCCATCACAGCCGCGTGGGGACGGGCCAGGCGGCTGAAGAGGGCCACCACCGACAAGCCCACGGCCAGGGCCACCCCCATGAGCAGTCCCGTGAGCAGCACGCCGGCCAGGGTGACCAGGGCCAGCAGGCACTCGCTCGGTCGAAAGCGCCAGAGGCGCAGGAAGTCGCCCGGATCGATCAGCCGCAGCGCGGCGAAGACCACGATCGCCGCCAGCACCGGCTGCGGGAACTGGCTCATCAGGGGGCCAAGGCCCACCAGCACCAGCACGGTCACCGCTGCGGCGATGAGGGCATAGCGCTGGCCGTGGCAGCCGGCGGCCTCCGCCAGGGCGGTGCGGGTGTTGCTGCTGCTGGCCGGAAATCCCTGAAACAGGGCGCTGCCCACATTCACCACCGCCAGGGCGAGCAATTCCCGATCGGCCTCCAGCCGCAGCCCCCGGCGCTGGGCAAACCCCCGCCCGGTGATCACCATGTCGGAATAGCCCACCAGGGCGATGCCGAGGGCTCCCGTGAGCAGGGGCCCCGGGGCCGGGCCGTCCACCAGGGTCGGCAGCCGGGGCCAGGGCACTCCCGCCGGGATGGCGCCGATCAGGGCCACGCCCCGCTGCTCCAGGTGCAACAGGGGCACGGCCACGCTGGCCAGCAGCACCGCCACCAGGGGACCCGGCCATCCCGGCGCCCAGCGGCCCAGGGCCGCCATCAGGCCCAGGGCGGCGAGCGCCACGGCCAGGGTGGGGGCGTGCACGTGGCCATGCACGATCAGCCGCTCCCGCACGGCGTCCAGCAAGGTGTCCGCCCGCTGGCCTGTGCCCAGAAGGGAATGGAGCTGGCCGCAGATCATCAGCACCGCCACCCCCGCCAGGTAGCCCACCAGGATCGGTTTGGAGAGCAGGTCGGCCAGGAAGCCGAGCCGCAGGGCCGCCCCCAGGGCACAGAGGAGCCCCACCAGCAGGGCCAGCAGGCTGGCCAGCGCCGCCTGGCGCAGGGGATCACCTCCCGCCAGGGGGGTGATCACTGCGGCGGTCATCAGGGCGGTGCTTGTTTCGGGCCCCACGGAGAGCTGGGGCGAGCGGCCCACCAGCGGGTAGAGGAGCATGGCGGGCAGGATGGTCCACAGGCCGGCCACGGGGGGCAGTCCCGCCAGCTCGCCGTAGGCCAGGCACTGGGGCACCAGATAGGCCGCCACGGTGACGCCCGCGAGCAGGTCGCCCTGTCTCAGCGAGCGGCGATGGCTCACACGTTGAAGAGAAACTCCATCACGTCGCCTTCCGCCACCACATAGTCTTTGCCTTCGCTGCGCAGCCAGCCGCGGTTGCGGGCCTCCACCAGGGAGCCGGCCTCCAGGAGCTGGCCGCAGCCGATGGTCTGGGCGCGGATGAACCCGCGCTCGAAGTCGCTGTGGATCACCCCGGCGGCCTGGGGGGCGGTCATCCCGGCGCGGATCGTCCAGGCCCGTGTTTCCTTCTCGCCCGTGGTGAAGTAGGTGCGCAGGCCCAGCAGGTCGTAGGTGGCGCGGATCAGGCTCTTGAGCCCCCCCTCGCTCACGCCGAGCCCCTCAAGGAACTCCTGGCGCTCCTCCTCCGGCAGGGCGATCAGTTCCGCCTCCACCTGGGCCGAGATCACCACGGCGGCGGCCCCCTCCAGGGTTGCCAGCTCCCGGACGGTTTCGCTTTGGCTGTTGCCGGTCGCCAGGTCGTCCTCGCTGACGTTGCTGGCGTAGATGATCGGCTTGGCCGTCAACAGGCCCAGGGGCTTCACCATGGCGGCCTCCTCGGGGGTGAGGGCCACGCTCCGGGCCGCCTCCCCCGCCTCCAGGGCCGTCTGCAGGCGGGCCAGGGCGGCTTCTTCCAGCTGGGCGTCCTTGCTTGTGCGCAGCTGTTTCTTCAGCCGTTCGCGCCGCTTCTCGATCTGGGCCAGATCGGCCAGGCCCAGCTCCAGGTTGATCACCTCCGCATCCCGACGGGGATCCACCGATCCGGAAACGTGGATCACATCCCCATCCTCGAAGCAGCGCACGACGTGCACGATCGCGTCCACCTCGCGGATGTTGGCCAGGAACTTGTTGCCCAGCCCCTCCCCCTGGCTGGCGCCCTTCACCAGACCGGCGATGTCGACGAATTCCACCCGGGTGGGGATGATCTCCCGGGAGTGGGAGAGGGCGCTGAGTTGCCGCAGACGGCCATCCGGCACGGCCACCACCCCGGTGTTGGGCTCGATCGTGCAGAAGGGGAAATTGGCGGCCTGGGCCTGGGCGTTGGCCACGAGGGCGTTGAAGAGGGTCGACTTGCCGACGTTGGGCAGACCGACGATTCCGGCTTTGAGCATGGTCGGAAATCTACGCGCCACGGTTGATCCTCCCAGCCGCGAGACTGGGGCAAAAGCCGGCTGCGTTGATGGCCTCCCCGCATCCCCTGCGAACCCTTGAGCCGGTGGCTCCCCTCACCCCCCGGGGGACGCCGTCCCCACCCACCCCCCAGCCATTGCCCCTCCCACGCGCCCGCCGGCCCCTCAGGTTCGGCCTGGCGGCCCTGTTGGCCCTGCTGGCGGGCCTGGGGATCTGGCACCGCCAGCGCACGGCCGCCGCTGAGAACGTCGCTCCCTACACGGTGGTGGCCCGCAATGGCAGTCTTCCCGGCCTGGTCACCGCCAGCGGCGAGCTCGACGCCAGGGAGCGTGTCAACGTGAGCCCCAAGCGCCAGGGGCAGCTTCTGGCGCTGCTGGTGGAGGAGGGTGAGCGGGTGGATCAAGGCCAGCCCATCGCCCGCATGGATGCGGGCGATCTGAGGGATCGATTGGAGGAGCTCCAGGCCAACCTGCTGTCCGCCCAGGCGGAGCTGGCCCGCAGCCGCAGTGAGCTGGCGCGCAACATCCCCCTCCATCGGCAGGGGGCCATCAGCCTCAACGATCTGCAGCGGTTCCAGGCGGACGAAGCGGTGAAGCGCATGGCGGTGGCCGCGATGGAGCAACGGATCCAGCAGCGGGAGGTGGAGAAGGAGGAGTTGATCGTGCGGGCGCCGTTCGCGGGGGTGATTTCCCAACGCTTCGCCGAGCCTGGCGCTTTCGTCACCCCCACCACGGCGGCCTCCGCCACCGCCGGCGCCACCAGCTCCTCAATCGTCGAGCTCTCCCAGGGATTGGAGGCGATCGCCAAGGTGCCGGAAAGCGACCTCGGGCGGTTGCGGATCGGTCTGCCGGCCGATGTGCGGGTGGATGCCTTTCCCGACCGTCGCTTCCCCGCCCGGATTCGTCAGATCGCGCCCCGTGCCGTGAAGCAGAACAACGTCACTTCCTTCGAGGTGACGCTCGACCTGCTCAATCCGCCGCCGGAGCTGCGCATCGGCATGACCGCCGACATCGATTTCCAGACCGGGGCCCTGCCGCCCCGCACCCTGGTGCCCACCGTGGCGGTGGTGACGGAGAAGGGCAAACCCGGGGTGCTCCTGGTGGGCAAGAACCGTCAGCCCACGTTCCAGCCCGTGGAGTTGGGGGTGAGCAGTGGCAAGGAGACGGAGATCCTGAAGGGACTGGCCTCCGGCACCCGGGTGTTCATTGATCTGCCGCCGTGGGCAAAGGAGAAGAAGCGATGAAGCGTCGGGCCGCCTCCAGGATCCGACCGCTGGCCTGGCCATCTCCAAAGGGGTTGTGGGCCTGGGCCATGGCGGCGTAGGCCTCGGGATCGGTGAGCAGGCGGCTGGCCTCCGCCACGATCGCCGCGCTCTCGGTGCCCACCAGTCGCGCCGTGCCCGCATCGATCGCCTCTGGGCGCTCCGTGGTGCGGCGCAACACGAGCACGGGCTTCCCCAGGGCCGGGGCCTCCTCCTGCAGGCCACCGGAATCGGTGAGCAGCAGGGTGCATCCCCGCATGGCCGCCACCAGATGGTTGTAGTCGAGGGGATCGCAGAGGAAGGCCCGCGGGTGGTCGCCAAGCAGGGCCTGCAGCGGTGCGCGCACGGTGGGGTTGCGATGGAGAGGCAGCAGCAGGGCCGTGTCGGGGAACAGATCGAGCAGGGCCAGAAAGCCACGACCGATCTGCTCCAGCCGCTCGCCCCAGTTCTCCCGCCGGTGCACCGTGGCGAGCAGAACACGCTGCCGGCTCCAATCCAGCCCGGGCACCTCCCAGGCGGGGGCGCTCTCCGCCATCAGGAGCAGGGCGTCGATCACCGTGTTTCCCGTGGTGAGGATCTCTCCCACCACCCCCGAGGCGCGCAGGTTGGCGGCGGAGCGCTCCGTGGGGGCGAAATGCAGCAGGGCGAGCTGGGAGATCAAGCGGCGATTGGCTTCCTCCGGGAAGGGATCAAAGAGATTGTTGGTGCGCAGGCCCGCCTCCACGTGTCCGACCGGGATCTGCTCGTAGAACGCCGCCAGGGCACTGGAAAAGGCGGTGGTGGTGTCGCCCTGCACGAGCACCAGGTCTGGCCGATGGGCCTGGAATTCCTCCTTGAGACCCTGCAGCGCCGCGCAGGTGACATGGGTGAGGGTCTGTTGGGGCGCCATGAGGGCGAGGTCGTGGTCGGCCCGCAGGCTGAAGAGATCCATGACTTGGCTCACCATTTCTCGATGCTGTCCGGTGAGCACCACGCGGGTGCGGAAATCCTGCGCGTTCTGAAACGCCCGGATCACAGGCGCGAGCTTGATGGCTTCCGGGCGGGTGCCCAACACGATGGTGACCAGGGGCAGGGCACCGACAGCAGCTGACAAGGCCTGGATGCGGACTCCCGGATCCTAGGGATCCCGCCCGCCGCGGATCCGGGCCACCGGTGGCAGCATGGAACGACGCACCCTGGGTTCACTGACCCTCGCTCCCGCCCCCCCCGCGGCTCCATTCCCTCCCATGGCCGGCCCCCCGCCGGCTCCACCCCCCCCGCCCCCCCACGCCAGCGCGAGCGCACCCGCATTGGATCCCGCCCAGAAAATGGAAGGAATTCCAACCCAGGCGCCCACCACGATGGAAGGCATCGTGCGCGTGGCCTATGAGCTGAACTTTTCCGACATCCACCTGGGGGTTGGAGAAGAACCGCGCTATCGCGCCCGAGGTGAGATCGTGCGCACCGGCTGGCCTGTGACCGACAACACCACCTTCCGCCAATGGCTGCGGGAGATCATGGAGCCGTCGAATGTGGACCTGTTCAACCGGGAAAAAGAGTTTGACGGTTCGTTCAGCTTTCCCTACGTGCGTGTGCGGATCAATGCGCTCGAATCGCTGCGGGGAGCTGCGATGGTGTTGCGGTTGATTCCATCCAAAATGCCCACCATGGACCAGCTGAATCTTCCTTCCCAACTGAAGGAAATCGCCGAGCGCCCCAAGGGGTTGTTCCTGGTCACAGGCGCCACGGGCTCTGGAAAGAGCACCACTCTGGCCGCGATCATCAATCATATCAACACAACTATGAGGCGTCATATTATAACCATTGAAGATCCTGTGGAATTCGTGCATGAAAGCAAGCTCTCTCTTGTTCGTCAAAGAGAGGTTGGTTTGCACACCAAGCTCTTCAGCAATGCCTTGAAAGCTTCCCTGCGAGAAGATCCTGATGTCATCCTCATTGGCGAGATTCGTGATCAAGAAACCCTCGCCACCGCCATCAAGGCATCCCAGACGGGACACCTTGTTTTCGGCACCCTTCACACCAATTCAGCCGTTCGCACCGTTGAGCGGGTGCTGGGCATGTACCCCCCTCAGGAACAGGATGCCGTGCGCCGAGCGATTTCTGAGTGCCTGCTGGCTGTTCTCTCCCAATGTTTGATTAAAACAACCGACGGAAAAAGGGCCGCCTTTTTTGATCTTTTCATCAATACTGATGCTTGTCGAGACTATATTCAGCGTGGGGAGTTGGACGAGATCGAAGCCATCATGCTTCGCAGTTCCTTTGACGGCATGATCACCATCAACCAGTCCCTGGCCGAACTCGTTGAGGCGGGTCGTGCCACCCAGGAGGAGGCCATGCACCACAGCCTCAAGCCCACGGAGCTCTCTCAGATTCTGCGAGGGCGCATCTGAGGGGCTCCCCGCAACGGCGAGGAGGCCTCCGGCCCTCGTTCCGCCCGACCCTGGCCCCCCCTCAACCCTGGTGGGCCAGGCGGGCCACGATCAGCACCGTCAGGCCCACGGAGAGCCCCAGCATCGCCAGCCGGCCGTTCCAGATCTCGGCCTGGGGGGTGAACCCCCGCCGCCAGGCGTTGAGTTCCGCCTGGGACACAGGTTCCGGTTGGCCCTCCGTCCCCCCGCTGTTGGCCGACGCCGCTGGGTCCACACCCGCGGAGGACGCTTGGGCGGTGGGCCCATCGGGGGCATCCTGAGGCGGGCGAGCCGATGCCATGGCGAAAGCCCACCGCGTGCTGGGCCGATAAAAATGAGATCGAAAATCTACTGGATCCAGCCGCGAAGGGAACGGGAGCCACGCGGGCATCCCCAACCCGTGCTTCTCGGGTTTGGCGTCCTTTCGGACGCAGGGGACGTCGTCTCAGAAGCAGGGGACGTCGTCGTACAGCCTGTCGGCGTCCTCCAGGGGAAACCTGGCGCTCACCCCCAGCTCGCCAGGGCTCGTCTGGCCTTCCGCCAGCCGCTGCAGGGCCGCTTGACCGATCATGGCTGCGTTGTCGGTGCACCAGGCCAGCGGCGCCACCCGCCAGGCGATGCCCCGGGCGGAGGCCTGCTCCATCAGGCGTTGGCGCAGCCGCTGGTTCGCCGCCACACCGCCCACCAGCACCAGTCCGTCGAGGCCCTCATCCTCGGCGCAGCGCAGGCTGCGCTCCACCAACACATCACCCACCACCGCCTGGAAGCTGGCGGCCAGATCCGCCAGGGGGAAGGCCCCCCCCGCCTCCCGCAGCTCTCGCACCTGGCGCCCGACCGCGCTCTTCAGGCCACTGAAGCTGAAGTCGTAGGGATGGAAGCCCCCTTCCGGAAGCGACACCCGTCCTTTGGGGAAGGCAAAGCGCCGCTCATCGCCCCCCCGCGCCGCCCGCTCGATCGCCGGGCCTCCCGGGTATCCCAGCCCCAGCAGGCGCGCCACCTTGTCGAAGCACTCCCCCGCCGCGTCATCCCGGCTCCGCCCCAGCCGCCGGTAGCGACCCGGCCGGTCCACCCGCAGGAGTTCGCTGTGACCTCCGCTCGCCAACAACACCAGGTGGGGCATGGGGGGCGGGTCTCCCCCCAGCCAGGCGGAGCAGAGGTGGCCCTCCAGATGGTGCACTCCCAGGAACGGCTTGCCGTGCAGCCGCGCCAGGGTGCGACCCATCACGGACCCCACCAGCAAGGCCCCGACCAGGCCAGGGGTGACCGTGGCGGCCACGGCGTCGATCGCCTCCATGCCCAGGCCGCTCTCCCGCTGCACCCGGGCGATCAACCCCGGCAGGGCCTCCAAATGGCGGCGGGAGGCGATCTCCGGCACCACCCCTCCCCAGCGGGCATGTTCCTCCACCTGGGAGGCCAGGGCGGAGGCGAGCACGCCCGCATCGCTCACGATGGCGGCGGCGGACTCGTCACAACTTGTTTCGAGGGCCAGAACTGCCGGCATGGTCCCCTTGCCTCTCCCCTACTCTCCGCCTTGACATCTTGAACCGCGGCCCCGTCCATGCGCCGTCTTTTCTCCGTTCTCCTCACCGCCTTCCTGCTCTTTGGATGGGTTCCCGTGGCCCACGCCGACATCGGTGGCCTCACCCCCTGCTCGGAAAACGTTCGCTTCCAGCAACGGGCCGGTGCCGCCAAGACCGACCAGGCCAAGGCCCGCTTCAAGCTTTACAGCCAGGCCCTCTGCGGCACCGATGGTTTGCCCCACCTGATCGTGGATGGCCGCTGGAGCCATGCCGGTGACTTCATCATCCCTGGCATCGCCTTCCTCTACATCGCTGGCTGCATCGGTTGGGCCGGTCGCGGCTACCTGATCGCTGTGCGTGGCGGCAAGGACGCCACGATGAAGGAAATCCAGATCGACCTGCCCCTGGCCTTCAAGAGCACCCTGGCCGCCGCCACCTGGCCCTTGGCTGCCCTGCGTGAGTTCACGAGCGGCAAATTGCTCGAAGCGGACAACAAAGTCACCGTTTCACCTCGCTGATCCGGCCCTTTCCCCTGCCATTCCTCTTCCGGAAACACCATGAAGAAATTTCTCACCACGGCCCCCGTCTTCGCTGCCATTTGGTTTACGCTGACGGCGGGAATCATGATTGAGTTCAATCGATTTTTCCCTGATCTCCTCTTCCACCCGCTCTAGGTCCCGACCCACCAGGCCCCTCGGCGTGGCTCGCGTTTCTTCCTTCACGGCCTCCCTTCCGGGGGGCCGTTCTTTTTTGGGGGCAGGGCATCACCACTCCGCACCCCACTCCTCAGCTCCGCACCCCACTCCCCGGCTCCGCACCCCGCACCCCGCTCCGCACCCCGCAACCCGCTCCGCACCCGACTCAGCTGTCCGCTGTCCGCTGTCTGCTGTCTGC
>JBKDTB010000012.1:0-2849 GCA_046340515.1 Cyanobacteriota bacterium | reverse complement strand
GAAGAACGTTTCCGGCGGGGTCCTGGAGGTGGGCACTCCATTGCGGCCGATCGGGACCGTGGGCGACACCACCGTCCTGCAAGTGGTGGCCGCTGCGGCCTCCTCCCCCGCGACGATGCCGGCTCTGTTCGTGCTGTCCGAGCAGTTGGGCAACAACGCCGAGGGCCATGCAACCCTCCTTGGCGAAATCACAGGGCTCAACACATCGGGCCTCACGCCAGGGGCGCCGCTGTTCGTGCCGGTGGGTGGAGGCCTGATGACGGCCTCCCGCCCCGCGTCCAATGCCCAACAGGTGGCGACGGTCGGCCGAGTCCACGCAACGACCGGAAGCGTCCACGTCCTGCCGTGGCCACTGCTCGGGACTGCTGCCACTGCCGCCGTCGCCGACTTTGCCACAGCAGCTCAGGGGGCCCTGGCGGCCACTGCGGTGCAACCTGCCGCTTTGGAGCTGTACCAGCCCCTGGACTCCGACCTGTCGGCGATAGCAGCCCTCACCACGACGCCATTCGGCCGGGCCTTCCTATCCCTGGCGGACAAGGCAGCAGCTCGCAGCTACATCGACGCCGGCACTTCCAACCTGGCCCTGGGAACCGCTGCCCCCCTCGGACTGGCAGGCGCGGCTGTAGCAGGCGCGTCGACCGCCGCCAGTCCGAGTGATCACCAGCACCAGCGCGACGCGACAACATTTATAGTCCCACTGTCATTTACGACAGCCCCGGCTGGGAATAGTGCCAACATTATAGCTAGGCTTTCTCTTCCATTCTCGTTCGACATTCTTTCAGTCACGCTCGAATGTGAATCGGCCGTTACAACAAACCCAATTATCGTCAATATCACTCTTGGTGGCACGACTATTTTTAGCACAAAACCACAGATAAATGTAGGAGGAACGACTACTGGCAACAACCCAGTATTTTCTATTACGACTGGAGCGGCGGGAAGTATTTTGAGGTTCTACATTGACCAGGCAGCAGGTGGCGGTTTATTTTTGAACGCAAACGTTACGATCAGGAGGACTAGTTAAGATGAGCGAATATATCATTGCCAACAGTGAAACAGGAGAAGAAAAGGCTTGGCCGAGGAGGGCGGGAGAGGCTGTAATCGGCCTTCAGGAGCCCCCCTGGCATGTGCTGGAAGTGATTCGCGAGCCGACGCCTGAGGTGGCACCTGGACAGGTTGCCGTTCCGTCGAAAACGCAGGATTTCCAGAATGGCAGGCTGGTTTATGGCTGGCAAATGGAAGACCTACCCCCGCCAGGCCCCAAATACCAGGAATTCTATGATGGCTTGATTGCCAGCAATGTTTATGCCAATGTGGTCTCGACTCCTGGGAAAACAGGAGACCTAGCGGCGGCAATGACTGTTTTTCTGGGAGCAATCTCAGAGGCAAAATCAGGCCGGGAAAATCGGACGGCGCTGCAGTCTGCCATCTGGCGCTTGCTGGGCCAGATGGCGTTGACGGAGGCTGGCCTTGCGGAGTTGCAGGGCCTGATGAACGAGACCCACTTGGCCGGGATCTATCAACTGGAGCCACCGGGATGAATATAATTTATGTAGCAAATCGCCCTGGGCTTGCTGCCTATAGCGGTCCCGTCCAAGACTACATCGACCGCGTTATAGCGGCTGACGTTGCAGCGGGAAACACACTTGGATTGGAAAACGGAGTGAAAGATGCTTATGATGTGTTCATCAGGGCTTGTATTGATGCTGGATTTTTGGGTACCAGCGGTGGGGTGTTGTCACAATCAAATAGCCTGATCAAGGTCGCGCCAATTATGGCCGGCGCTCAAACAATTCAAGGGGCTTTGGTTCCTTTGGTGGGTAACGCATTAACACGCCTCGGGACTTTAAGCGGGTGGAACTACAACAGAAAAACGGGAATACGAGGCAATGGCACAGACAACGCCATAAACAGCAGCAGGAACAATAATGCGGATCCTCAAAATAATAAACACATGGCTGTTAATCTTTCAACCGCAATGAGTGGAACAGTTGCAGCAATGGGCGCACAAACTGTTAGTCCTGCCAGCCAATCACTAATTTATTCTTTTGCTGACGGATTAGATATGAGAATAAACTCAACAATAGGGGGAGGCGTCAGTCCAAATAATCTAAGCGGTTTTTTGGGCGTAGCAAGATCAACAAGCTCGTCTTTGGCATTTCAGTCTAACACTGTTGCGTCGACTGCTAGCAATACGTCCACAACACCCAATGCGCTTCCTATTTACATACTGGCTCGAAATTTAGACGGAGTGGTAAGCATTCCTACGACTGCAAGAGCAAATTTTTTCTCAATTGGAGAGTCTGTTAATCTTTCGGCGTTGCAGCCTTTGGTGACTACTCTATTGGCCTCCATTTCGGCTAGCATTCCATGATGCAATCCAGGCGAGAGGCAATCGCGGAAGCGGCGAAAGATCCGCGCCTCACTACCATCCTGCTGGGCGTGTCTACCCTGGCTTCCGCTTTGACAGCTGCCTTTATTATGTGGATCTCGGCAAAATCGTGGCATCTTTTAAGCAGTGTAGATAAATTGACATGGACTACTGACCAATTGACACGTCGCGTAGAAGTCGTAGAAAAAAACTCGGATCATTACGAAGACAGAATCTACGACTTAGATGTCAAGTTAAAAGTATCGGAAGAAATGTTCAAGCAGACTCAGTGGCGCCTTAGTCGATTAGAAAGATCAGCCGGTAGTAGGTGACATCATGACCCAAACCGTTCCGCTTCAGGTCAAGATCGCAATTACAAACTTGCTCAAGCAAGTCCCTGGAATCAATAATGCTTATCTCAACAGACCCCAGCCAGTAGGCGAAAACGAGGGAGCTGTAATAATTCTGCGCGAAGATG
>JBKDTB010000011.1:0-11921 GCA_046340515.1 Cyanobacteriota bacterium | reverse complement strand
ATGAACAGCACCACCCCCCCGTTGCGCCCCTCGGCGTCGCGCACCTCCTCCAGCACGCCCCGCAACCGTTCCTCGAACTGCCCCCGGAATTTGGCGCCGGCGATCAGGGCTCCCAGATCCAGCGCCACCAGACGCACGCCCCGGAGGGCTTCGGGCACCTCACCGGCGACGATCCGCTGGGCCAGGAGCTCGGCGACGGCGGTTTTCCCCACCCCTGGCTCGCCGATCAACACCGGGTTGTTTTTTCCTCGGCGGGAGAGCACCTGGATCAGCCGACGCAGCTCCGTGTCGCGACCGATGACGGGATCCAATTCCCCGTTGCGGGCCGCTGCGGTGAGATCCCGGCCGAAAAGGCTGAGGCCCTCGGGGCGGCCCTCCTCCTCGGAGCCCAACCGCTCCAGCCGCAGGGTTTCCTCCCGGGCCGGGCCCATCCCCGCGGGGGCGGCCCCGCGGTCGGCCGGGCCCACCGGAGGGCGGGCCGGCGGCTCCGGGACCGCGGCGTCCCCTTCCGGCCGGGCGCTGGGTCCTCCAGGGCGCCATTGGCGGGTGAGCAGGTCGTCGCTGAGGCCCTCCCCCGCCAGAAGGGCCCCCCCCAGGCGGGGCTCCGTGAGCAGGGCCAGGAGGAGGTGGGGAATCTCGATCCGCCGGTCCCCCCAGCCCGCCCGACGGCGGTCGGCTTCCTCCAGCAGATCCTCCAGGGCATCGCCGATGTAAAGGATGGAATCCGCGCTGGCGGGTTGGTCGGCGCAGAAGGCCTCCAGGCGATCCAGCAGCCGGTCTTCCTCCAAGGGCAGGCGATCCACCCAGGGGGCGAAGCGCCCATCGAGGAGCAGGGCGAGCAGCAGGTGCTCCACGTCCATCGCACCATGGCGCCAGCGGCGGGCCTGCTCCTGGCTGGGTAAAAACAGATCCCAGGCCGCATCGCTGAAGCGCTCGGGGGTGGCGGTGAGGCTGGCGGTGGGATGGGTGGGGGCCTCGGCGGGCATGGTTCCGGCCGCCTCAGGACGCCCCGGCCCCGGCCGACTCCGGGGTCGGAGCCGGGCCGGAGGCGGCGAGCTGGATCAGCTCCACCCGATAGCCGTCAGGATCTTCCACAAAGGCGATCACCGTGCTGCCGTGCTTCATCGGGCCCGGGGGACGCACCACCCTCCCCCCCTTCTCGGCGATGGCCTGGCAGGTGCCCGTGATGTCCTCCACGCCGATGGCGATGTGGCCGTAGCCGCCCCCCAGTTCGTATGCGGCGGTGTCCCAGTTGTGGGTGAGCTCCAGCACTGTGTGGTCGCGCTCCTCGCCATAGCCCACGAAGGCCAGGGTGAAACGTCCCTCCGGGTAGTCCCTGCGGCGCAGCAGGCGCATGCCAAGCACCTCGGTGTAGAAGCGCAGGGAGCGCTCCAGATCTCCCACCCGGAGCATGGTGTGCAGCAGTCGCATCGCGGCGGGAACCCGAAACCCGGTGTCGAAACAGCCCCGCCATTGTCGCCTTCCAGGCAGGCGGGCGGGTGGGCGGACGGCCATCCTGGGTGGGCCGTCCTCCGCCGTCCCATGGCCCCCGCCTCCGCGCGGCCCTACACCCTGCTCTCCGTGGCGGCGGCCCTGGCCACCATCGGCCTGAAGACCATGGCCTGGCGGCTCACCGGCTCCGTGGGCCTCCTGTCGGATGCCCTGGAATCCGGGGTGAACCTGGTGGCGGCCCTGGTGGCCTTCTGGGCCCTCACCCTGGCCGCCCGACCGGCGGACGCCGATCACCACTACGGCTATTCCAAGGCGGAATACTTCTCCAGCGGCCTGGAGAGCGCCCTGATCGTGATGGCGGCCTCCGCCATTGTGGTGACCGCCGGCGAACGCCTGCTCCATCCCGAACCCCTGGGGCCGGTGGATCTGGGGCTGACCCTTTCCCTGGTGGCCACCGCCATCAACGGGGCGGTGGCCCGGGTGCTGCTGCGGGCCGGCCATCGGTTGGATTCCATCACCCTGCGGGCCGACGCCCACCACCTGCTCACCGACGTGTGGACCTCCCTCGGGGTGGTGGCGGGCGTGGCGCTCGCCAAGCTGAGCGGCTGGCCCGTGCTCGATCCCCTGATCGCCATGGCCGTGGGTCTGCAGATCATCCTCACCGGCTGGCGACTGCTGCGGGAGACGGCGGCGGGGCTGCTGGATCGGGCCCTGCCCCCCGATGACATGGCCACCCTCAGGACCTTGCTGGAGGCCCACCGGAGCGAGGGGGTGGCCTTCCATGCCCTGCGCACGCGACGGGCGGGCTCGAGACGCTTCGTTTCCCTCCATGTGCTCGTGCCCGGCGCCTGGAGCGTGCGGGAGGGCCATGATCTCTGCGAGCGCATCGAGGCGGAGATCAGCGCCGCCCTGCCCCGCTGCCACCCCTTCACCCATCTGGAGCCCCTGGAGGATCCCCGCGCCTGGGATGACGAGCGCTTCCGTTGGGAAGGCTCCGAGGAGTAGGCATCGTCACATCGGAGGCGGTGGGGGGGGCCCATAGGATCGGACCATCCGCGTCAGCTTGTTCGTGTTCGATTCCCTCGACCTCGTGATCGATTCGATCGTTGCGCGGGAGGTGCTCGATTCCCGGGGCACACCCACCGTGGAGGCGGAGGTGTATCTGGAGGGGGGCGCCAGCGGTCGGGCGATCGTGCCCAGCGGGGCGAGCACGGGGGCCCATGAGGCCCATGAGTTGCGCGACGGCGACAACCAGCGTTATTTCGGCAAAGGCGTCAGCAAAGCCGTGGAACACGTGGAGGAGCGCATCGCGCCGGCCCTCTGCGGTCTGAATGCCCTCGATCAGGCCGCCGTGGACGCGGCCATGCTGGAGCTCGATGGCAGCGACAACAAGAGCGCCCTCGGGGCCAACGCGGTGCTGGCGGTGAGCCTGGCCACGGCCCATGCCGCCGCCAAGGCCCTGGGCCTGCCCCTTTATCGCTATCTCGGGGGCCCGATGGCCAATCTGCTGCCCGTGCCGCTGATGAATGTGATCAACGGCGGCGCCCATGCCTCCAACAACCTCGATTTTCAGGAATTCATGCTCGTGCCCCATGGGGCCGGCAGTTTCCGGGAGGCCCTGCGGATGGGCGCCGAGGTGTTCCACACCCTCAAGGGGCTGTTGAAGGATCAGGGCCTTTCCACGGCCGTGGGGGATGAGGGGGGCTTCGCTCCGGATCTGGCCGGCAACGACGCGGCGGGCGACCTGCTGGTGAAGGCGATTGAAAAAGCCGGCTACCACCCGGGCGATCAGATCTCCCTGGCTCTGGATGTGGCCAGCACGGAGTTTTTCAAGGAGGGGCGCTATGCCTTTGGCGGCGGCAGCTACAGCAGCGCCGAGATGGTGGATCAACTGGCGGCCCTGGTGAGCCGCTATCCGATCGTGTCGATCGAGGATGGGGTGGCGGAGGACGACTGGGAGGGTTGGCAGCGGCTCACGGAGCGGCTGGGCAACACCGTGCAGCTGGTGGGCGATGACCTGTTCGTGACCAACACGAGCCGGCTGCAGCAGGGAATCGAACGGGGGGTGGCCAATTCGATCCTGATCAAGGTGAACCAGATCGGCTCCCTCACCGAAACCCTTCAGGCCATTGATCTGGCGGGGCGGGCGGGCTACACGAGCGTGATCAGCCACCGCAGCGGCGAAACAGAGGATGTCACCATCGCTGATCTGGCGGTGGCCACCCGGGCTGGCCAGATCAAGACCGGCTCCCTCAGCCGCAGCGACCGCGTCGCCAAATACAACCAGTTGCTGCGCATCGAGGACGAGCTGGGCAAGCAGGCCGTTTATGCCGGCGCGGTGGATCGGGGGCCTCGGGGCAAGGTGTGAGGGGCCGGAGCGGACGCGGCGTCACCCGAGGTGGCAGGGCCTCAGCCCGCGACGGAAAGGGGCGCCTGAGACGGGGCCAGCGGTGGTGGGCTGATGGCTGCTTGCATCTGCATCATGGTGGCGACGGCCTTGGGCATCCTCCAGGCGGGCTTCCCTTTCGTCAGCCAGCAATCCTGCACGGCGGACAAAAAGCCTGAGATGGAAGCCGGATAGCCTGGTTTGTTTGCCGCAACGGAAAGGAATTGCAGCCATCGTTCCTCCGAGCCGTCGTAAAGCTCAATCAGGCGCAGGGCAGCCAGATATTCCGCCAAAGGATCAAGGGAGAAGCGGATTTGATCCTTGCTGGCACCAATGGTTTGAAGGAGCAAGAGCCGCTCTTCCAGATAGCGGAGATGGGTTTCGGCCTGGTCGCCCCTTGATTCCGCCAGGGCTTGAATCGCCTCACCACGATCGATCACGCTCGGTCGAAACTGGTCTTTCACACATTGCCAGGCAATGATCATGGCGTCTTTATGAACAGTACGGTCGTCCATGGGGTCATGATCAGCCTTCCGCTCGCCCAGTTCCTTGTTGAGCTGGTTCAGGTAATTGAGCATTAGATCAGGGATGTTATCAGAAACGATGGAGGTGATGTCTTGCGCGGCCTCCACTTTGGCGCTGATGAGTTGCTTGGCATATAAAGTGGCCAACATGGCCGTCACTTCCCGTTGACCCACCATGCGCGACAAATGACTGCACGCATCAAAGAATTCGGAGTCGGTAAACAATTCCCGCTTGCCCTGTTTGACAAGGTAGGCCTCCATGAATGAGGAGAGCCGATTGCCCATGATGCGAAGGGGCTTGATGGTGAGCATATTGACTTTGCCAAGGATGTCTTTTTGCCGCGAGGTGACAACAAGAGCATTCACGGCAAAAACAGGGTTGTCTGGATCAATGGCCTTGCGTGTCACCTCATTCATTTCCGAGAGATGGTCAACGATGACCATGACGCGACGACGGCGCAGCAAGTTTTCCAACAACTCCAGGGAAATAGGACTGTCTTCACGAGTGAGAAGTTTCAGGTGGCCAAGGATCGACCCCAGCAAGGACTGCTGACAAGAATCCGGGTTACATTCCAGATCCTCTTCCAGAAAAATGGGCAGCATTCTGTGCTTGCAAATCCGTTCACTTTGCTTTTCAGCCATCGCCCATTCAGCGACCTGGCAAGCCAGACTTGTTTTGCCAACCCCTCCCTCTCCCCAGATCAAGATAGGCCTGGCAAACAAGCCATCCAAGGCCTGACTTGTTACGGCGGAGATGGTTCGTCCATCCAACGTGACCGGGCTTGGGATGAAGACGCGCCGAGCTTCCACGTTTTCAATGTTGCGAAATTCCTTCTGAAACGCATCAGCATGAATTTCGACCCAGGCATCCAGGACCCGATCATGATACTTGAGGAAAAGCAAGGACTGCAACGAAAGATCGATGCCAAAAAAGGATTTCTTGATCGGGAACGACCGCAGACTATCATCGATTTTCAACAACCAGAGCGGGCGAAGCCAAAACAGGCCAAATTGCATCGTGAGAAACGAGGCCAGCAACCAAAACCATGGATTTAGAAGAATAGTGGCGACAAAGGCCTTCTCGGCTTGCTTTTGTTTCAGGAGTTGAAGAGAGGTGGCGAGGGTCTGCCTCTGCTGATCCGTGAATCCTTTGCCTTCTATGGCCTTCTGAGCATCAGAGACAAAGGCAATCGTTGCGGAAAGGTCTTTGTCATTCACAAGCCCTGCAGAGAGAAACTTATCCATGCGTGCATCCAGCAACTTGTGAAATGCCGCGAAGGACTGGGAGCGCACCAGGGGCTCAGAATCTTGCAAAGCCCTGATCAAGAGGGTGAAATTTGCCGCATCATCGGAGCCAATGTTGCCGATGGCGCCTGCCGCCTGAGCCCGGGCGTAAAAGTTGTCATTGTGCTGCAAAACTTTTTGCAGACCAGGAAGCGCATGCTTGGCACTCGGACCCAAGAGGCCCAAGGTCTTTGCAGCAGAGGTTTGCAAGGTGTAATTATTGTTTTCCAGTGCCAGCAGAAGATTGGACACCGCAACTTTTGCCAGATCCTGGTTGCCAATTTCCGCCAGCGCATCGGCCGCACTGCGTCGAACACGCCAGGATCGATCTTGCAGAGCCTGATTGAGGGTGGTCCAGACATCCTGATTGGTTGGCTGGATTTTGCCCATCACTTCTACAGCACTCGCTCTGACATCGCTGTAGGGATCCTCCTTCGCCATTCGAATCAATTGCGGCACGGCCATTTGTGCTTTCTCTCGTGTACTGCCCAGGGCGCCAGCCGCTGTGCTGCGCACGACGCGATCGGCATCAGAGAGGGCTGATTGCAACGGATTCAACGCCAAACCGGCATAGATGCTTCGAATGGCCATCACCGCATGGCGGCGAAGATCAACGGGTTGCTGGGGATCTTTGAGGATGTCAACCAAAGGGGAGATGGCCTCCTCTGCCCCCGTACCGATGCCATTGAGCGCGTCAATCGCACGAAAACGAACTTCGGCATCGGGATCCTGCAAGGCCGCGAGCAAGCCGGACATCACACCTGGAGGCAAAGGCACCACCTGGCCTGCCTCAGCCCTGCGCGAGAGCGATTCCACCTTCAACAGGCGACTCTCGACGGAGGCTGGGGACGGCGAGGAGGGGCTGCGACCGGAGGCTTGCGGTTGGCTCCAACCGGGCGCGGCCGAAACGAGGACCGCTGGAACAACGAAAGCGGCTGCAAGAAGGGGAGACAGCCAGTGGCGACTGGAGGCCGGGCGGGATGGCCGCCATGGGGGTGAGGATGGGTGGGGGGTGAGGGGAGAGGCCATCGGGATCCTGGATGATGGGGATTGGGCAGGCATTCAAACTTCAACAACTCCCATTTCCGGCAGGGCCCATGGTGTTGAAGACGCCATAGCCCACATCCATCCTGTTTTTCCCCTTGCCGGCAGGGGGAAGCCACACGCCGGTGATGCCCGCCTTGGCCAGCTCGGGGGCGGCCTCTCTCAGGCGTTTCCAGTGTTGGCCATCGTCTTCTCCATACCAGTGAAACCACTGCATCATCGTGCCGTTGAATTCCGTCGGCTCAGGCACAGCCTGGGCGCCGAGCTCCGGCTCATGGGTGGCCAACCCCTCGCGCACAAGGCTGACAGCCGACTGGCCCGCATCCACGGCGGGATCGCGCTCGGCGTCCAGCACCGCGCGCTTGAGGGATTCGAAAGGGACAGCCATGGGACCGCTCCGTCACACCTCCAACGTAGGTACAGCGGCCGCTTTTCTTCGAGCTTGAGGGGAAAAATGTGCAGCAAAAAAGGTTCGGATCACACCGCTTTCCGAGCGGCAGGGCAGCGCTTAAGGTGGAACCGAGCACCCTGGCGGAGATCGGTGCCCCCCTCGCGGCAGGTTATGGCTGCGCCCACGGATCCCGGGCCTGATCCCGGGCGGAGCATTGAACTCTTCGCCGAGCGGGGTCAATCCAGAAGGCTATGGCAAACAGGCCCATGACCGATTCCGCTCCCCTGTTTTGACGTGCATCTTGGCTCTAGGCCGGGTTGCCAACCGGGGTTTTTCAGGACTTCCTTAACTCACGCCATGGGCTTGTCTTCTGCAACGATGGCTCTTTTTATATCAGGTCAAATGCTGTTGGAAGGAACATACCAAGCTCATCAGACCTGTCCTGCCGCCAAGATGGCGCCCCCAAAGAGGAAGGCGTTGATCCAGGACAAGGCCCTTGGCTCTGGCAGGTCAGGGCAAACGCCATTCCACGCCCCGAGAGATCGAGCGGCGGCGGGGACCGTGGGCTGCAGGGATCGGCCGTCTGGCTGGAGCCCTGGTCGGTTGGATCCAGCCCCTGTTCTTCACGCGCAGCGTTGGGACTGGTCCCGTTGGATCGACCCGATGGGTTCTGCCGGCTGGCGGTCGGGCCATCGGGTTCCGTTGGCGCCGGGCTGTCAGAGTTGTTTCAGGGAACGGGCATCGCCCGCTCCACTCCCTCCCTCCCCCTCGCCGGCCACTGCCGCTGGCAGCCGGGGATCCAGCGACCGCTCCAATTGCACCTGATGCGGGTAGGGGATTTCGATGCCGGCCTCGCCGAAGGTCTTCCAGATCGCCTGCTGCACGTCGCTGCTGGTGGAGCTGCTGTCGAGGGCGCTGGCGATCCAGAAGCACACCGTGTATTGAAGGGCGGAATCGCCGTAGCTCGCCAGGTAGGCCCGGGGAGGCGGCGTGGGCAACACACCCTCCACGGCGGAAACCGTGCGCTCCAGCAGGGCGATCACCTCGGCGGGGGGATGGCGGAAGGCCGCGCCCAACGCCACCTGACAGCGGCGCAGGGAATCGGTGTGGGTGTAGGTGACGGTGGCGTTGGTGAAGAAGGTCTGGTTGGGGATGAGCAGCTCGGCGTTGTCGCGGTCGCGCCAGAGGGTGGCCGCCCGGGGCCCCAGGCGGCGCACCTGGCAAGCCTCTCCATCAACGATCAACACGTCGCCAGGGCGCACCGAGCCCTCAATCAACAGCCACAGCCCACTGATGAAGTTCGACACCACCTCCTTGATGCCGAAGCCCACCCCCACGGAGAGGCCACCCGCCACGGCCACCAGAGCCGTGCGGTTCACGCCGAGGCGATCGAGGATCCACACCATTCCCACACCCACCACGACGTAGTGGAGGATCACGGCCATGGCGCGACGGCTGCCGTCGCTGATGCCCAGACACCGCTGGGCGAGCCAGGCCACCGCCGCCGTCGGCGGCTCCATGCCCATCACAAGCCCGTAGAGCAACAGCAAGGCCCCAAGAAGGGAGCCGAGATTCACTTCGCTGCCCACCCAGCGGCCCAAGGGAATCAACCCCAGCACGGGCGGGTTGTCCACAAGGCGCACGAGCAGCAGAAGGCTGGCCACCAGGTAAAGAGGGCGCACCAGTCGGGTGATGAGCACCTCCGTGGGATGGGCCCCCATGAAGGACATCAGCAGCCGGGGCAGCTGATCCAAGCCCCACCAGCCGGCAAGCAGGGCGGTGAGGATCCCCAGCAGGGCCACCGGGTGGCCGATGCCGGCCAGGAGGCCGACCAAGACACCGAGCAACAGCAGGGACAGCCCCCGTCGCTGGAATCGCCGGCCGCAGCGCTCACGGCCCAGCCCCCTCGACAGGAGCCAGGCCAGGATCAACGCCAGCGGCACGAGCACCAGCTGGGCCACCACCGGCCCGCGGCTCAGGTAGGCCGACCAGCCCCACACCTCTCCCAGCAGCTCATTCACGGTGCGCTCCCCCCGGCGGATCAATCATCCGTCGGGGGCTTCGATTGAATCGTGCGCACCAGCGCCTCGATCGCCTCCTCCTCATCCATCTCCCCGAAGAGATAGCGGCTGACCACCCGTCCCATCGCCTCCCCGTGTTGATCGCCGTTCTGAAACATGGCCTGGCTGGCCTGTTGGGTTTTCCTGCCCTGGGACTGGGCGAGGGCCAGCAGCCGCAGGGTTCCCTTGCGGCCGGGCGGCAGCTTGAGGGCATGGATCACCGGCATCACTTCCTCCCGCTGCAGGGCCAGGTTGCGCTGGGTGAGAGGGGTGACGACAAAGCGGGCGAAGGACCAGGCCACCGCTTGCTGGTTGGGGCTGGAGTTGCGCCCGAAGGCCAACACCCGTTGCCGGCTCAGGGGGGTGGGCAGGCCTCCCGGCCCGGCTGGCAGGGGGGCCACACCGAGATGGGTCCCCAGATCTTCCCGCAGCCGGGCCAGGTGGGTGCTGCGGCAGCTGGTCCAATCCAGCTGTCCCTGTCCCAACTCCTCCACCAGCTGGCTCTGGGAGATCTGGAAGGTGAGATCCGGAACGGCGTTGGCCTGCTTCAGCCAGACCAGCCAACGCCCCAGGGCCCGCCGTCGTGGCGGGGTGGCGGGTTGGCCGGCGAAGAGATCCTCCACGCTCTGGGCCACGCCGAGGCTGCCGAAGGTCCAGGCCAAGTTGAAGCCATCCAGCGGCAATCCCACCCGCAGCCCCCCCTCCGCCAGGCGCAGCAACTCGTCCAGCTCCGTCGGGACGCGGCGCACCCGACGCTGATCGAAGCAGGCCAACTGGGGCAGCAGAAGCACCGGCAGGCTGCTCACCTCCCCCGGAGCGGTCTCGAAGCGACGCACCGCGCCCCTGTCGAGGCCCTTCACCAGGTCGTCCGGCATGGGCACCGATCGGGTGAGGCCCAGGCGTTGGAGGCGGACGGCGGTGGCGTCGTTGACGAACAACAGATCCGGAGCCGTCCCGGCGGCGGTGCGCAGGCGCAGCTCCCGCGGCAGTTGTTCCTCCGGGTAGAGCTGCAACTGCACCTGCGCCAGGGGATGAATCAGATGGAACTCCCGCAGCGTCATGGTCAGCCGGCTCTTCAGGGCCTCCATGAGCTCGGTGTCGATCGTTTCATCGCTGGGCACGCCCATGGCCATGACCACCCCACCCCGAAGGTCGGCCGGGGGGCGGCCCTGGAGGCGAGGCGATGGCGCCCCGCAGCCGACCAACCCCGCCGCCAGCGCCGCCAACCAGGCGGCCACCAGGGAGGCCGGTCGTCGCCGGGGCTGACGCGGGGCCATCCGGGTTCAGCCTTCGGGGTAGAGCAGGCTGTTGAGTTCCTCTTCGTCGACGTCGTAGACCCGGGCCAGGGTTGTTTCGATGGCGCTGGTCACCACATCCGGAAGGAAACGCATGGCGTGGAAAGCATCTTCCGCGATTTCCTCCGTGAGCAGCTTCTCCTCGCCACCCAGCTTCTCATCATTGATCACGGCCATCACCCAGCTCTGGTAAGCGGTGACGAGGTCGGCGAACTCGAGCTCCGGGTCGTTCAGATCCAGGGCCATCGGGGGGCGTCTCCAGGGACGTTGCCCCTGCAGTCTGCCCAAGGGTGGGCCCTGCGGCAGGCTGGAGGCGTCCGGCTTTCCCCCTGTGCCCGAAGCTCCCTTGTCCCAGGTCAGCGCAGGGCCGGCTCCCCCCTGGCAGCCCGCCCTGTTCCGCTTCGCCATCACCGAGTTGGTGCGCCAGCACCGGGAGAGCTTCCAGCCCCTCTGGACGGTGGACAGCTGGGCGAAGCTGCTGATCTGGCTCGCCCTCAGCTCCGGCTGTTCCACGGATCAAGCCGCCCTGGAGGGCTTTGCCGCCGGCCTGGGCCCCACCTTGTCCCGGGCTCTGCGGCAGGTGTTCTTCAGCCGCGACCTGGAGGATCTCAACCTGCGCCTGCTGGCGGATCCCGCCGAGGAGGAGGTGCTGGCCCTCCCCCTGGACGCCCTGGCCGCGGGGCCCGAACCCGCTGGCGTGCGGAGGGCATTGGAGCAGGTGGGGCTGAGCGGGCGGGTGGCGCCGCCGGAGCGGTGGCGCCAGCATGAGGCCTTGATCGCCCTGCCCTGGTGGAGGCCGGCCGCACCATGCGACTGATCGGCGCGTACCACGACCGCGGCTACCTGGCCCTGGCCGAGGCGGTGATGGCCTTCTTTGATCGGCGCGTGGATCTCCAGCGCCCCGGCACGGCCTTCGGGGGCGCCCCGGACGGCCGGCCCGACAAGGTGTCCACGGACATCAGCCTGGTGGCGTTCGATCGCGCCGATCCCGAGGCCCACGGGCTGGCGGAGGTGCTCTTGCGGGGGGTTTCCGTGGGCCTCAAGCGCTGGTTGGCGGAGCGGCCCCTGTTCCTGGAGTGCTGCCCGGAGCGTTCCCTTTTCGTCTGCCCCCTCTTCAACCTGCAGCGCTACGCGCCGGGGGAGGGGTTCTACCGCTGGCACGGCGACTGGAGCCTGGAGGCGGAGGCCACCGAACCCCACCGCCGCGTGCTGGCCTGGATTCTCTACTGCAATTCCCTCCCGGCGGGCGGCACCGAGTTTCATTGGCAGGAGCACCATGAGGAGGCCGAGACGGGGAAACTTCTGATCTTTCCCGCCGGCTTGTCGCACATCCACCGCGGCCGGGTGAGCCAGGAGCACAGCAAAACCATCGCCACCGTCAGTTGAAGCTGCCATTGCTTCGCTCCCGCCGCGCTGATCTCTTCCATGAGCCTTGGCAGCATGGCGATTGTTTCCGGGCCAATCTGGGTATTCACACTCCGGTTG
>JBKDTB010000010.1:0-5434 GCA_046340515.1 Cyanobacteriota bacterium | reverse complement strand
TGAGACTTTAAGCGCTGTCCTGTATAGTCGCCCCCCCGACTATCAGAAGACATTGAGGCCCATC
Organism: Cyanobacteriota bacterium; assembly: GCA_046340515.1. Lineage (GTDB taxonomy): Bacteria > Cyanobacteriota > Cyanobacteriia > PCC-6307 > Cyanobiaceae > Cyanobium. Next base: position 5,370 of record JBKDTB010000010.1, on the reverse strand, counting down.
GCCTTGGAAGCGGACGAAAGCGAGGTGTTGGCCGCGATTGTTGGGGGCTGAGCCACACCAACAATCGCGGCCAGCCTGCATCGACAATTCAAATGATATATTTATAATTATATTATTTTATTTATTGAGTTTATTGTAATAGCTGCTTAGATTGATTAAATTCCATCAACGAGCACATCACCAATGTAGAAAGATGTGCCTGGGCTCGTGGACTCTCGCTTGATAAAATTATACAAGTTCATGCTATCTCTTAGTATGGCGCTCTTGGATAGTCCTGTCTTGCGTTCAAGTTCCGCAAGATTCTCTATAACAGTAGGAAGCACTCTTGTTGCTAATCGCTCTGTTTTTAGATCCTTTGAGGCATTGATATATGCTCGGTTTAGTGCAATTGGTGTTTTATCTTTGTCGGCAAATTGCTCCCTTACAGCAATCACGGTCTCATAGGGATCATTATTATTATTCTTCGGCGGAGATGATGACTTGATCATAATAAGCTTGCCTCCTTGCTCTGCGGCATCAACAATACCTCGGTATAATCTAATTGACTTCCCCACGATTGAAACAATGCTCTCGCCATAATCACTGGCAAGTTTATCAAGGACCTGCCTATCCGCTTGATTGAACCTAAGTACCAACGGAGAAAGCGGTTTATCTTTGGGCTTGCTTGGTGTATTTGCAATATTATTAATTTTATCATTTCCTGTCTCAACATTTGTTTGAACTGTCGTAAGGGAGCCAGCCGGGGCGTTGTGATCGGCGACGTTGCGAAGGTAGGGGCGAATCGGGGGCAAGCCAACATCCGCAATGGCACGATCGAGGGCCTCAGTGCCACCTGATACCCACTTGTCTGCGCCAGGGAGCAGGGGGCGGCCGGGGGCGAGGGTCTCAAGGGAAGGGATCAGCCGGCGGGTGCCGTCATCGTTCCGGCTATGGCCCATGCTGGCGCCACGCAGGGGCACGGCGGCATGACCAGTAGTGAGGGAGGGAACGATAAGGGCGCTTCGAGCAATGTCCTGCCCGTATGCAGCATCACGGGTGTGGTTTGAATTGTCTCCAAGCATGGGTCGGTTCATGGGATCTCCGGCAAAGGCCAATCGTGGTGGTGTGCAGTGCGTAGCTCAAATTGCTGACGCATTGAGCCAGTCACATCCATCTGACCATAATTGTGCAGCTTTTGTCAACGTCGCTAAAACCCTGTTACAAAAGGCTTTTGGTTCCAAGAGACCGAAGCACTATGCCCAGGTTGACAGTTCAAAGGCAGCATAGACCAGGACAGTGGCCAGCATGGGAGCAGAATCTGCCAAGCGCTTGTTGACAAAGGATGGACGCATGCTGCACACTGCGAATTGTCCACTGCTAAGACTGGCCGTGACCATCCCACCCGCTTCCCCCTCCTCGCCCAAGGAGAGCACAAGCAACAACTCTGGAGCGCAAGACGACCATCCGTCCCTGACGCGACAGAAAGAGACATTCGACATATCTGCCATGGACGAAAGGGAAACGTTCTCAGAGGCTAAATGGCTGAAGCCAAGCGCAGCTTGGAAAATTCTCGAGACCCTAAACAGGTTTCTAACACTATATGAGTTTGTAAAATCTCTTCTCCACCATCACTAAGTCAGTCCAACAACTTATTTCAGTCTTTACTGAACCGGCCAGAGTGCCGGTTTTTTTTAAGCGCAAGCCACTCATTGTAGCGGCATTAAAAGTACAAGTGCCAGCCTGGGGCAAGGCATGCCCTCGCAGTTGGTTCACCCGCTGGCCTCTCTGCCGCCCGCCCGAGTGATCTCAAGGGTAGCGGAGCTGCGCCGCCTGACCCGCGCCGCTGGCCATCACCGCCTGGCCCGCAACGGTCGGAAGGCGGAGCTGCTGGTGGCCCTGGCCCCGGCCTGAGGTGCTCAAAGAAAAACTCACAGTAGCCTTATGTGAGAATCTTATGTGAGTATTTTATTATTAGGAAAGGGGATGTGTGCCAAAAATTCCCTGTAGTTGCTGAACTCACATAAGCCGGCTGCCTTGTATCAAGCCAAAAAACGACCGACACGGTGGGCGGCATCATCGGAACCCTATGGAAGGACCCACCTAACCTCACGGGTCCTCCCTGGCGCTGCCTAGCGGGGTGGATTCGAGCCTCGCTTGTTCTGTTGATACGGTTCCCCCAAAAATGCGAAAGGTGAAATGTGACACCCGTTCGGCCCCATGGCAGGCCCGGCGCCTACTGGATCCGTAGAACTGCCCATAACCCGCCCATAACCTGAATTTTCGGTGTCACGGTGAAGACTGTTCGGGGTTCGAATACACCCACAAAAAGTTATACAATAGAAGGACCCAATCGAAGGGCTTAAGTATAATCAAAAACTGCGGCCGATTGTTGTAAAGAATGTAGGAGATTGCGTGGTTGCTTATATTGATGAGCCAAGCTGATACAAAAACATCAAAAACATAAAAGATTGTGATCATTTTCCGGCCTTGGCCTAGCTCGTAGCAGAGAAACCCAAGACACTACAAATAGTGGCGCTTGTGCGCAACCTGCTGAAAACGTGGTATAAGGAGCCTGGCCCTGAGAATCCTTGCTGTATAAGGATTCTCAGGGAATCGCCCTTGTCTTTGGCGTGGTAACCGCTCACCTTTGAATCAGAGAAATCAGCCTGAACCGCCAAGCCACGACAAGCACTGGGGCTGGTCTGCGTTCCCGTACCCCCGAGTAGATTAGAGAGAGTCCACCTACCGGTCGAAAGACAAAGACCCCCCACCGCGCCAACGGTGAGAGGTCTGGAAAGGGTGGTTTAGCCAAACCAAACATGAATGACCACAACAGGGGTTCGCTCCCCCTATGTGATCCTTGGCTTCATCCTAGCAATAAGGCCGCTAAGCGCTTGGGAATCCTTCCCGGCCACCGCGCGGAGCTGGAGGCCTCAGGGATTGCCCCGGATGTGGCGGCCCTCAACGTGGAGAGCTTCGGGGCTGGCACGGAGCGCCACTGGGAGACGGAACGGGGGAAGCTGACCCGTTACCAGCGGCTGGAGCTGGAGGAGGGGGGCCAAGCGGGTGACACCTTCAACCGCCGCATCAGGCTTAGCAAGCGCTACGGACACCTTGAGCACGGCGGCTGGCGAACACTGAGCGATGCCCTGCCAGGCCTGGATCTGCCTGTCTTTGATCAGTGGAAGCCCGACAGGCCCAAGACCGGGGGGAATGGGTTCGGCAAGGAAGGGAAGCCCATCAAATATGAGGCCCCCCCCGGTTTCCCGGATGGTGGCGGTTTGCTCCTGCCCCGCATCCCGGATCGCTGCTGGGAGCTGATCTGCAAGCGCCATGGGCTGCCCTTCCCTGAGGCCCGCGAGGGTGGTTTCTGGGGTTGGGCACTGGCCACCCCTTCCCTGCCCCTGCTGATCTGCGAGGGGTGGAAGAAGGCCCTCGCGGCCGTCTCCGCTGGCCATGCCGCCGTCGCGGTTCCTGGTGTCCACATGGGGCGCCGCCGCGACGTTGACGGATCCGAGCGGCTGATCCCTGCCATTGAGGCCCTCGCCAGAGATCGACCCTGGCTGGTGGTCTTTGACGCGGAAGCCAAGCCAGCCACCGCGCGGAAGGTGGGCGCCGCCGCTGGTGCCCTGGCCCGTTGTCTTCGGAGGGGGGGGGGCAAGCCTGAGATCGCCCGGTTGCCCCTGCTCCCTGGCACCAGCAAGACAGGCCTTGATGATCTCTGGGTGGCGGGTGGCCCTGAGGCCCTGGATCGTGCCCTTGCGGACGTTGGCCCCCGCCCGGTTCTCCCCTACCTGAGGCCAGCCGATCGGATCGCCCCGGCTGGTCAGTGGTTGAACGATGCCTGTCCCATCCCATCACCCGAGGAGGCCCCCTTGATCATCCTGCAGGCCCCCATGGGATGCGGGAAGACAACCGCCATTCGGGAGGCCATGAGGCCCCTGCAACTGGATGGCGTGCCGATCCTGCTTCCCTCGCACCGCCAAGCCCTGGGGCAAGCACTGGCGGAGCAGGTGGGCCTCCCATGGGAGGCCCTGCCTCGCACCGATGGCCGCTTGGGGGGGGTGGCCGCCTGCCTCGATTCATGGTGCCCAAGCTCTCAGCTCCAGATCCCGGGGGAAACGGGGCGGGGGGGGGTGTTGGTGTTGGACGAATGGATGCAACAGGCTGAGCACCTGCTGATGGGAACGGGAACCGCCCTTGCCGATCGCAACGCGCCGCGCCGCGCCGCCGTCTTGCGCACCCTGGCGGAGCAACTGCGCACCGCCAGGCAGGTGATCGCCAGCGATGCCCAGATGGCGGAATGGGGGGTGGCCCTGCTGGAGGCCCTCACCGGCCGCCGTGCCCTGGTGATTCGCTCCGAGCATCAGCCCATGGCCGGCCGCCCCATCCACTGCAGGGAAGGCCTGACGACACCAAAGCGCACCGCCGAGGCCTTCCGGGGGAAGCTGGCGGCAACGGTTGACGCCTTATCTGCAGGGGGATCCCTGCTGGTCTGGTGCTCATCTCAAAAAGGCGAAAAATCCCAAAACGCACCCCAAAACCTGGCGGAGTGGCACCGCCACACCCGCCCGGCTGATGTGGTGGATGTGATCGACTCGACAACCCGCGAGCTGCAAGCAGAGCTGACGGCCGATCCTGACGGGTTTGCGAAACGGCGCATCACGGAAGCCACCGCGAAGGGTGGCGCATGGGTTCTCTATTGCTCCCCCGTCATCTCTTCCGGCTTGAGCTGGGACCACTGGAAGCCGGCTGCTGTGATCGCCTACAGCGGCGGCAGGATGCCCGCCGAAGGGGTTGCGCAGGCCCTGGCCCGCGTCCGCTCCTCTGAGGTTCCCGCCTGGCTGTTTGCTCCCGAGCGGAGCCCTGGTAATGCCCTCAGGGTGGGCAATGGCGCGAAGAATCCAAAGGCCGTGCTTCAAGACCTGGCCAGCGCCGATCGCCTGCTGGGAGCCCTGCAGGAGAGCGGCCCGGATCGGGCCTGGTGCCAGGCCTGGGCGGAGCTGGGAGCCATACGCAACCGCCAACACTTCGCCTATCGCGCCACCATCGCCGGTCTACTGGAGCGGGAGGGGTGGTCTCTGCAGGATCCTGGCCCGGAGCCTTGCCCCATGGCTGCGGCCACCCTTGGCGGCGACCTGAAGGTGATTCGCAACGATCGCAAAGAGGCCAAGCAGCACGCCATCCTCACGGCCGAACCGCTCTCCCCCGTGGATGCGGCCCGGCTGGAGCGCCGCCGCACGCTGGAGACAGCGGAGACCGCCGCCCTTGAGCGCTACCGGGTGGCGGAGCGGTGGGGGCTGGCTCCAGAGGCCCCCCTGACGCTGGAGCTTCTGAGCGCCGATGAAGACCGCCCCACCGATCACCTGCGGTCGGGCTGGCTCCTGTCAT
>JBKDTB010000009.1:0-2726 GCA_046340515.1 Cyanobacteriota bacterium | reverse complement strand
ACAAGGAGCAGATCACCTACGTCACCGATCGTCCCGGCCACGACCGCCGCTATGCCATCGATGCCACCAAGATCAACCGCGACTTAGGCTGGAAACCCGCCGAAACCTTCGAGACCGGCACCCGCAAGACCGTTCAGTGGTACCTCGACAACCAGGACTGGGTGAAGAACGTCACCTCCGGCGCCTACCAGCACTGGGTCGAGAAGCAGTATCAGAGGTAAGGCGTTTAGACCTTAAGTGGGGAGTCCAAGCACCTATATCAGAAATACCGAGGACTGTGAGGGATATGGCTTTGCCTCCCTGGTCAATCCCATCGATTGGTGAACTTGGTTGAGATTCCCCGGCCCTATTCTTCATTTTCATTCCTCGTCAGCTTCATCTCAAAAAAGTTGAAGTCTCTTGTGCAACAGAGCATGCTCATCTTTTGTCGTTTCAGCTGATCGCCTATGGCCTTCAAGCCTTGAACCCGGATTATGCAATGGAAGGAGGAGGAAGGAGCTGGGAGTAGATGGGAAGGGGGCTTGAGGTGTGAGGTAAGCTCACCCATATGGTGAATCTTCCCATTGAATACACGGACAAGCCGGTGACGCCGTTTGGAGGCATGGCATTGATGAAGCGATTTGTAGATCAGACGGGTATCCGCGAGCATTTGGCGACACTGGATCTGCCGCAAGGAGGGTCGAACAGGGCCTATGATCCGGTACAAGTCATTGAGGGTTTTTGGTTGGGGATCTGGACAGGGGCGAGTCGATACATCCACTGCGACTGGCTGAGGCAGGATGAGACACTGGCGGCGATTTTTGGTTATCAGAGAATGCCCAGCCAGAGCACCTACAGTCGTTTTTTTGGCAAGTTCTCGCAGGCGCGCAACACGATGGTGTTTCCGGCATTACAGAGATGGTTTTTCTCGCAGATCAACATCGGCGCGGTGACGATCGACTTCGACAGCACGGTCATCACGCGCGAAGGCGGGCAGGAGGGATCAGCCAAGGGCTACAACCCCAATCGCCGGGGGCGCAACTCTCATCACCCGCTCATCGCCTTCATCAGTCAGACACGCATGGTGGCCAATGCCTGGCTGCGACCCGGCAACACGGCGGCGTGTTCGAGTTGCGTGGAGTTCATGAGGGAGACCTTTGACGAGGCCCTTGCCGGGGTGAAGGTGGGGCTGGTGCGTGGGGACAGCGGTTTTTACACGGACGAAATCCTCAGTTCCCTGGAGGAGCGGGGACATCCTTACATCATTGCCGCCAAAGCTTACCCCAATCTCAAGCATGAGATCCGGGGCATGAAGGACTGGGTGGAAATCTGCCCCGGCATTGCGGTGAAGGAATGGTGGCACCAACCCGCCAACTCCAAGGTCCCAGCCCGGCGGCATATCGTCGTTCGCAAACAGATCAGCCGACGTCCGCAGGCTTCAGGGAAGCTGCTCTTCGAGGATCTTCCCGACTACCGCTTCAGCCTGCAGGTGACCAACCTCGACCTTCCCTTGGATCAGATCTGGAACATCTACAATACCCGGGCCGACTGCGAGAACAGGATCCGCGAACTCAAGGAGGACTTCGGACTCGACGCCTTCTGTCTCCAGGACTTCTGGGCCACGGAAGCCTCGTTCCGCTTCATCATGACCGCATACAACATCATGAGCCTGTTCCGTCACTTCGCACTCAACAGCCATAATACGGCAACTCTGGGAACGCTGCGTTCCTATTGCTTTGCAATAGGAGGCTGGGTCAGCCAGCACGCCAGACAGAGAGTCCTCAAACTCTCGCTTCCTCGCTCAAAACGCACCTGGATGGACTCCATCTTCCGAAAAATCGATGCAAGCCCGCCACCATTCCATTACTCTAATGCATAATCCGGGTTAAAAGGTTACAAGGTGGATCCGGAAACCTCTGAACCTGAATTCGAGAAGGCGCCATAAAGAAATTTGCTGATCATGGCTCGGCTCGGAGAGTTGTATAAGTGCCTGCTGTCAGCACGTTGTAACGTTTCAACCTTTCAACGGTTTTAACCATCCGACGAGTCACCATCCGGGTGAATCATCCAGACCTGTTGGCGTGCTTCCATTGCAAAATCCGGGTTCATAAGGCTCAGAGACACTTCACGGGTAACAGGAGTTGCAGCACACCCGCCCCCGGCACGAGGCGCTGGGCCTCGATTTGGGTCAAGGAGGCCTTGGAAATATTCACCGAACTGCTCTTCCCAAGATCGAGAAGGGTGGCGACCAATGAACTGAAATCGGGCTCATGGCCCACAAGCAGGATGCTCTTGAACCGGCTGTAGGCTTGTATCTCGGCCAAGGCCCTCTCGGGATTCATGCCGCACGACGCCCAAGGAACCTCGGAGATGTCGGTCTTTCCCAGGATCTTGGAAACGATTCCGGCGGTTTCACGGGCACGGACAACCGGACTGGTGAGAATCAGATCGGGCCTCAGGCATTGTTCCTTCATGAAACACCCGACTCGACGCGCCTGTTTCGCACCCTTCTCCGTCAATCGCCGGGAGAAATCATCGGCGCAATGAGGCTCCGCCTCGGCATGGCGCAGAAGGTAAAGAAGCATGAGAAAAGTATGAAATCAGAATGATGAAGTATGAAAACAATCAGGAATCACAGGCCTGTTCCGCCCCTTTTCATCCCTCATCCTTCATAATTCATCCTTTTTCTCACATTGCCATCCCGCCGGTTGACAGCCAAGATCTGGCTGGTGATGTAGGCGCCGGAT
>JBKDTB010000008.1:0-7295 GCA_046340515.1 Cyanobacteriota bacterium | reverse complement strand
GGAGGAGAACGGCCGGAGCCATTTCATGACACGACGCTTCGATCGCGATGATGCCGGCAACAAGCTGCACATGCAGTCGCTCGGAGCCCTGGCCCACTTCGATTACAACGAACCAGGCAGCTACAGCTACGAACAGGCTTTTCTTGTGATGCGCCAACTGCAGTTACCGATGCGTGATCTCGAAGAGCAGTACCGGCGCATGGTGTTCAATCTGGTGGCTCGCAATCAGGATGATCACGTCAAAAACATTGCCTTTCTGATGGATCGCACTGGCCAGTGGTCGCTTTCGCCGGCCTTCGACATCACCTGGAGTTTCAATCCTGCTGGTGACTGGACGGCCACCCATCAGATGACCGTGAACGGCAAACGGGATCAGTTCACCCGGGCCGACCTCCTGGCCGCGGGCCGCTCCGCCCAGCTGAAGCGCGGCCGAGCCGAAGCCATCGCCGAGGAGGTCATCGCCGCCGTTCGCGATTGGCCGCGCTACGCGGCTGAAGCCGGGGTGCCCGAGGATCGCCATCGCGAGATTCAGGCCAGCCACCGCCTCGATCTTCAGCAAAACGTCAAAACAGGAGCCACGTCATAAATCGCCAGATCCGACGAGATGAATTGAATAACGGTCTTTTCTCGTCATATCAGGCGACTCGTGGATCTGCGGTGCTGGTCTTGGCTTGTGGGCCTTTGGCTCGTGCAGGGGCCCGCCCGGCACCGGCAAAACCTGGCTGGCCCGCCCCAGCGGCAATGGAGCCCTCGCCCTGCGCCATGAGCTCGTGATTGAAGCAGGCCCGCTGCACGAGTCCTTGACCCCGCCCCGCCGCTGGGAGAGGTCCTGCGCTGCGCCTTCCCTACAGGGCTTTCCTTGGACATGCCAGGACAACCAAAATTCGGGAGAAAAACGGAGGGGGTGGGATTCGAACCCACGGACCCTTTCGGGTCGCCGGTTTTCAAGACCGGAGCCATCAACCACTCGACCACCCCTCCAGGGGACGCCTGCCCGAGGGCGAGGCCTGCCCATGGTCCCATGAAGCCAGCGGTTGGCGCCAGCCTCCCGCTGGCCTCAACCTTCCCTCCTCAGCTGGCTGGGAATGCCTTGGCAGCCGCCGGGGAGGGTGGCACGGGAACGGGGGCCGCTCCAGGCGGCGAGGTAGTGGTGGCTGTGGGGATCGAGGAGGCGTGCGCCGGAGAGGTTGCTGTTTTCCACCAGGGCGCCTGTGCCGGCGCCGGAGAGGAGGTCGAAGGGGAGGGCGGGATGACGGGGAGAGGCGGTCTGGGAGCGGCCGTAGAAGAAGCGGCAGGCCTCCAAGCGGGCCCGCTCCAGGTTGGCGCCGGCCAGGTTGGTTCCCGCCAGATTCGCTCCGGTCAGATCGCAGTGGGACAAATCAGCACCCCGCAGGTCGGCGCCGTTGAAATCCACGCCCCGCAGATCACTACCGGAGAGGTCCACCCCCTGCAGAAGGTGGTGCAGCCGTATCACGGGCACCCCTGTCACCCGGTCTTCCGCATAGTTGCCCTCCCCATCAAGGATGGCGCGACCAAGGCGCTGATCCCGCCGGAGGGGCGTGAGCAGGCGGGCGTGGGAGAGAAAGCGCAGCACCCGCGCCTTCCCATCCCGATCGATCGATCCGAACACCGCCGCCAGGCGTCCCTCGGCGAGCATGCGCTCCAGGGGCCAGTCCTCCAGCATCCCCTCCTCGTCGCTGATCAGCTCGGAGATGCCATGGATGAAGTTGTCGATCGTTTGGGCCTGGGTGATGCGGTTCTGCTGGGTGGTGAGCCGTTGATCCACCATCACCTGCCGCCAGGCGATCATCAGCGCCACGCTGGCCACCAGGATCGAGCCGAAGGCTCCCACCACCCCCTCGCCAATGGCCCCGATGGCCTCCCAGTTGCCACTGCGGAAGAGCTGAGCCACCGGATCGAACCAACCGAGGGCGAGGGGGATCGTGAGGGCGGCCAGCGGCAGGGCCACGGCGGCCAGGATGCGGGCGGTGGGGGTATCGTCCAGCCGACCGCTGAGGTGCCGCCAGAGGGGTGGGAGGAGCTGCGCGAGGGACAAGGCGAGGAGGAGCACCCCCGCCGCCAGGATGAGGGGCCGGAAACCCGCCAGGCTCACCGCCAGGGCCAGCAGCAGGGCGAAGAGGAGCTGCAGGGAGGCGGAACGGTTGAGGCGGTTCCAGGGGGTGCTGGCGCGGAAGGCGGGCACCAGGGCGGGATCCGACCGCGGGGTGTCCTCCAGGCCCGGGGAGGCCAGGGCGGGGAGGGGGGGCAAAGCCTCCGCCGCCGCGGCGGGCGCCTCGCGAGCCTGGGCACCCTCCTGCGCGGGAGCGGAGTCGGAAGCCGCCGGCAGTCGTCGAAACGAAAAGGGAGGCGTCATCTCAGACCAGAAGCGGGGGCGACATCTCAGGCGAGCGGGGCGTGATTACAGGCAAGCGGGAGATGATTTCAGGCAAGCGGGGCATGATTTCAAGCGAGCGTGGCGTCATTTCAGCCGAGCGGAGGCGGCTGGCTCTGGAAATAGAACCCCGCCGCCAGGATCACGTAGGCCGCGAGCAGCAACACCCCCTCCAGCCAGTCGGAGCGGCCATCCAGACTGACCAGATTGCTCACCACCACGGCGGTGACGATGGCCACCAGCTCCTGGATCTGGAAATTCAGATCCAACGGATGCCCCAGCACGGGGCCAAGGAGCACCAGCAGGGGCACCACCAAGAGGGCCACGAGCAGGGTGGAGCCAAGGGCCACGGCCACGGCCAGATCCATCTTGTTTTTGCGCGCCATCGACACCGCCGTCAGGTATTCCGCCACCCCGCCCAGCAGGGGCAGGAGCACCACCCCGGTGAAGAGGGCGCTGAGGCCGAGCTCGGCGGTCACCGCCTCCACCACCCCCACGAACAGCTCCGATTCATAGGCCACACCGGCCGTGGAAACGAGCAACACCGCCAGCCAGGGCAGCAGCGGTGGACGGTGCCCCGCCTCCGCCCCCCCGGCGCCTTCCCCGTCAGGTTGGGCCACCCCGAGGTCCGCCTCGGCCACGGCGTAGAGCCCGCTGTGGGTGCGGAGGGAGAAGAGCAGGGTGAGGCCATACACCAGGAGCAGCACCCAGGCCACAAAGGTGGAAAACCGCTCGATGCCCGGCCCCTGCCCCCCCTCCCCCATGCCCGTCAGGGAAGGGATGAGGATGGCCAGCACAGCGAGGCTCATGGCCGTGCCGTTCACCCGGGCCAGCACCGGCTGAAAGCGCTGCTCCTGGCGGCCGATGCCCCCCACCAGCATGGAGAGCCCCAGGGCCAGGAGCAGGTTGGCCACCACGGTGCCCGTGATGCTCGCCTTGACGATCTCCACCAAGCCGGCCCGCAGGGCCGTGAGGGCGATGATCAGCTCCGTGGCGTTGCCGAAGAGGGCATTGAGCAGGGCGCCGATGGAGGGTCCGAGCGCCAAGGCCAGCTCCTCGGTGGCGGTGCTCAGCCACACAGCCAGGGGAAGCAGGGCCAGGGCGGAGCACACGAACACCACCCCCTCCCCCAGCGCCAGCCGCTCCGCCGCGATCGAGAGCGGAACGAACAGCAGCATCCCCAGGGACACCTTGTTGCGGAGGGTCATGCGATCCTGACGCGCTCGTCTCCATTGTGGGGGCTGGCGAGAATGGGGCCCATGTGCGAGCTTCTGGCGCTCAGCGCCAACACCCCCACCGACCTTTGCTTCTCCTTCCATGGCCTCCGCCGCCGGGGTGGAGCCACGGCCGACCATGGCGACGGCTGGGGCCTGGCCAGTTTTGACACCGAGGGGCGGGGAGTGCACCTCTACCGAGAGGACGCGCCTGCGGCCTTTTCTCCGGTTGCGGCCGAGGTGGCCACCCTTCCCCTGAAGGCCCACTGCTCCATCGCCCACATCCGCAAGGCCACCCGGGGCGTGGTGGCGCTGCGCAACTGTCATCCGTTCCATCGCCGCTGGCGCGAACAGGACTGGGTGTTCGCCCACAACGGCGATCTGGCGGGCGACTGGCCGCTGGACGGAGCCCACCACCCCCTGGGCGACACCGACAGCGAGGCCGCTTTCTGCTGGATGCTCCAGGAGCTGGATCGGGCGGGGGTGGGGCCCGACGACAAGGAACGCCTGCGGGAGGAGCTCGTGCGCCTCTCCGCCGCCCTGGCCACCCGCGGCACCTTCAACGGCCTGCTGAGCAACGGCGAGTGGCTGTTCGCCTATGCGACCACCCGCCTGCACGTGCTCACCCGGCGGGCCCCCTTCCGCCAGGCCCGCCTGGCCGATGACGACCTGAGCGTGGATTTCGCCGAGCTGGCCGGACCCAACGATGTGGTCACGATCATCAGCACCGAACCGCTCACCACCAATGAGGTGTGGGAGCCGCTGCAACCGGGGCAGGCGCTGTGGATTGTGGGGGGGGAGGTGCGGCGGCTGGGGGTTGGCAGTTGAACAACGCTCCGCTGTTGCCCTGGAAGAAAGTGCCGCCGCTGCCTGTTGCCGTGCCAGGAGACGATCCACACCGACCTGACGAGTGTCCATGACCTGAATTGGATCAGCGCCACCCCCAGCACGCGGCGAGCCTCCCGCTGGTCGGCGGGGGCCAGGAGGGCGAAACTGGCATCGGCATGGCGGGCCAGGGCGCCCTCCACGCCGCCGATGGCGGTGTAGGCGGCATGGGTGAGCAGCCCTCCCTGGCGGCGGCTCCAGAGCTGGGTGAGGGCAAACTCCAGCAGGGGGAGATGGCCCGGTTCGGCGGCCACCTCCTTGAGGATCCGCTCCACCAGGCCGGCTTCAAAGGCGACGGATTGGGCGGCGACGGCTTTGACGCCGGCGGGCTTCTCATCCGCCTTGCGCCGTTCGATCGCCTCCCGCAGCTCCGCCTCATTCATCGGGCCGAGCATCACCACAGCCTTCCCGTCACCCTCCTGTTGGAAGAGATCGGCGAAAGGGCGGCAGGCGAGGGCACTGCCGAGGAAATCCGCCCGCATCGTGAGCAGCAGCCGGGCCGTCAGGCGCGGCGCGGGCCCGCCGGTGGCGGAACCGTTGGGGCCAGCGGGCGCAAACCCCGCGATCAGCGCATCCAGAAACGTTCGCCGCACCTTCTCATCCGGGCAGAGGCTGTAGAGCTCCTCGAACTGATCGGCGATCAGCAGCAACTGGTCTTGCGGCGCGTTGTGGCGCACCTGGGCCAGGACATCCGCCAGGGGAAGCACACCCTCTCGCAAGGTCTCCGCCAGCCGCCGCGCCTGCACCAGCCGCTCGGTGTCATCCAGGCTCGGGGCGTAGAGGGGCACCAGGGCCAGGGCCAGGGCGTGGAAGGGATCCGCCCCTGGCCGGAAGGTGCTGTAGCGCCAGTGGCCCTCCCGCTCCAGCCGGGGCACCAGCCCCGCGAACACCACCGACGACTGGCCACTGCCCGACGCCCCCAGCAGCGGCAACACGGCCCGGCGCTGGATTGCCCGCTGGAGCGTCTCCACCACGGCCTCCCGCCCGAAGAACACCGCCGCGTCGTTTGGGCCGAAATGGAACAGACCGCGGTAGGGGCAGGGGCGATCAGCGTCGCCGGCTGGGCTTGGGCCGGGAAGTGGCGGCGGTGCGGGGGGAACCGGGCCGGAATAGTTGTAATTGATGATCTGAATCGTGGCCGATCCCGTGGCGGAGGTGGCCGCGTAGCAACTGCCCGTCACCGTCTGCCGGATCTCAGCCGGGGAGTGGGGCTCCGGCTCAGGCATCCGATCCCGCCCCCTGCTCGTGGATGGGGCCGATGCTGGCGTCGCCGGTGGCGGAGGTGGCGGCGTATTTGACGTTGCTGATGGTCTGGTTGATCACAGGCCCCGGGGCCGACGGGGCGCCGGCCTGCTCCAGCAGCGCCCGGGCGGCCTGGAGAATCGCCGCGTCCTGGTCGGCGGCCGCTTCCGCCAGCTTTTTCCTCAGCGGCGCTCCATAGGTGTCGGGGTCCTTTTCGTGCTCCTCCAACACAACGGTGGCCGCCACACTTCCTGTCAATTTTTTCTGGATCAGGCCCTTCAATCCCTGGTAGCCATCCTTGATGGCAGCACCCGCCGTGTCCTTGGCGGCGGCGGCGGCCCCAGCCACCAAGGCGGCAATGATCACGGAGAGGGGATCCATGGGAGAGCTGGGGCTGCGGCCGGGTGAACTTGCGGTCCAGTGGCATCATGGCTTATCCGCGAAAAAGTGACCCAGACAAACGGGGGAAGCTCTCCCTCAATGCGCCCCTGTGAGGGTCATCATCAGGCTCAGCGCTGGCTGTAAAGCAGGAAAATGTTGCCAACGAAATGGCGTACTGGGTCTCCGCAATCCATCACACCGGCATGTCCTGCGCAGCCCCCACACCCCCACGCTCCTCCGCCGCCGCCAAGTGACGTCCGCGCCAGTGAACAGACCCTGAAGCTGCCAGGGTCGAACAGGTGATCGAACTTGAGCCTCGTGAGCCGGATGATCCACGCATACGGTCTTGGGCTGATGTCGATGAGGGGTCCACCTTCCTCTGTCCCGAGGTGCCGCAATCCCTGGATCAGGCCACCTGCTGAGGAGCGCCATCCCGGGTGGGAGAGTCCAGGCTGTCGAACCAATGGCGCAGGCCATCGCGCAGGGGGCGGACCTCGGCGATGACCCGGGTCATGTCATGGCTGGGTTCGGGGTGGCCCTCGCCTGGATCTTGATAGGCCAGTGCTGCCTGGGTGAGGGTGTTCAGCATTTCAGGATCGGGCTGCCAGCCAGGGATGGGAAGGCGCAATCGACCGCTCAGCGTCAGCAGATCCCGGCACTTGCGTGAAGGAACATCCTGGGCAATCAGGACGGCGCGCAGATAGGTTTCCAAGCAGCGCTGCACCTGGAACAGACCACTCAGATACCCGGGTGGCAGATCCGTCAAGAGCTGTGCCATCCGCCAGTGGCGTTCGGCGCGCGCGCTCCATTCATCCACCACTGGATTGCGCATCGGGATGGGAGCGTTGGGGCGTTCGAGCGTGCCGCGATCCAACGCGCCATGCAGCAGCTCGCCATGATCCATGGCCTCCCGAAGATAGGGGTCGCCCCAGCGATAGCGGGGGACGATGTCCTCTGGTTGCCGCAGGTGCAGATCCAGCGGGAAGTCGGCGGCGCCGGCCGCGAGCAGGGCCTCCACCGTGTCCCGCGGCTGACCTTCCAATGGCATCACCACCAAAATGTCGGCATCCGAATCCCAGCGGGCCTCGCCGCGGGCCATGGAGCCGAACAGGATGATCTGCTCAGGGGCGAAGTGCTCCACCAGCCGCTGGGTGAAAGCGCTCAGCGCCTCACGGGTGACG
>JBKDTB010000007.1:0-10739 GCA_046340515.1 Cyanobacteriota bacterium | reverse complement strand
TGGCGCGCTGCAGGGGTGCGGCGCCGGGTGTGGTTTCGAGGCGTCCAAGGCTCACCATGTCGTTACCATCGCCGGCCTGGATGAAGGAATCGCGGCCGATGCCGAAACAGGTGATCGTGTCGTTGCCGGCGCCGCCGAAGACCAGGGCGCGATCGCCCCAGAGCTGGCCGCGCAGGGTGATGGAGTCGTCGCCGCGGTTGCCGCTCACCAGGCTGTCGCGCACCGCCACCGCGATGCCAGGGCCTGTCCCGTCGATCGTGGCGTCGATGGTGAGGATGTCATTGCCGGGGCGCAGCTGGAGGGTGCTGAGGTTGAGGCCGATGGCGGTGGCCAGGGCGCCGGCGCTGGTCACCGAGGCCTGGATCGACACGGTGTTGTCGCTTGCCTCCTGCGTGTTGCCCAGGCTGAGCACCGAAGCCTCCACGCCGATGGCCAACAGCGGGCGGGTGTCTCCCTGCTGGCTCAGGCTGGCGACCGCCTTCAGGGGCCTGCCCGGGGCGTCGCCGATGGCGACGTTGTTGAGGCCGATCACCTTGTTCTGCGGTGCGGTCGGGGTGACGGGAACCCAGGCCACTCCGTCCTGCTCGATCCACACCTCCACCGCCGTGCCGTCGACGCCGTAGATGTCATACACATTGCTGTCGTTGGCGTCGGACCCCAGCCATGTCCAGGGCACGGTCGCGGCATCGCTGGGGTGGGCGTAGGACGACACGCCGTTGATCACCAGGCGTTTGTTGCTGTCGAGGCTGGTCAGCAGGGTGGCCAGATCGAAGGTGATCGAGTTGTCGTAGCCGAGGTCGATGCATTCGATGCTCTGCAGAAGGCCCGGGCGCTCCGTCAGATCGAGGCCATTGGCCCCGCCGAGGTTGGCGGGAATAAACACGGTGTCATAGCCAGAGCCGCCGTCGAGGGTGCCGATCGAGGCGCTGTCGGTGCCGCCGAGGCCGAAGCTGTCGTTGCCCGATCCCCCGAAGGCACTCACCACATAGGCGTACTGATCGCCGGTGCGCACCGGCACGAGTGCGTAATCGTCGCCATTCATGCCTTGGATCACCACATGGCTGCCGGGTTCCAGGTCACCTTCCACCTGGATCACGTCGTTGCCATTGGTGCCCTGGAAGAAGGTGAAGCCGCCCGTCTGTTGGGCCTCGGTCTGCCAGTCTTGCCCGTAGACCACGTAGGTGATCTCGTTGTCGGGATCGGTGAGCAGCAGATCGTCGTAGCCGTCGCCGTTCACGTCGCCGCCGCCGTCCATTTGATAGGGATGGCTGCGGTTGGCCAAGCCTTCCACCTGGATCTGGTCGGGGCCGCCGCCGCGGCTGAGGCTGGTTGTCTTGCTCAGTTCAGGCGAGCCCAGTTGCAGCCAGCCGGTGTTGTTGGTTGCGGGGGTGCCGGTGTAATGCGGCACCAGTTGGCCCATCAGGAAGTCGTCCACACCATCGGCGTTGACATCCCCCACGGCCACGCTGGCCGCGGGCAAGATCGCGACGTTGCTCAGACTGGTTGGGGTCACGCTGGTCTGCAGTTGGCCGAAACTGGCGCTGTTGCCCGTGCCCCAGAAGATGGTCTCGGTGCCATTCAGGGATGTGCCGACATTCACATAGGAGGAGAACAGGGCATCTTCGTAGCCATCACCGTTGAAATCAGCGCTGCTGAGAACGGTGTTGGACGTGACGGTTGCCGTGGAGACTGTGGCAGCCGATGCGGCGCTGATGCCGATCTGAATCGGTGCCAGTCCCTTGGCGGGATCGAACTGCCAGGCCGATAGATTCACCTTGCCGGTTTCGCTCCAGTCGTAGCTGCCGGTGAGGATTTCCTTCTCTCCCTGGCCATTGATGTCGGCTAAACCGATGCCAAAGCCAGGTTGTTGGACGCCGAGGTTGTAAGAGATGGCTTGCGCCTGGAGGGCGTTCGCCGATCCGAGGAAGAAGTAGAGCTGGACATCGCCGCTGGGGCTTCCGGTGACCGCCACCAGGTCGTCGTAGCCATCGCCGTTGATGTCGCCGGCTAGCAGGTCTTGGAAAACGCCTCCGGCCACCGGGTTGGGGAGAACAGCGTCCGGCAAGGGCAAGCGTGCAGCGACCGGCGTGCCCCCGTGCACGAGGATCTGGTCGCTGCCGTTGACCGCCGCCAGGTCGGCATATCCATCCGCGTTGAAATCGCCCTGGGCGATCAGCGCCGCTTGCGGCGTCATCAGGGCAAAGTCGTCGAAGACTCCGCTGCCGGGGTTCAGCTGGACGGACAGTTGCTGGTTCGGATCCAGGTAGGCGGCCCCATTGTCGAAGCCATTCCCTTGATGGATCGTCGCCAGCGTAGCGCCCGCGGCCGAGATCACCTTCAGCGTGCCGTCGGCGGACAGGGCCAGCCGCGCTCCTCCGTTGTTGCCATCGATGCTCGTATCGCTGCTCCATACGCTTTTGCCATGGGCATCGTACAAAGTGAAATTTCCCCCCGCATCCATGATCGCGTAGCCCGGCGCCAGGTTCGCCGCGGCTGTCGACCATACGGTTTCCAGGGGTTGGGAGGCGAATGCGGCTTGCAGTTCAAGATTGCCGTCCGGTTGCAAGACCAATTCGCTCCGCATGCTCACGGTGGCGGCCGGCGTGACGACGGGCGGCTGATTGGCAACGATGGCCCTGCCGGACGCCAGCTCCGCGTGGGTCACTGTGGGCGCTGTCGGGCCGGTATGCAGCGTCTTCAGTGTGGCGCCGCTCTTGCTGACAACCTGTAAGGTCCCGTTTGAAGCAAGCTCCAGGTAGGCTCCGGGGTTGTTTTCGGTATTTGTCTGCCAGATGATGATGCCGGTCGGTCCGTACAGCGCAAAATCGCCGTTGGTGTCCATCTTGGCGTATTCCACCGCTTGCCCCTTGGTCCCGGATGACCAGGCCGTCGTCGTGGTCGATTGACCTTCTGAGTTCACGACGGTCGTCAGAACCTGCAACTCCCCATCCTCGAGTAGCACCAGTTGGCTATAGGTGGAGCTGGTCGCCTGCCGGGACAGGACCGTGGCGATTTCCGTGTTGAATTCTTGGTTGGGGCCGAGGACGAGTTGGGATGCCGGCAGGCTGGGGTCTCCGGGGGAAATCTGGGTTAGCACCCGGCCCGAGGCGTCCGCCAGGAAGAGGCAGCCGTCGGCGCTGATGCGTACGGAGCCGCCGGTGTTGACGTAGGGCGGGTAGGCGGCCCAGGTCACCGTTCCCGACGCATTGACCAGTTCGAGTTTGCCAACGGTCTGTTCGAACCGGGCGAAGATCGCTGACGTGTCGTTGGCGTTGGAAGACCAGAGCGTTGCGCCGGTCGCATCGGTCAACACCAGATTGCCGTTGCGAAGAGCCAGTTGATAGCTCGTGAAATTGGCCACGAACGCGAAATTGCGCGGGCCGTTCAAGCTGGCGAGGGTGCTCGCACCCAGGGTTAGGAGGTTGCCGGTGCCGGAAGCATCCACACCGGCCCCGATATTCACGAAATCGGCGAAGCCATCACCGTTCATATCGCCCACCGGCACCGCGGGATTCGGATTGGGTTGCACGAAGCCGTTGTCGCCGCGCAGATCGTGCACGCTCAGGGCCTGGCCGCCCTGCAGCCAGGGGTGGCCGACGGCCACGTAGGCCTGGCCGAGGCCATTGCCGTCGTTGGCGCTGGGGGCGCCGAGCAGGATGTCGGCGCCGCCGGTTTCGGTGGTGTAGTCGCCGTTGATGTCGCCGATGCCTCCGAGGGCGTAGCCCACACTGCCCGGGTTGAAAATATTGGTATTGGAGAGAGGATTGGCGATGCCCTGGTATTGAAAAACCCGCGAACCCTGAAGGTTGGGATCGAGCTGGATGCTTGTCACGCCGGCCGCTTGGCTATAGGCGTTTGTGCTGCCGAACAGCAGGTAGGCAGAGCCTGCGTTGCCGTAGGCCAGGGGTGCTCCCACCAGCAGATCGTGAATGTTGTCGTTGTTCACATCGCCGGCGTCGGCCACGGCGCTGCCGGCCCGGCCGTTGGCGAGCACCCCCTCCAGCACGAGGCCCTGGCCGGCGGCCAGGGACGCCAGATTGGCCGAGAGGGCCTTGTCCCCCCCGAACACCACGTAGGCCTTGCCCAGGTTGGACACACCGTTGACCGCCGCGGTGGGCGCACCGATCACCAGATCGGCGATGCCGTCGCCGTTGAGATCCAGGCTGGCGAGGGTGTCGCCGATGCTGTCAAAGAAGGGGGTATCGGGGCTGGGATTGGAGTTGTTGCGCGTGACGCCGGTGCTGGGATTGAGCTTGCCGGATACCTCGGTGGAGGTGAGAACGGCCTGGCCCTGGTAGGTGGGGGTGCTGGAGAGGGTGGAGTTGCCGGGTAGCTGGCCGTTGCCCGCCAGAACGTAGACCCCGCCTCCGTAGCCGAGCACGTTGCCGTTGCTGTCTTGGAGCGGGTCGTAGAGCGGCGCGCCGAGGGCGATGTCGAGGTGTTTGTCGTCGTTGAGGTCGAGCACCGCCAGGGAGCTGCCGAGGCCCACCGGGCCGGGGGCGGAGATCGTGGCCACCGGCGAGCCGGCGCTGATCGCGCTGCCGCTGCCCGTGAGCTCGTACACAAACACCTTGCCGGCCAGGGGTGCGCCGACGAGGAGCTCGGGGCTGCCGTTGCCGTCGAGGTCGCCTAGAGCGACGGTGGCGCCGAAGCCATCGGCGCTGTTGCCCCGGATCGGGTGGGTCGCCAGGGAGTCGATGGCGATGCTCTGGCTGCTGCCAACTGGGAGGGCGCTGCTGTCGAACACGAAGATCTCGCTGTCGTTCTGCCCGCCCTGGCCGCTGAGGTTCGGGGCGCTGACGGCTGTCCAGGTGGTTGTGGCGTTCTGCCAGCTGGCGATGTGGGTGCCGGTCTGCGGCGTGGCGGCGGTGGCGTTGCTGGCCCGGGTCACCTTGATCACCGTGGTGCTGGGCCCCGGGGCGTCGAGGTTGAGGCCGGAGTCCACCGCTTCCGCGCCGTCCTGGCCGCGCAGCAGGTAGAGCACCCCGTCGGAGCTGTCGTCGCCCGGCGCGGCGATCCAGAGGGAATCGAGCGGCTGGCCGTGGCTGCTGGTTTTCCCGATCGGCCCGCCCGGCGCGAGGGCCGCGCCGAGCATGGCCTGGCCCGGCCCGACCATCTGGAAGCCGCTGTCGATCGCCAGCAGGTTGATGATCGGTGCGGCGTCCTGGAGGGTGGCCCGGGCTTCGAGGGCCAGGCCGTCGCCGTCGCTGAGCTTGAGCGTGAAGCTTTCGCCGAGATGCTCATGAAGCGCATCGCTGAGCAGGCTGATCGCGACGCTCTTCTCGCGTTCACCGGCTGCGAATTCGAGAATTCCCTCCGTGTGCTCGTAGTCGGCGCCAGCGGTGGCGCTGCCATCTTCCGTGCGATAGGTGAGGGTTGTGGGGCTGGAGAGCACACCGCTGCGCTTCACGGTGAAGACCACCGTGCCGTCGGTCTCCTTCACGCTGCGGTGCGCGATCGAGTAGCGCGTGGCGCCATCAAGGCTGCTGCCGCTGGTGGGGTTGAGGATGATGTTGTCGATCGTCGCCGGCGGTTGCGGCGCGCTGTCGGTGGTCACGATCGCAGGGGTCCAGAGATTCCTGGAGAAGGTGCTCTGGCCCTGGCTGGCGGTGCTGGTGGCGTTGTCGTTCAGCACCCAGCTGAGGATCACCGTCTTGCCACCGCCGGCCACGGTGATGTCGCTGATGCTGGAGTCGGCTGTGCCGGTGGTGATCGTGGCGGGGGTGCGCTGCCAGCCGCCGCCGATGGTCCAGAAGGCGGCCATCAGGGCGGGAGCGCCACTGCTGGTGTCCACCCAGGTGGCGAGGATTCCCTGGCTGGTGGGCGTGAGCGTCAACTCCTCGAGGCTGGGATTGGCGCGGTTGGTATAGGGAAGCGGCGCGGCGGCGGAGAACTGGGGATTGGTGGCGCTGGGGGCGATGATGTACTCGCTCTGCAGCGCGGCCTGGAGGTTGTTCAGGGCCGTCTGTGATGGGGTGTCGGGCGCCCCGAGGAGCAGATCGGCGCGGCCGTCGCCGTTCAGGTCGCCCACGGCGCTCGCCGCTGAGCCGCTGAGGGAGTCGGCGGCGGCGCCGCCAATGGTGTAACCCTGCACCGAGCTGCCGATGTTGGCGACATTCAGGGTGGCCACCGTGCCGATGTGGTTGGCGTTGCCGCCGTAGAGCACGTAGCTGATGCCGGCCTGGCCGTTGGCCTGGGGTTCGCTGAGCAGCAGGTCGGCGGCGCCGTCGCCATTGAGGTCGCCAGCGGATGCGACCACGCTGCCGGCGCCTTCCACCACGAAGCCCAGGCTGCCGTTGCCCTGCTCGAGGCTGGAGAGGGCCAGGGTGCTGGCGCCGGCGGCGAAGTTGGGTCCGCCGAAGAGCACATAGGTTGTGCCGGCGATCGGGTTGCCCTGTTCATCGACGGTGGCGGGCCTGCCGATCAGCAGATCGTTATGGCCATCGAGGTTCACATCGCCGGCGCTGGCCACCTGCAGGGCGCTGAACACCGCAGCGTCGTCCTCGATCACCACGCCCTGGCCGGTCGCCAGGGTGGCGAGGTCGAGGCTGGAGCCGGGCGCGAAGGTGGTGGCGGAGCCGAACAGCACCACCGCGCCGCCGGAGCCGCCGATCACCAGGTCGGCGAGGCCATCGCCGTTGAGATCGGGCGCCACGGCCACGGAGGTGCCGATGTCGAGCAGGGTCACGCCGTTGGCGGCGCCGGTGCTGTTGGTGAGGGTCACGCTGCTGGCGGCGCTGCTTCCCGTCGCCAGGCTGTAGATGGTCACGATGCCGCTCTGCTGCGCCATCTGGCTGGCGGCGTCGGCGGGCGTGGCGAGCGGTGCGGCGACGGCCACATCGGCGCGGCCGTCAGCGTTGAGGTCGTGGCCGCCGGCCACGGCGTTGCCGAAGCGGCTGCCCACCTGGCTGCCCCTCCAGAGGAGGCCGTACTCCGGATGGCTGGCCAGCAGCACGTCGATGGCGGTGCTGCTCTGGGGTTGGTGGAACAGGGATGTGCCGCCAAAGAGCAGGTAGGCGCCGCCCTGGTTGTTGCCACCGTCCGGGGCGTTCAGGCCGGGGGCGCCGATGATGAGATCGGCTTTGCCGTCGCCGTTCACATCGCCGGCGTCGGCGAGGCTGAAGCCCAGTTCACTGAGGGCCTGGCCGCTGAGCACCACGCCGTTGGCGCCGGGGTTCTCCAGGTCGCTGACCTGGCTGTAGGTCTCGCCGTAGACGAGGAACACCCCGCCCTGCTCCTGGTTGAGATCGGGCGCGCCGAGGGCGAGATCGCCCTTGCCGGCGCCGTTGAGGTCGCCGAGGGCGGCCACCGACTGGCCGAGGCTGGCGAAGAACTCGTCGTTGAGGGTCCAGGCGAAGCCGGGGCCGCTGGTGGTGGGTGTGGTGCCGAGGCCGGCGAGGCTGATGTCGCTGCCGGAGGGGTAGAGCACGAACACCTGGCCGGGTGGCGTCTGGGCCACGGTCTGCACGGCGGGATTGCTGGCGTCTGCGTGCTGCCAGGTGATCAGCAGGTGACCATTGGCATCGAGGGCGATGGCGGGTGCCTGGTTGGCGCCGGCGGTGCCGGGCAGGGCTTGCAGAGTGTTGACGTTCCAGGCGATGGAGCCGTCGCTGTTGAGGCTGCCCTGGAGGAAGTAGAGATAGGAGTAATCAGCAGGATTGCTGATGGCTTCGCCGGTGAATACGCCGTAGACACTCACGCCATCGGCGCCGACAACCCAGGCGATCTGGCTGCTGTCCACCAGGTCGGTGTTGGTTTCGCCCAGGGCGGCGCCGGGGGCTGCAGTGTGCGCCGCGTGCTGCGCCAGCAGCAAGTGGGAGGTGGTGGCTGGTTCGTAGTTCACCAGCGTGGGCCGGAGCACCCGGTTGGACTGGAGGCTGCTTTCGCTGCCGAAGCGCTTCTGGAACAGGGTGTCGGACCCGCTGCCGCCGTAGGAGTAGGAGAACAGCCACAGATCAACGTCGAAACTCCACTTGTAGATGGCCACTTCCTTGGCGACCGCCTCCTTGCCCAGGCCGCTGAGGCTGGTGGTTTCCGCCGTCTTGACCGAGAAGGAAAGGTTCGCATCGCTCACCCCGAGCTTGACACCAAGGGCGAGCGACACCGTGAAGCTGACGTTGTAGGAGGTGTTCTGGCTCTGGAACAACTCCTCGGCCATGGCGGGGAATTTGTCCGGTTCGAATTCCCAGTAGAGGGCATACAAGGGCGTTTGCGGCGTGATCGCAACGCTGGCCAGGGATTTGAGCTCGAATGGGAAATTGCTGTTGCCGCCGCTCTGCGGGCTGCTGAGACTGGCGGCAACGGCGGCGTTCAGCTGCAGCTGCAGCTCGTCTTTGATCTTGAGTAAGCTCTGCGCTCCCTCCACCGATTCGATCACCGCGCCGGAGCCGGGCGCCAGGATGTCGGCGGCCGCGGCGATGGCATCCACGGCGATGCCGCCTTTGAGGCTGAGGGCTACATCCGTCTGGTTTGGATAGGGTTGAACGCCTGGCCATTGGCCTTCGCCGTGGGCATCCAGCTGCAGCGTGTAGGTCACGTAGGGCCGCAGGGTGGAGGTGAACTTGTCCGACAGGGAGAAGGTGAGCTCGGTGCTGGGCGAGTAGGAGATCGAGGGGCCAGAGGTGGACAGTGAATCGTCGAGCCCAACGCTGCCATCAAGTGACAACCCCCATTTGAGAACGTTGTCTTTGCTTTTCCCCGCGGTTTTTCCGTTGGATTTGAACTCTATTGAGAATTCCGGCGTCGGAATCGGAATGTTCGGCAGGCCGGCGCTGAGCGCCGTATTTTGCAGGGAGCTTGTGTCGATCTCATAGCCCGTTCCCTTGACGCGAAATCGGGCCTGGCTTGGAGTCGGCTGGCTGGCCAGCGTGGCGAAATTCAGCCGTCGTGTGGTGCGGCTGCCGTTGTGGGTTGTGGTGAGCAAGGCCTCGCCATTGCCGAGGTCGCGTACCTCGAGGTTGGTGTGGCGGCCGCCCTCCACGCTCAGCTGGCTGGGGGCGCTCCATTGATAGCCGCCGTAGGGGGAGAGGCTGAGGCTGGCGCCGTAGAGCTGGCCGTCTTCGCTGTCGATCCAGGTGGCCTGGGCCACGGCCGAGCCGCCGCCGGGAGCAGAGCTGAGTGCGAGACCCACGGCTGAGCCCTGGCTGGGCTGGCCGGGGCCTGCGCTGACGGGTGCCACGCCGATGAACAGGCCTGTGGCGGCGGCGCCGGCTGGCTGATAGCCGGAGGTGAGTTGGCCGTTTTGATTCCAGATGGCATGGGTGACGCCGCTGGGATCGGTGTAGACGGCCGTGCTGTTGATGGCCGCATTCGGATCGCCAAGATCCTGAAAATCGCTGAGATCAAACACCTGATACTGCGTACCCGTGCCGGTGGCGATGATGCCGTAGAGAAGTCCGCTTTCGTCGGCCTGGATTTGCTTGAACTCGAGGTTGCCGTTGTTGATGCTCGAGGAAACATTGACGAACTGACTGGCGACGCTCGACCACTGCCACACGCCGCCGTACTGGTCGAGG
Source organism: Cyanobacteriota bacterium (assembly GCA_046340515.1). Lineage (GTDB taxonomy): Bacteria > Cyanobacteriota > Cyanobacteriia > PCC-6307 > Cyanobiaceae > Cyanobium. Next base: position 1,224 of record JBKDTB010000007.1, on the reverse strand, counting down.
CCATAGAGCCGTTGGCCATCGACCACCGCCACCTGGATCAGCTGAACCGATGGCGGCAGCGTGCCGTTGCTGGGCATGAGCGCGAAGCGGCTGCCATCCCAGCTGTAGAGATTGTTCTGCTGGTCGAGAATCCACACCGTGCCGTCCTGCTGCGCGGCGGTGACCTGAATCGGGTAGCAGTCTGGATTGGCGAGATCGATGGGCGCCTGCGTGGGGGTGATGCTGCTGCCCACGGGGGCGGAGTAGATCTGCTCGTCCTGAACGAACCAGAACGTTCCATCGGCAACAGCAAACGATGTGAAGACTCCGCTGCCTGGGGGCGTCACCGGCACGGGATTGGCGAAGCTCAGGTTGTCTGGGCTCCAGCTGGCGATGGCCCACTGGCCGTTCCCCTGCCCCAGGGCGTAGGCGGTGCCGGAGGGATCCAGGGCGAGCTGCACCGCGCCGGGATCGCCGAGGGCCGAGGGCAGCATGACGGTCTGGTACTGGCCAGTGCTGGCGTTCCAGACGAAGGCCGTTCCGGAGGCGTCTCGCAGCCAGCGCTGATCGGAACCGGCCACCTGGAGGGCCGCGATGGTGGCGTACAGGTTGGCCATGGTGGAGAGTTCAGCGGCAACGGGGGGCGAGAGGCCTCAGGCAGGTTGCGCGGCGAAGTTTCGCAACGCTGGCCGAGATTCCCGGCCAGCATCGTGCCATCTGCGGGGGGAAATTGTTTTGCTTTTAGGCTCTATCTGTAACTTTTCTCGCTGCTCGATTTGGGGAATCGCCCGATCAGGTGATTGCCATTGGCCTGAATCGGGTCAAGAAAGAGGATGTTCGGTCCTGATTTCTGCGTTGCCTGCTGTTGCGCCCTCCTCCCAAGCTTCCGCAACGGCGGTTCCGCGCGATCCGCGCTCCACCCTCAGCCGAACAGGAACTGCTCGAAGCCCGAGAAGCGGGCACCCTGGAACAGCCAGCCGCTTTCGATGGCGGTGCTGAAGGGTGTGGCCTGGGCCTCAAATTCGGCCTGGGTGGTGTCGCGCAGCTGCAGCACATCGAAGCCGGCCCCGCCTCGGTAGGTGGAGGGCGTGATCGGGTCGCCCTTGGCGCGCTGCAGGGGTGCGGCGCCGGGTGTGGTTTCGAGGCGTCCAAGGCTCACCATGTCGTTACCATCGCCGGCCTGGATGAAGGAATCGCGGCCGATGCCGAAACAGGTGATCGTGTCGTTGCCGGCGCCGCCGAAGA
>JBKDTB010000006.1:0-2917 GCA_046340515.1 Cyanobacteriota bacterium | reverse complement strand
AGGTTTTTCAGTCCGGTCGATGGCACGCCCCAACCCTGGCTGCAGGAACTGGCGGCCTGGCCCCGGCGCGTGGCCCTCACCCCCCGACCCTCGCAACGCTGGGGGGCGCTGGAGGAGGAGCTGGCGCGGGAGCTGCCCGTGATGCCGGCCACAGCGGGGGGGTTGATCAGCCTGGGCCAGTGGCTGGATGGTCTTCCTCTCTCCTTGGCTGAGCATCACGGAGTCGAAGCGACAGCGGAGCCAGCGCTGCTCCGCGGCAGTGTTGCTCCCTGGCTTGAGCGCACGCCCCCCTCCGCCGAGGTGCTGGAGCAGTTGTTGGGGCAATTGCAGGACTTTCTGGGGACTGAGGGCTTTACCTGGCTGGCGGCCTGCGCTGTTTTTCCGGAGCTGCATTGGACGATCACCGCCTACCTGGGCCAGCGCTTACGCAATGCCAATGGCGAAGCCCTGATGCTGCGCTGCCCGCTGCTGCGGCTGGCGCGGCTGCCCTGGCTACGCCATGGCTTCATGCCTGACTGGTTGCGGCTTTCCCTGATCCTGGCGCTGGAGCCTGAACAGCAGTCGGCGGTGCGCGCCGCCTTGACGGATCTGCTGCTCGCCGCTGTGGAGGGGGGTGGGGTGGATGGCGCCGCCTTGCGCGTGGCCACGGCCCATGGCCAGCGGCTGCGGCGCCTGCTGCCCCCTCTGCTGGAGCGGTTGCGGCGGCGGTCCAGCCCGGGGAGCCCCCTGCGGGATCAGCTATTTCTGCGTTTTCTCCAGAACCGGCCGCTCTTGGCGGCGGATGCGCCAGACAGCCTGCTCACCCTGCTGCGGGAGCGGCCGGTCGAGCGCTGTCGCTGGCTGCGGACCTCGCGTGAGGCGGCCACGGGGCTATGGACCGGGAGTCTGCGGGGTCGGGAGTTGGCGGTGGCCGGGCTGATGCTCTTGCTGCTGGGGGGGCTCGGTTTGATTGGGCTGAGAGAATCACACCAATCATGGCTGGAGCGGGTGCTGCGCACCCCGGCTTCGCCTGCTCTTTCGAGTGCTGAGCAGATTGCCCGACTCCAGCAGGCTGTCACGGCCCTGGGCTTGAGCCGCTCAAACCTCATGCGTCTGGGTCCAGACCCTGACCTGAAGCAGGTGGAGAAGGCACTGGCGCAGGCCAATGAGGCACCAGGTCTGTTGCTAGCCACGTTGAAGGGCCACAGGGGTTCGGTTTATGCAGTGGCGTTCAGCCCGGACGGCCGCCAAATCGCCAGCGGGTCTGAAGACGGAACAGTGCGGTTATGGGATGTAAGGAGTTTGGAGACAATCTCTAGGCCTCTACAGGGCCATCGAGGCTCCGTTTACTCTGTAGCCTTCAGCCCCGATGGCCGTCGAATCGTAAGCGGCTCAGCGGATGGAACATTGCGTCTTTGGGATACAAAAAGCGGCGTTGAGATCGGTTCTCCCCTCAAGGGTCATCGAGGAAAAGTTAGGTCAGTGGCGTTCAGCCCCGACGGCCTTCGAATCGCAAGTGGTTCTGATGACAGTACGGTGCGATTGTGGGACACGGCAAGCGGCAGGGTAGTTGGCTCACCCCCTCAAGGCGTTCTCCAGGAAGCCGTCTTGTCTGTTTCTTTCAGCCCAGATGGCAAAAAACTCGCCAGTAGCTCGCAAAATAGTTTGCAGTTGTGGGATATAGCGAGCCGAAGTATGTTTGGTCAGAAATTTGGATTCGGCGTGGGAATCCACTCGATTGCTTTCACACCTAATGGGATGCTGCTAATCAGCATCCATGATGGCACGTTGAGATTATGGGAACCAATGAGTGTCACACAAATCGGTCAGCCAATTGACGGAACTACTAGAAGAACTCTCGCAATTGCATTTCTCAATGATGGTCAACAGATAGCCACTGGAATTGAAGATGGAACTGTACGTCTGTCGGACACGAACAACTTGGCGGTTATCGGTCTCCCACTCAAAGGCCATGAGCGAGCGGTATATTCCCTGGCGACCAGTCCAGATAGCCGCCTGCTCGTCAGCGGTTCCGCTGATCAAACAGTGCGCGTTTGGGCTCTCTCCAGAGTACAAGCTTCTGCCCATAGCTTAGGTTCCTCAAATCATATCTCTGACTGGCGCCACACCCTTCCCATGGCTTGTGAAAAACTTGAACTCACAAATCAGCTCAACAGCCTCCTATGGCTTAATACGTCCAGTGCCACATGTCAACATTATGTTTGGTCTCTGCGCCAGGGAAAGCAAGCAGCTTCTGACAAATTTATTGCTCATTCTGCGCAAAGTAAGACAAGGATTACTTGCTCAACTTTAAGTGGTGTCCCCACTACTATTACCAACCTAAAAAGTGGCGAGCAGGTCCCAGTCTTTCGATGGACAAGCTCTGTTTTTGATGGAGCCGGCTGGCCGTCGCTGAGGCGATGCCAGGAAGTATCAAGCCGGTTTGATCAATTAAATCTTCAGGGAAGGTTAACGTCTCTTACAACAGGGCGAATCAATGGCATACCCGTGCTGTGTACATCTTCCAAAAGTGGGGGTGAATGCGATGGGCTTATATTAACTTTAAAACCTGGGGAGAATGCTACATTAGCACTTAAGAAGCTGCTTGATATCCGCATCAATGCAAAAGATCCAATGTATAATTAGGGCTTGCTGAGAAACCCAGATCCACTGTCGAGCAGTTGACTCTAGCAACAGCCTTGGGTTAGGATAAGCCCCAATCAGACTTTTTTGGCTTAGAAGAAACGCCTAAATCCCCAATGTACGTTTTTCAGCACTCAGGTCAGTTATCAATAGAGGAGTTTCATGCGCCCTTTGGTGGAAAGCTCGATCCAAACAGTCGCTGGGTGTTGCTTCACAAAGTGATTCCTTGGATGTCGCTTGAAAACCACTATGCTCCGCAATTCAGTGCCAAGACAGGGGCACCTGCGAAACCCTT
>JBKDTB010000005.1:0-11125 GCA_046340515.1 Cyanobacteriota bacterium | reverse complement strand
CCTTGACCCCACGCGGATCCCGCTGTTCGTAGACCGCAACGATCGCACTCAAATCCAGATCAGCGATCAAATCCAGCAAAAAGAACACCAGGTGCTGCTCCGGCAGCCACTCCACCGGCGAGGGAGGCAGCAGCAACGTCTTCTCCGGATTCCAGGGACGGAAGGTTTTGGGCTTGCTCATGCCCAATTGTCTCGCCCAGATCCATTGCAGTCACTGGGATCTGGGCAGATTCAGAGTCGTCTGTGGAGAAAGCCGGGGGCGGGGCTATGTGCGACAGGCTCGTAGAGGCGACCACCGCGGAACCCCCCAATGGTGTTCATCCCTGCTGGCTTGCCTGCCCGTGACAGAAGGCAGGGAGAGGCTCTCCCCCGATCAGCCGTACCGGCGCAGCGGGAATGATTCCCTGGCTCCAGTGCCGCAGCAGCCCATCCTGTGCTCGCTCCACCTGGAAGCGGAATCGAGCCCTTTTTAGAATGTGGCTCCCCGGTCGTCGATCAGCGGGGGGGAATCCCTGCCTGGGGCCGGCAGGGAGAAGCTGGCGAAGCTACCGCTGCCCTCGAAGCGATTGAGGTAATAGCCCCCGGACACCACCAGCAGCAGCGTCAGGGGCTGACCAGCTGCGGGGGCTGGATCCAGAGGCATGCAGAAGCGCCCATTGGAGTCACTGCGGGCACGGCCGAGAATCGGGGCTCGCAGGGCGGCTGCCGGCAGGAAGGGGTCACCGAGCTGAACCGGCAGAACCCGACCACTCACCAGCACCACATCCTGAGCCGCAGCTGGAGCCGCCCCAGCTGACCGACCGATGCCTGGCTGCTGGTTACCCCGCAGCCGCTGGATTGAGCCGCAGAGTGGGATTGAGGCTTGGTCCGCCATCACAGGTCCATCTACTTGGGGAAACAAGGATGAGAGGCAGAGGAGCAGGGCGGAGCCAAGGAGGACAGCCCCACCCTGACTCCGGCAGCGTCCTGCGAGGTGGCTCGCGGGCCGCTGCAACGACCGAGGCAGAGTCTTCGGAATCATGCACTGCGCCAGTGGGACGGCAACAGCCCGGTCAGGGGATCAAGCGGGCCAGAGCGGCCAGCACGAGATCGGCCAGTGAACGCGCCAAGGGGCATGGTGACGGCCTGGCCAGGGTTGCTCGAGGAATGACTCCCGCCAGTGGCGGTGGTTGATGCCGATTCGACGGCGGCAACATCTCTCCCAAGCTCAGAGCTGCCCATCGATGGTCCTGGGGTGGGAGAGCTGCCGGCTTGGGCGAAGTTGCTGGCGAGGACCGCTGGGGTCGACGTTGCATCAGCTCCCACAGGGGAGGAGGCGGGCAGACCCGCATCGGGCGCAGCTTGCACCGACCCTGGGGCGGACTCGACTGGAGCAGCGGGGGAGCCGCCCAGGTCGGTCGCGGCGACGAGGGCGCCAGGTGAACCGCTACTCGTGGTTCCAGAACCTGCCGAAGAAGTACCGAAATTGCTGGCCGTGGAGGTAAGCAACTGTTCCAGCTGGGCAATGCTGAGGTTGCGGCCGCTGGCACGGTTGGCCTGCATCAGCAGGGCCATGGCACCAGCAACATTTGGGGTAGCCATCGAAGTGCCGTTGTAGCTCGCGTAGCGATTACCAGGCAAGGTTGAATAGACATTGACGCCGGCTGCCGTGACGTAGTCGAGCACGGTAGTGCCAGCTCGGTTTGAGAAAGAGGCAAGCGAACCGTTGCTGTCAATGGCCCCGACTGCGATTCCCCAATTGGTGGCATAAGAAGCCGGATAGCCAGGACGACTAGCACCATTATTACCAGCGGCCATGATCACGGCCACACCGCGGTTCCAAGCGTACTGAACGGCACTCTGAACACTGCTGTCACCCACTGATGCCCCCAGACTCAGGTTGATCACGTGAGCGCCGTTGTCAGCCGCATAGCGGATGCCACTGGCAACACTTTGGAAACTGCCTGAACCGTTGTCGCCAAGCACCTTGACCGGCATGATGCGTGCCGCGTAAGCGACGCCCGTAACCCCGAAGCCATTGTTTTCGCCAGCAATGGTGCCAGCCACGTGAGTCCCATGGCCCTGGACATCGAGGGTGTTGTTGTTGCCGCTTGCGAAGTTCCATCCATAGACATCATCGACAAAGCCATTGCCATCATCGTCGAGGCCATTCCCAACCACTTCACGGGCATTGGTCCAGATGTTTCCATCCAGGTCAGGATGGGTACGATCAACCCCGGTATCACAAACAGCCACAACGATTCCCTGGCCTGTATAGCCCCTGCTCCAGGCCTCTGGAGCCCCAATCCGGTCCAGACCGTAAAGACCGCCAGTGAACTGATTGGGGAGATCGGGAATAGCGATATTCAACAAGCGCTCAATCGCCCGCTCAGCCGAAGCCTCACCGTAGCCATTGATGCTACTGAAACCAGATGGCGTTGAATTGGCTGAAGCCGAAAGGGTGAGAGTGTAGTTGGTGCTGCCACTATAGGGGAAGACGCGAACATAGTAGCTGCCTACATTTAAGCTTGTGCCAATTGTTTCGCTAACCGTACCGCCTCTTGTAGAGCTGGCCAGCACAGATCCGCTGCTGCTCAGCAACTGCACATCAGCATCGGCACTCAGGCCACTGAGGCTGAGACTGAAGTTGCTCGCCTGCGACAGGGAGAAACTGTAGTAATCATTGGTGTCGGCACTGCCAACCCAATCGGAAAAACTCTGGGCCGCGCTGAGGGCACCGATGCTACGGGCCGTTGCCAATGTGTTGCCGGCATTGTCCGTAGAAGTGCTGGGAGTTGCCGAAAGGGACAGCGTGTAGTTGGTGCTGCCGGAGTAGGGATACACCCTCACAAAATAATTGCCCGCAGTCAGACTTCTGATGATCGATTCAGCCAACGATCCACCTCTTGCAGAGCTGGCCAGCAAAGATCCGCTGCTGCTCAGCAACTGCACATCAGCATCGGCACTCAGGCCGCTGAGGCTGAGATTGAAGTTGCCGGCTTGGGCAAGGGAGAAGCGGTAATAATCGTTCGTGTCAGTGCTCCCGACCCAATCGGAGAAGACCTGAGCCGCGCCGAGACTGCTGATGGTACGGGCCGTCGCCAGTGTGTTACCGGCTAAATCGGGGACGACGCTGGGGGCAACCGCTAGGCCCTCAGCCAGGTCAATGGCATCAGGACTGGCGGCAACGACCTGCTCGCCAGCGGCTGCTGCCCAAGGTCCGATCAGGACATCGCCGCCGCTGCTCCCTCCATCGCCAAGGCCCGCCTTCTCCTTGGGCTGATCCAGACCGAAGTCCGCGGCGAGCGGGCTGTCAACCGCTGATGAACCGAAAAGGGCTGGTTGATCTGAGGCTTTCTCGGGGGCGAAGCCCAGGCCAGCCAGTTCGGCGGCCAAGTCAAACCCCGAGACCAAAGCAGACAACGCCAGGGGAGACTGAGACTCCAGACCGCCAGACCATGAATGCAAATATTTTTCGGGCGGGACGGCAAGCGGCTGCTGCCCGACATCGCCCAGAGAGAAAGGAGTGTTCATGCGGACACAAAACCGATTTATTTTTCAAGCGTAGTCATTGAACCCCGGCCACCGCAAGCCAGCACCCCCAGGGTTGCAATACAAAGACACAGCAAATGCAGTAGGTGTATTTTGGACATGTGTACCCGTTCAGGCTTCAAGGTGCTGGCAGCAAGAATCCACCCCTGAGCGGCCTCCCAGAGAGGGTTCAGATCGCAGATTCAATGGTGTGACCTGAGCTGCTCAGGGATCCGGCAGCAGGGAAGGCATAAGCCTGCCTTGGTGATGGGCGATCCAGGCCTGCTCCAGAAAATCCCAGACATCACGGCCCTGTTGCCGCAGGGTGGTGGTGACGGTGAGCCGGCGGCTGCGGCAGAGGGCACCTTTGGCTGGTTGCACGCCGTGACTGATCTTGCGCTGGATCGCCGCTGGCCTGATGGCACTCGGCGGCGTTGTTGGCGGGCTCGACTCCTGGGTGTTCCAGGAAGGTCCAGAGCGCCTCCTTCTGCTTCGCCAGCTGCCAGCAGCTGCGCACCGTCTTGGCCCATGGCGATCGCTCGTTGCGCTGGCAACCCACCTCCACCACCCACTCAGCGTCTGCTCAAAGGCCAACCGGATCGGCTGACATGATCGCTGCAACGTCAGCCAGGCCTTGGCTCCGGCCTTCCATTGGTTCCAGTGATCAAACAGCTGCTGCTCCAACGGCAGGTGGTGTCAGACGACAGGGAGAAAGCCACCAGATCCGACACGAAAAGTTCCCCACCCGGATCAAGAGATGGCCGCAGCCGCCGGTGGCGATGTCAACCCCACATCAGAGCTCTTGAACGATCCGGAACCCGCTTCCGCCGGGGCCACAAGCGATGGCCAGGGCCCTACAGCCAAGGGGCACAACTGTGGCGAGGACGCCATGCCGACCCCTCAGGATGTGGAGCAGATGGGGAGGCTCCAGGGGATGGGTTGGAGCCAGCGGATGGGTTGGAGCCAGCGGGCCATCGCCCGCGACCTGGGCTGCTGCCCCCGCATGGTGCGGCGTGATCTGCGTCAGGGCGGCTGGAAGCCCTACGGCCAGCCCCGGCGCAGGCGGCGGCTGGATGAGCAGCGGGAGTGGCTGAGGGCGCCATTCGAGAAGCACCGTGGCAATATCGCCGGGGAGCGGGTGCGGGTGCACCTGTGTGTGCTGACCCTGGGTGACTCGCGGCGGATGGTGGTGCGGGCCTGTGCCCACGAGCGGCAGGAGAACTGGCTGCGGGCCCTGGAGGAGGCGTTTCGCCACTGGGGAGGCGTGCCACAGGAGGTGCTGATGGACAACGCCCGAGCCTTGCTCCTCCACCACGACCCCGCCAGCGGCAGTCTGGAGTTTCAGCCCCGTCTGGTGGCGTTTGCCAAGCCTTGGGGATTCAATCCCAAAGCTTGCCGTCCCCATTGGCCCCGCACGAAAGGAAAGGACGAGCGGGGTATGCGCTACGTCAAGGGGAGCGGCCTGGCGGGCCATGCCTTCCCACGTTGGCCGGCGATGGAGGGGCATCTGGAGTGCTGGAACCGCCAGATCGCGGATCAACGCCGCCATGGCACCACTGGTGAGTCACCACTCCTGCGTTTAGAGCGGGAGGAAGCCGCTGCCCTGCTGCCGTTACCGGAGCGCCCCTCATTTCTGGCCGAGTGGGAAGGCCAGCGCATGGTGGCCAAGGACTGCTGCGTGCAAGTGGAAGGGAACAGGCACTCCGCCCCCCAAGCGCTGATCGGCCAGCGGCTAACGGTGCAGATACGGGATCAGACCCTGCTGCTGCGCCATCGGGGCCGAATTGTGGCAGAGAATTGTCGAGCGCCGGCCAACCAGCGCTGCCGTCAAGTGATCGAGGAGCATTGGCAGGGCCTGAGGCCGGCCGAGCAGGTGCGGCAGGCGGAGGAGTCCCACGCCTTGGAGAGGCCCGAGCGGATGGATGGGCAGCGACCGGTGCGGAGCTCCTGCCTGGCGCACTCGTTGGCGTACGACCCGGCCGGGCTGGCGGAGGTGGGTTCATGAGCCAGACACGCACCAGGCTGCCTGCCGCGGCGGAACGACCGGTCGAACTGGCGTCCCTGGTGGCCGATCTGGAGCCCATGCACCAGAGGCTGCGATTGACAGCTGCCCGGTGTCAACAACGTTGGCGCCATCTCGCGAGGATGAGCCTGCTAATTATAACGCAGGAACCGTCGCAGCCACTGCTCATAGGTATGCACCGCGCGGTGCGCGGAGTGGCGGGTTTGAAGCTCTTCGCGGTAGCGCTGGATCAGGCCAGGGGAGCGGGTGGATGCCATGGGTTTTGCGGTTGCACATCCTCCGACTCTTCCCTGCTACAGACGTCGAGAAGATTGAAGTGCTGATGGAGAGGAGTGAAAACCAACATCAGATAATCTCTACTTTGAAGGGCAGATCGACCTGTGTCTGCACCCCACGCAGCTGGCCAGCAGATTGAAATGTCGGCGGAACGTCACCAATTGGTCCACTGCGAGCGTGAATCACGACTTCCACAGGGTTATCGAGAATCCTGGAAGCCACTTGGAAATGACTGCTAGCGCGCAGCCGCGTCTGACAGTTGGCGCAACCGGTGAGGTTCCAGCGGCTGAGGACCGCATCAGCGCCAACCAATTGGAGCATTCCATCGACCTGGGCATAGGCGGCAATAACAAAAGAGCCTGAGATCTTTGAGCGGTCAATTCCACTCACCCGAATCTGTTTCGTCGGCTCAATGGGGGTGAAGCGCTCTGGCATTTCGGTCGAAACCACAAAGCTGTCAAGCGAGCCAGGACCGTAGGCGTAACCGAGTTGCCCCTCTATGTCGACGCAATCGTTGCTTGTAAACATTGTCCCATTCTCCTGGGAGAACGGCAATAAGGGTGTATTCATCGACAACTGATCGCCCGGATTGGCGCCAGCGGGAGGCTGGCTATTGGCATACGAAGCTCCCGGATCCTGCATGTCTATCGCAAAGCTTTTGGTGGCACCGTGTCGCCGTTGCCAAATCCAGAAAGCATAATCAATAAAGCAATGATGGAAGTAGAAGATGGGATCAAGGGCTGCGGTGTCGTTCTCTCCCATATCGCCATTCGCCCCTGAAATTGGCGAGGCGTTGTAGACTGGTATATCAAATCCACCGATCGCAAGGTGGATAAAGTTATGCGGGATCTCAAGCGATGTTACGTTGCCGGAAGGATTCGCCGCATTCCATGCATCTTGTGAGGTTTTATTGGAGAAAAGGGTGTAGTTGGGTGCATCCAGGCAATCTTGAAACTTGCTGACCACCAGCCCGCCCGTCTTGGTTGTGCCGTCCTTAAGAATTGGAATGGGCAACGTTAACCAGGCCATTATATTGGCATCAAGCGTCTTGACATTGGCCGCGTAATTGGGAAAACCAGCATTGTGGTCTTTTGTGGCTTGCTGATCAGCAGGGGTGCCGACAAGCCCTGACAGTGGGTAGCGGACTGTCTCGTAGCCCTTCGGCTTGCTGTAGTTTGGGCTATTGGGATCATCCTTGCCCTGCGAGACCTGATCGACAATCGCCATGGGGAGAACAAAGGACCGGAGTGGGTTGTCGATCAACACGCCGTCGAGTTCAAACTTTTCAGCCGTTAACGCCCAAGGAATGCCGTTGTCTTGCGATTCACCACTGCACTCATCCCAGAATGGCAGCATCACGTTTTCGCAGCCTGGAATGGACTGGAGTGCCTTTTCCAGTTTGTAAAGATAGACTCGATGCCAGGTCGGAAACAAGACCGTGCCGTGCTGACAATACCCTCCCCATCAAGCGTTGGCATAGGTGCCGGGTCCTCGAAAAGGCTCGCCATGGAAGCCTCCCAGCATGAAGAACGAGTTTGGATCCGTGGGAGGGAGATCTTTGATGCCTTTCCAGGCCCGCATCAAGTCGGTGAGCTCCTTGGTGTTGCCAGCGTCGTAATCAGCCTGAATGTCCGCGATCGACCGTCGAACCCGTACCGGCGTATCCGAGACCATACAGCATGGGTTTAGAAATACCCATTCACCTTAGCCGAGGAGTGAAGACCCGGGCTCGAAGTAGGCAAAAATACCGATCGTCTATGTTGCGCACAAAGAGTCATTTGTCGCAATCATGCCTTCTTTCTGAGTAGGTTGTTTGGTCACAAGCGGCTATGAGGCGAAGACATGTTGAGGTGCGACCTCCATCAAGCCATAGCTGGCAAGGCTGCGGTATTTCCCTTTATTTTTCAAGCGCGGCCCCCAAGGCTGCAGTGCCCCCCAATCAAGCCGCTTCTTGTAGGCCCGATGCAAGCGCTGCCGCACTTGATCTCCTGCCACTGGCGAACCTGAGCACCGTCTCGACGCTGCCCCTAAGTGGCAGGCAAGGAGCTTGGGGTGGCGCAGCTGAGAGATAGTGGCGGCCTGTCCACTCGAAGGGCTTGTTGGCCGGCATCTCCGCTTAAGCAAGTAAATCTTCCAGTTCATTCCTTGTGATCTCAACATCACGCAGTACCTTGGCCAGCAACCCAGGTCCAAGTGATTCTCCGGAATGCACTGGAACGACAGTTGTCCGTCCATCTGGATGTCGAAGAAAATGATGACTGCCCTTCACCCTCTAAATGAGGAAGCCAGCCCTTTTGAGTGCCGTAATCAGGCGTTTACCTGTAACCACTGAGTACTTTGGCACGCCTATACCGTAACCCTCTGAACCCCCACAAAAACAAGTTCCTCAATATCATCTTCTTGGACTTCGAGACATAACTCGATGGCTTCCTTGATGCGCTCCATCAGCTCATCAAGAGAACGTGCCTGTGTGTGACAGCCAGACAAAGCAGGCACACTCGCGACGAAAAAGCCCTCTGAGTCTTTCTCGACAACGACATCAAACTGCCTTGCCATGGAAAAATCCTGAACCACTTAACAATAGCTCCAATCTGACCCGCGAAGCCCCCTCACTGGGACCGGCCAACGCCAAGATCAGAAGCGGGTAGCAACCTACGCTAAAAAGTTCCCTGTTGCTCCCGTCTTCTGCATCTTGATGTTGGACAGCCTGCTTTTAAAATAGTACAAAGCAGATAAGTCATAGGACTTAAAATATTACAAGATCAAGTCATCGTTCTGCCACTTCTGCAGGAGAGACGGAGCAGCATATCCAGCGAACGTTGACATTACAGGATCAATCTCTGCGCATTGAGTTTTTGCTAAGCAAGCTATAAATGCACCAATTACCGGCAGAACAACAAAGTTAATGATATAGAAAAGACCGCCTTTGTCCACCCGTTGGCTTTTTGGAACTTTGCTGGCTTGTATAATCGGGTAAAGCCCAGCCAGGGCACCACCTGCGAAGCCCCAAGCAGCAACCGCAACAATAGGAGGGATATCACGCACCTGATCAAGCTATCCCACAACCCTATTCACGAGCACAGACCTAATCTTCCCAATGGGACTAACTTCCCTGTTGTAAGTGACTCTAGATGCATAGACTGGCTCGCTGTTATCAGCTTCTAGGTTTGCTGCCCGTACAAATCCAGGATCATTTTCTAATACCTCTGAAACTGTTTCGATAGGAAGGTCAGCTTCTTGTGAAATCTGCTTGACAGTAAACCAAATATTTTCGGGCGAGAATCTGGGCCTCATTCTCCTGCCCATTCTTGTGCTCCACGATACGGTTCTGCGTAGGGAAGGATTGTTGGTGACTTGGAAAACCTTAAAAGATGGACTGGTTTTGTTGGTGGATCCTGAGCTGCTCAATGTTGATGCACAACTCTACTCTGTAATCTTAGCAGCCCTTCCCTGCTGCACAGGGGGTGGGCTCGTAGAGAGACTGGCCAACGCCAAGATAAGAAGCGGGAAGAAGCTTTGAATTAGAGGACATCCTGCGCTCCCGTCTTCTGTATCTTGATGTTAGAAGGGAATCGTTATGCAACTGAAGAGGGGGCTGAAACAGCAGAGTCCTCCTCTGGCGTGCTAGTAAATATAAATTCAATGTTGTTCAGTTCGCTATATCCAAGCTTATCACTTAGATATTTCCAGACACTCTCTTGGCGAAGCGCCTCATCCTGCAGCCTAAAAGAAGCTGATACAACTGTTGCTATCAAGCCGTAGTCCCCCACCACTGTGACAGTATCAACTCCAGGCATCTCCGCGAGTGTTCGCTCAAGCTCATAACGAGTTGTCATTGAAGGGCTCCTTTGGTTTCGATCTGGTTAAGCACCGAAGTGCCAAATTGTCTTACTGCATTAGACCACGTCTCAACTGTAGCCTTCTGTAGTCCCAGTGCGGCGTGCTGGCCACTGCCAGTTGCTTTGTTCCGATCGGCGCGGTGCACTATCCAATGGCGCCGCTTCATCATTGGTCCGAGCTTGTCTCGATAGGGATCAAGTAGTGATCGCATGAGCCCAATGCTTTCGAGAACCGAGCCGAGTGCACCTGGGTCATTGAAGTTTGAGCGCTCAAGATGATCGGCGACTGAACGTGAGATTAAGTCATCAACATTGGATCCACGGAAATGTGCTAGGTCATCAAGCGTGAACGATGATCGCGGCTTTTTGCCCGTCAAGGGAATATCCTTAAGGTATAAAGCTTCAGCAGTGGGAAGCTTCCACTCGAGCAGGCTTCGCAGACAGTCCTCCAGTGTCGCATGAAGAAAAACAACTGCAGAGCGCAGGAGGTCTGGTGTGTCCACAGGCCGGCGTCCAGGCCCTGTAGTCGCCGTCTCATACAGCGCAACGAGATGCTCGACACGCTCAAGATTGCTGTTGAATCGGATCTCGATCTCTGATTTCATGTGCAGACATTAGCAAGCTTCGGGCGCTTATGCATCAACTATGCAAATCTACATCGTCTTGGGGCGATTCGAGAAAGGGTCTTGAAACTCCTTCTAACGCCAAGATCAGCGGCAGGTAGAAGCTCAAAATGGAAATCAGGCATCTGTGCTCCCGCCCGCTGGATCTTGATGTTAGGACTTCGACTTAGCTCCATGCACCTTGGCGGACGTGGTTGAAGTTTGCCACATTCAGACCCGAGCTTGAACAATGAAGGTATAATGGTAAGTCTGCAGTCAAGACAAATACAGTTGCATTAGCTGCCACTGCTATTGCGACATCCGTAATGCCAAGCCTGTTGAACTCAGGCCTTGAAGTTAACTCTGCCGATGAATCTGAGCGCTCATTGCATTTTGCGAGAAACTCGACCACCGCTTCCCGGCCAATTCGCTTTATGTCGTCTCGTTCCTTTCCGAGAAGATTGGAGACCTCGGTAATTATATGAGGAGTCGTGAGAAAGCCTGTGAAACGGTTAAGACTGGCCAATTCTTGCAGCAGCTCGTAATCTTCTTCTGTATAGGCCGACAGTGTCTTGGCCTTGCTGATGAGCGAAGTATCTTTTCCTCCGATAAAGAGAAGTAGCAAGAGATTGGTGTCGAGCAAAAGCGCACTTGAAGATTGGATTGTCACCATCGCGCTATACATTTCTAATCTTCATTGAGTCTGGGGTCCCGGAAATGGCGTCTATGATCACCGTTTTATAGCGACGAGATAACTCGCGGCTCGTTTTGCTTGGGAAAATCACAGGAGATGAAACTTCCTTGGTTTCGGGAAGTGAAAATCCAATAGTGACCAACCACTTGTCGGATGCATTGCTGTACTCAACTTCCTCTAG
>JBKDTB010000004.1:0-3646 GCA_046340515.1 Cyanobacteriota bacterium | reverse complement strand
AACGCTCAAGATCAGAAGCGGGCAGGGATCCCGGTACTGCCGATTCCCTCTGCTCCCGTCTTCTGCATCTTGATGTTAGATGAGCCTAGTTTTCCAGGTACACCTGTTCCTTTACGACGTCTTTTTTGAGAAGCACCCTGCTTGCCATGGCGAAACGAGCATCCCTAAATTGATATGTCCCCCCTTTGGGACTCTTTTTAATAATTGCGTTTGGATCTGTGGCGAGTTCAGCTAGTATCTGGCCAACAGCTAATTGGACTTTTGCTGTTGAATTGGGGAATTCCCTTCGTAGAAGCGATTCAACCTCATTAATGTTGAATTGGTTTTTTTCAAGTCTGCCGAGAACAAACAGTATTTGATTTCGTCTGCCTATCTTGGTCTCGCGTTCATTCATAATACGTTCAATCGTACCTGATGCTTTACTGAGGCCACCTTTAAGCCACCTTGAATCAGCTTGTCGAAGCATTTCCGAGAGTGCAACCCAATGGTTGTCTTCCGCGAGATATCCAAGTTGCTCACAGTACTCTTGGACATGCTGTGCAAAGCCCATGGTTACTCGTGGGACGTGCGACTTCCAGGTATCCAAGATCCGATCGTCAAATCTCACTTTTAATAGATCTTGAAATCCCTTCTCTACAAGCTTGCCAACTTGTTGATTGGTGAGGGCTGCTACTTCTGAAATCTCACTAAGCCTGTTAGCCACACTAGAGTGATTCTCTAAGAAATAGTCCTTAATTTCGGATGGAACGCCAACCAACAACAACTTGATATTGTAAACTGAGTACCTGGCATCATCTAGGACGGCAATAACAGATGCTAGCTCATTCATCAAATCTTTTGATTTTAACATGAATTCTAAGTTGTCAATCACTAGAACACCTAGCCCTGGACCAGCAGCATTCCTCACCGCTGATAAGCACTGGCGTAATGGGTCACCTCTATAGATTTCAAACTGGTTCGTACTCTTAAGGCTACCATCAGCGACCGCAATATTAACCTTGGCACTCATTTCCTCACCTTGTGAAGCGAGTTGCCTCGGCTGCTCCACTCCAGCTACATCCTGTATTTCTCTGGTCAAAGAGCCAAATCGCAAGGCATTAGCGCAATTAGCTGTTGCAACGTATGCATCCAAATCATCAAGAACCTTTTTGTATAGCCAGGTTTTTCCACTCCCACTCTCTCCATAGATGATTGTATGAAGAGAGCCTTCGAGGGATCTCCGTAATTCTTTTTCTAGCAAAGGCCTGTCGATATAAATATCTGAATTTACTTCGGTTCTTCTTGGAGTAAAGACATCACACACTCTTGGTCGCCGGGGCCGGAGTAGGGAGTTCATCCACGTCTTGAAACGACTTTGACGTGCATGTTAGCGCTGGACTTTCATGGGTCCATCTAACGCCAAGATCAGAAGCGGGCAGAGGTCTTGGCAACACTAGCTAGTCACCTAAGCGCCCGTCTTCTGCATCTTGATGTTGGAAGGCTGCCTTAAGATCACAAAACACGCTAGAGCAGTTGGCTTAAATCCAAGGCCACAGTATCAGGTCAATTCCTATGCTCCACTATTTTATTCCGGCATAACAAATATCTTGGTCACCATGTTTGGAACAAGTTTTTCTGAAAAGCCAGCAACGAAGCTCCAGATCAACATTTTAGCCATGTCCGCATTGGTCTTAGGATCTATGTCTAGCGCCCAGCTAATCATATCAATATACGACCAGTTTGCTCCGTTAAACTGTGGGAATAGCTCGCCACTAATCACGCCCGAGATAAAAATGAGATTAACCATAATGGCGAACACAGAGGCGATCGCGCATTTCCAAGCCAAATAAAGGGCTAATACAGAGGGCCCCTTATTCCCATCGCCTTCTGCGTCACGAAAAGGCTGGTTGACAAGCGCTCCCAGGATGGATGCAATAAGCAGGAAATAAACCTTAGGGAGCTGCTCGCCACCGCTCTTGCCAATGAGACTCGTCAAGATAGCAACAACTATAACCCCAAAGAATACTACGGCAGCAAGAGACACGAAAATAATGAATCTGCCTTGTCTTGTGTAAGCCACTTTGCCAATGACACGCTTTTCCATAGCATCTTCTGCTGAATTAATGCGGTTCTGCATCAAGTCTGATAATTTCTCTGATCCGGTCAAGAAAAAGCAATCTCTCGCAATGATTTCGTTTCCGGATAGTTGTAAGAGTTGGCTTCCGTGCTGGAGTCTTGCTACTGCTTCTTGATCTGCTTGGAGGCCTTCCAACAGCGTTTCGGCGGTCCGCAGAAGCTCCGCGCGGCAGCCTTTTGCCGCATAAGATGCCAATTGCTGGAGATCCCGCAGTGAAACTCTCCATTTGTAGCAAGACTGCGGCACCCCCCCCTCTCTTTGTCATGGGATGTTACGCGGTCCGCATAACATCCCAGCCGTCAGGGCAGGTCGGCCGGGCTGCTAACGCCCCGGTTGCAGGGAGTCGCGTCGCTCCGTCCGCTGCAACCGGTGGTTGGACGGAAGGAACTCAGACCAGTGTCGCACCTTCTGCGAGTCCAAGTCGCGCCAGTTCATTGATGCGTTTCAGTAGGTCAGGAGTCAGGCGGATATCGGTGGCTTTTGCATTCTCGTCTACCCGATCTGCGCGACGGGTTCCTGGAATGGGAAAGATATCCTGCCCCTGGTGCAGCAGCCATGCCAAGGCAAGTTGCGCAGGAGTCACGTCGAGCTCTTCTGCGAGCTTCATGAAAGGCAAGAAACGATCCCTGTTTAAGGCAAGGTTTTCGCCAGCATAGCGAGGATTGTTCTGGCGAAAGTCGTCCTTGCTAAGGCTGGTAACTGTGCCGCTGAGGAAACCGCTTCCTAGCGGCGACCAACCGACCAGGGCAATGCCAAGTTCCCGGAGCGTGGGCAGCAAATCCACTTCTGCTTCACGGCGCCATAGGGAATACTCAAACTGCACGGCAGTGATCGGATGAACTTTGTGCGCCCGCCTGACCTGCTCGGCGGACACATTGCTCAAGCCGAGATAGCGGACTTTACCATCACGGACTCCCTCGGCCATCGCTTCAACTGTTTCCTCAATAGGCGTAGCCGGGTCGGCGTAGTGTGCATACCAAAGGTCAACAACGTCGACACCCAGACGATGCAGGCTGGCGTTGAGAGCCTTGCGCACGTAAGGCGCTGTGCCGTTGATCTTGAGCGAGAAGCCCCAACCCGTAGGAAGGTCGGTTCCGGCCTCGCGCTCGTCGAAGACGATCCCGAACTTCGTGGCCACGAAAGCCTCTTGGTGTCTGCCTGCGATGGCACGTCCAACCAAGTATTCATTGTGGCCGTTGCCATAGGCATCAGCCGTATCGATCATGTTCATGCCGACATCAAGCGCACGGCGGATGGTTCTGACTGCATGCTCGTCATCAGATGCCCCGTAATAGCCCTCAAGAACCATCGCGCCATAGCCCAGGCGACCCACACTGGGGCCGGTGTTTCCAAGTCGTTTCTTCTCACTCACGATTGCACCTCCATATATTGTGCCGTCCAACGCCAAGATCAGAAGCGGCGTAGCCGACTTCTGAATCTACATGTTGGGCGGCGAATCAGAGCCTTGGGTATTTTTGTAGAACCCCACCGCCAAGACTTCCTTTTTTGCGCGGAATCACCCTGGAGAAT
>JBKDTB010000003.1:0-5615 GCA_046340515.1 Cyanobacteriota bacterium | reverse complement strand
AGGACAGTTATAGCAAATACTCTCTCTTGACTTAGATCCCAAACAGGAGACATTTTTTCCCGTTCCTGTGAACTCAGTCTTTCCATGGGCTCATCCAACTGGCATCTCCCTAATGCGAGCAATTTGGCAAGTATACTCAAGCATATTTCAGATACAGGCAAATTTTGGTCTTTAACAAAAAGAGATAATCTTACTACTTCTTCTTAATCAGCGGAAGCCTTATAGTAATCAGAGAGCCTAACGCTCCAGATCAGAAGAGGGCACAGGCGATGGCTGGGATGATAAGAATTGCTTCCGCTTTCTGCATCTGGTTGTTAAGTGATCCTGGAAACGACACAGCATGTTGTAACTATGTTCGAATGACGATGGTATCATCCCTGACAGTCCGTTGTCTTGGCTTTAGGTTAACGATCTTGATTTTCCCTTCTCGATAAAGATCCCAGGCAATCCTTGCAAGTTCTACCTTAGTGATATGGTGGGCTTCAAGAATCTTAGGCCAAACATCCCTGAAGGGTACGGCTCGATATTCATGGAGTGCCTTTAGGATGGCTTTAGGGGCATAATTTAATCCTTTCTCGTGAAGTGTCATGTAGCTTCGATCAACGGCTGGAGGTACAATAAAAAGACTTCCTTGGCCCGTCTTCTCTTCAGTTTTACGAATCGACGCCATCTCCCGCACCGTGGCAGCTTCGCGTCCGATAACCTTGGCTTCAATTCTTCTAAAGAGTTCAAGAACAGCCGGAGAGCTTCCGCCAACTACCAGCCTAAACTTGGTACGATCATCTGTGGGATGAGGAATGGCGAGATCGGCTGCATACTTAACTCCACAGAGAGTCTTTAGGTTTTCACGATATAATTGAAAAAGGTCTTCCTCGTCGAGCATCTCTGGAAGATTTGATTCTGCGAGTCCAAAAAAATCTCTCATTTGCTGTCGCAGGAAGGGCCTTGGATCATCCTTAAACCTATTAATATGGTCAAACATGACATTAACCAGTACATCACGTCGTGGTTCTTTCATCAGCGGTGCAATAAATTTCATGGCAGCACCCTTCCAACCCGTTGGGTCTACAAAGATAAAAGCAGCATCTCTCCTCAGCCAAGTGTTAAGCTCTTCAATATGCGAACCAAATTCACCGCAGCGCCTGGTCATTTCAATTCCCTCAGGTTGTGACGCAACAAATCGCTCCAGTTCAACAAAAGCCAAAGGATCTTTCTCAACGAAGAAAGCTTCTATTTTTACGCCATCGCCCCAAGTTTCTGATGCAGCTCGGAGTGCTTTAATCCCTATTGCTATTGAAGTATCTTCCAGGTTTGCTCCCCGTGCTTTCCATGGCCCGGAAAAAGCATCGACATAGCAAAGTCTTACCTGGCGCCGTGTGCCAGGCGAGGCCAACTTTATCCCCCATTCGATAAGATATTCGTAAAGTACCTTATGTTTAAGATAGCTCTGCTCGCGCCCAATGTAGATGTCGGGTACCTGCATGCTGACTAGGGCCCCTCCAGAGGCAAAGAGAACGTCTGCTTTTCGGCTGCGCCAGAGCTAGCATAGCCAATACTTACACCTTACCAAAGAGTTCGACATGAGCGACCGCAGTGCCATCGAGTGGACAGACGCGACATGGAATCCTGTTCGCGGATGCACAAAAGTCTCATCGGGTTGTCAGCATTGCTATGCCCAGACCTTTGCCGAGCGCTTCCGTGGCGTTCCAGGGCACCCTTTCGAACAAGGCTTCGATATACGCCTCGTTCCTGAGTCCTTGACCCTCCCTGCACGATGGAGGAAAGGGCGCTTTGTATTCGTGAACAGCATGTCGGATCTTTTTCATGAGGCTGTACCGCTGTCGTACATACAGCGCGTCTTTTCGGTCATGTGCGATTCACCTCAACACATCTTCCAGGTCCTTACTAAGCGATCTGAGCGTCTCGCAGAGGTGGCCTCAAGTCTTGATTTTGGCTCCAATATCTGGATTGGTGTAAGCGTCGAGAATCAGTCCTATACATCACGAATTGACCATTTGAAAAAGGTCCCAGCCGCTCTCAGATTCCTTAGCATTGAGCCACTTCTAGGGCCCATTAACCATCTAGATCTCGATGGAATTGGGTGGGTCATTGTTGGAGGTGAAAGCGGCCATGGCGCTCGGGCTATGGATCCAAGCTGGGTTCGTCAGATACGTGACTATTGTATTGAGACAGGTGTGGCTTTTTTCTTTAAACAGTGGGGGGGGATTCAAAAGAGCCGCACTGGGCGACTACTCGATGGCCGCACATGGGATGAGATGCCTCAATTGCATTCAGATCAAAATAAGCTGGTTCGAAGCCCTGTTCTCTCAGCGCAAGCTCCCTTGTCACCTATTGGAAATATCGCTTGCTCTGCCTAACACTCAAGATCAGAAGCGGGCCGAAAATTTGGAATTGGTGGTTACCTCCGCTCACGTCTTCTGAGCCTTGATGTTAGACTCTCTTAGCATCGCCAGTGGAGTGAGCTTCGACATTGTCCATCAGTACAGCATCCATACGAGCTTGCCAACCAGCTCCAGAGGCTCTGAAATACTCAATAACCACAGGACTATATCGTATTGAAATCAGCCGCTTTTTATTTGCCAACTTTAGTCACCCGTGAAGCACGCGAATGGGAACCATCGCGCTCATCTGTTCGTCTGTTAGCGGAAGGGCATCAGGATCTGATTCCGCCGCAGCTGTAATCAATTGACCTTCCTCAAGTGTCGGCATCGTTAGCCTGATCTTCTTTGATTGCTTTGACATAGTGTTTCACCTCACGGCGATTATCTCTGCGCAAGCTAATAAATCTCCTTGTTGTCTCACGGTCTACAAAGGCTACAAAATATAGTGCTTCTCCAATTGGAGCCAGGGCAGCCATCCTTACTTCACCATAGTCAGCCCGATCATCAAGCCAGAAGTGCTCGATGTCAACTACGTTGGCGGGCGCTTTGCATCAATAACTTGTTACCAGTTTTAGTTGTCGCTTGGTAACACTGGCGTTTGGGAGCTGATGGGCATGGCATGGGGTTGCGAAACGCCTCGTTCTTGCTGTTGTGGGACTCGATCGGTGACCGACCCATACGTTGTTCTGGGTTACCGCGGCAGCTGACCGACCAATGTCGGCTTCCTCGTCGTGAACACGCCCTTGCGATCGTCTCGCCTTGACTGGGAACAACGGGTTGCCCGTCAGGCCCCAGGGTTCCGATGGCCGGCCGCATTCCCACCACGGCATGGGCAAGGGCCCGACCTGCTCTCCAGCCTGTGCCTAACCAACGGTTTCAAGAGAATGTAAACCTCCTTCACTGCCTGGGGCGGCGGCCATCTCCTCCTCGATCCGTATCAACCGATGGGCGCACAGACGCCGCTGCAGGGTGCGCTTCTGAGTTTCGCTGTAGCGCTCCGGGCGCAGCGCCATCAGACGGCTTAACAGCTCGCGGGTGCTCAACATGGGCTCTGCCCGCAGCCAGTCCTCGATGAACACCACGTCAGCCTCAAAGGGATCCGGCCGTGTCCTTTTCCCTTCTCGTGAACGGGTTTTGCGAGGGCGTGGCTGGCTGGACTGCCACAAGGTCTGCAGATCGCCAAGGGAAACCTCCAACGACCGGCTTTCCGCTGATCTGTCCGTGACGTTTCTGTTCCCTCCCAAGCCTGCCTCTTGCTCGCCACTGGCCAACACCGCCAATTGGCCCTGGCAGCGGCGAATCGCTTCCAACAGCCTTAGCGGATCGCTTTGGCGCTGGAGAGCACACAGCTGGTCTTCTCTCTCTTGGCTCACTTGTCCGGTGGTCAGCAGTCGTTGCAACGGCGTCCGAGGCGGATGATGGCGACGCTTGATCTTGCCACCGTCCCGTTCGCTGCTTTTGAGCTTGAACGATGGCTGAAACAGGTTCGTGAACAGGCGCAAGGCTCCGTAGAGTTCGCCCAACACCTGGGCTGCCTCCAGACTCACCAGCCGCTGATACCCCACCACACGCCGGATCAACATTCCGTTTTTCTGCTCGACCCAGGCTTGATCGTTGGACTTGTACGCCCTCGAGCGCGTCAGCACGATCTCGTGGCCCGGACGGTCACACCACGCCTCCATCAGACCATTCATGAACACTGGATCGTTGTCAGCATCAATCCCAAGCAAGGGAAATGGAAGTTGGTGGCGGATCACCTGCAGCGCCGTTAGAACGACTGCCCCATCTCGCATCATGATCGGCAAACTCTCGCTCCAACCGGTGGCAATGTCCGTGGCCACCAACGTCCACAGGAACCGGCCTTCCATCCTGCCGCCGCAGTGAGCCACCAGATCGATCTCCAGCCAGCCTGGATCATTGTGGTCATCCCAGCCCTTGAACGTCCGCACCGGGACGCGGCGCCGAACGGCACTGAACGCCCGTGGCGGGCGATGCCAGCCATTTCCTCCACTCAGCATGCGTACTGGGGCTAATCGTCGATCGATCGTCGCACTGCTCATCGCCAACAGCGACTCCTTGACACCAGTCTCCAGGGATCGATGGCCATGACGTTCCAGAGACTCCACCAGCAGTGGCAACAACGCCTGCAGTCGCTTGCCGCATAGCCGGTCACTCGCCTCCCACAACGGCACGAGCGCTTCCATCCCATCTGGACCGTAACGCCGGCGGTGGTGTGGTTTCTCAACCTCGACAGGTGAACCTTCCGACGGTGTCGCAGCTTGCCCATCCGACCGGTTCAGAAACCGCAACAACGATTTGCGGTGGTAACCGCTGATCTCCTGCAGCTCATCCAGAAGCCTGCGTTTGGCGCTTCCACTGAGGTCTCGATAACGCCGTCATGCGGCTTCCAATGCCAAGCGTCGACGTTGGCGATCCGATGCGGACTGGGCTGGCGATGGCTTGCGGTGATCACTTCCGGCAGAACCCTCCAACATCCGTTGCCATGTGTTGATGCAACAACCTTACATTGGCAACTGTCTTAATGATGCAATGCGCCGGCCAACTTCATTATCGAGGAACAGATATCACCACCATTCCTCTTTAGAAGGAATTTCTTTATCTGGTGGCGATCGTGGATCCCTTCTCCAGAAATCTGCTCAGCTAGAAGCTCTCCAACAGCCTTGAAACGGAGTTTCGTCTGGAGGCGTTGGACATGTCCCTTAAAGGGAGCCACATGACAGAGACTTTCCACTCCGATCAAGGCTGCCAGGTCACCTTATCGTATAATAAATGACTTGCGACTCGGATCTAATTGTTAACACTCTTGCGTTTTAAATGCGGCTACGATGAATATTGTGATGTAGAGCGTTATTGCCAGGTCTAACATTTGATAACCGTGTCATGATCTTGACCTTTTTCATCTGAGGGTTCGTTAAACAACCCATCGAAGCACGGGCGACTCTGACCTCATGCAACCCGCACTGAGAGTTCCGTGCCTTCCTTGGTTGCCAGTAGTGCTGACTCGAAGCCGTTTTTGGGATCACGAATCCAAGCTAAGAACTCGCTGTGGTCTGCCCAGATGGCGCCTATATTGTCCGACACAATGATGCCACCCTGACGGATCTAGGGAGCCACCAGCTTCAATACTGGGAGCATCGTAGGGGGAAAGCCGTCACAGAGCATCATGTCCACGGGCCCATCCAGTTCCGCAAG
>JBKDTB010000002.1:0-3281 GCA_046340515.1 Cyanobacteriota bacterium | reverse complement strand
TCAGCGCTGCGCCGATAGCCAGCGGGGGTGAAATGAATCCAATCGCTGGCCATCAGGCCTTGTCGCGCCCAGGTGGCCACGCCACATTCGCCCCCCATGGCCTCCATCCAGTTCCAGACCTGGACGCCGGGAATGTGCGTGGCCATCGATTGGGCGGAGACGACGGCCTTCAGGGAGAGCGGCAGCCAAGCCTGGCAGGAGGAGTGCCGTCCCTTGGCGAAGGACGGAGCCGTTAGGACGATCACCGCCGTGTTGGGGGAGGCCTGCTTGAGGCGCCGGATCACCCGGATCAGCTGTAAGGCGTATTCCCGGTCCGTGATGCGATCCACGGCTTCATTGGTGCCGTACGCCAGGAGAATGGCATCAACAGGCCTGATCGCCAGTTGACGGGCGATGCTGTCATCGGACCAGCGGTTGAACGCATACAGGGTGGCCCCATTGCGACCGACGTGGTCGACCAAGATACCGGCTTGATCATTCTCCAGCCAGAAGCCCGCCACCTCGACACGACCGGAGCTGACCTTCAGGGAGTATTCCGGCGCCAGCGGGGCGTCGGTGATCAAATCCACGGCCTGCCAGACGGCGCTGATCGGCACGGAACCGGTCTGGCGACCCGCTCCCTGGAGCCGGACGCTGCCCCCGCCGGCAGCGGCGCTGCGCACCAGAGCATGGAAGCGCCAGCGCCCCACTCCCCTGGCCAGCGGCCGCACCACCATGGAGCTGCCGGCGGAACCGGTGTTGACGAATCCGCCGAGAGGTGTGGAGCGGCTGGGCGATGCGCCCCGGCCGGTGTAGTAGGTCCATTCGCCGTAGGAGCGGACGTCGTAGCGGGCGGCGCTCTGGCCAGGGACGTGCCCCGGCAGGATCCAGCCGATGCCCGAATTGCCGAAATCTGCCTGCAGCTTGCTGCGCAGTTGCTCGGTGAAGAAGTCACCCGCGGTGTGGGAATCGCCGATTTGCAGGATGCGCAAGGGGCGCCCCGGCGGGAACTGCCCTCGCTTGAGGGCCATCAGCTGTGCCGCCAGCGTGGACGGGAGAGCCGGGGCGGGGCTGGGTTGAGGGCTGGGGGCTGCAGGATCGCTTACAGGGGAGGGGGCTGCATGATCGATGATGGCTGCGGGGGCTGCGGGATCGCTGATGGAGGCCGAGCTGCGCGATTCCGAGAGCATGAGTTCCACCATTAGATCCTGATTCAAGGACTGGTGGGTCGATTCATAGAGGCGATGCCCGAAAAAACCGACTGTCAGGGAGAGGGTGGTGGCGAAAGCCGGGAACAGCAGGGAATTCAAACGCACTCCTCGATCAAGGCAACAGAAATTGGGCCAATGGATCACTCCAGACTGATTCGCTTCATCACAGCGTCGGCCACCATATACCAGCCCTGAGGGGTGAAGTGAACCCCATCTTCCGAACGGGTCAAGACGGGGCGCCCGTCAACGAGTTTGGTGCTTGTATAGGCCTTATCGGTCTCGCCCAGCACCTGATCGGTACGCAGAAACAAGCCGCCATAGCGCTGCACGGAATCGGAAAACAGCCGATTCATGACAGGCACGCTGGGCTGAATGTCGCGACGGTTCATGGCTGGCATGCCTAACCAGAGCAGGGCAACCTTGTGCTGTTTGGCAACGGAAGCAATCGCCGTGATGCGACTGGCATAGAGCTCATTCCAGGCCGGAGTGCCAAGCGGGACGACACGGGCCCCCTCGTACATGTCGAAAGTGTCGTTGGCGCCAAGGAAAACGATCACCGCATCGACTTCGCCGCGTTTGATGGCTTGTTGGATGCGAGCGGGCCAGTTGAAAAATTGCGGGTAGGCCAGCCCTGTGCTAACGCGACTGGCATTGATCGGACGGATGCCATGCCGTCTCAGACGGGAGGAGATCTGAGGGGCCGGGCCCTGCATGAGGGAATCTCCGGCGAGGAGGACGGTATCGGAAGATAAGAGACGAATCCTGCCATCATCGGTGAGACCGAGCAGGTCACGCTCACGCTGGAGCAGCCGATCGATCGGCGCTTGGCAGCGACGTTCAAAGGTGGAATTGCCGGGTGGTTGCTTCGCGAGCCGAGCCTCGGCATACGCCTGCACTTGGGGGCCCGGGCAGTTGACAGTCTCCAGGCGTTGATTGATGGCCTCCGCCATGCGCGTAGCGGCCTGATCGAGAAGCTGCGACGGAGTTCTGAGGCGGGTTTCAATCTGCGCCAGGGCTTGCTCGCTGGATTGACGCCAGGCTTGGCTAGCGGGAGCGAGGGAGAGGGAGCGTTTGCTGGTGACCAATAGATAGGTTTCCAGACGGGGAATCCGGGGGACAAGAATCAGGCTGAACAACAGCAGAAAGGAGAGCAGCAAGGTGCGCCTCTCCCCGGGGGCGGGGCAGGCGCTGGCTGAGGTGGATTGGTCAGTGCGAGAGCGGAAGGGGGACAATTTCATCTCCGATAAGGCTCTGGAGGGAGCCGGTTGCGCGCCGGGCCTGAGAAGATCAGGTCGTGGAGACGGCGACGACATTCGATTGGATCAGAATTGGGCATAAATGAAATTGGGCATGCCTTCCGGTGAAAGCGCCAGGGCGAATGTAATGACCGTGGCAATGGGCACGGGCCTCAAGATGGGAGGTATCAGAGCAAGAGACTTGCGACATAAGGCAAGAAGCAAAGGTGCATTTGACCAGATAAGGAAGCATGTGGGAATCAGCAGGAGGAGCTGCAGATGGGGAATGCCCTGATCGAGGGGCAACCGCCAATCGAGACAGCCCCTGAAGTAGTCGATGGCGGCATCTAGGGTTGGAGCGCGGAAGAAGATCCAGCCGCTGCAAACCAAGATGAAGGTGAGCAAAGAGCCAAAGCGGCGAATACCTACACACTGCAAGATCTTTTCAAGAGAGAGAAACAAACCATGCAGCGCACCCCAGATGAGATATTTCAGGCCGGCGCCATGCCAGAGACCGCTAAGGATCATCGCGATCATCAGATTGGCATACATGCGCACGGCTCCATGGCGATTGCCTCCGAGGGGAATATAGATGTAGTCACGGATCCAGCGCGAGAGGGTGATGTGCCAGCGACCCCAGAAGTCAGAGAGACTGTTGGCGAGATAAGGAAAAGAGAAGTTGACTGGTAATGTATAGCCAAGTGATAAAGCAATAGCGGTAGCGAGATCGGTATAGCCGCTGAAATCAAAGTAAATCTGAAAGGCATAGGCAACTGCTCCCAGACTCAATTCAAAACCATTGTGGGCCAGGGGTTCGCCGAAAACCGGACTAACGATATCCGTATCCAACCAAGAT
>JBKDTB010000001.1:0-24425 GCA_046340515.1 Cyanobacteriota bacterium | reverse complement strand
GTCTGCCAAAAGCAAAGTCGGTTTTGCTGCTGCAATCAAACAGACTCGAGCACTCATACAAAAATCCCCCAGGCTGAATAAGTACTCCGAAGAATCAGATTCTTCACTCTACTATGCAAGGCGTTGCCTGGATCAAATCTCTATTTAGGGCGTCTTGCAATTCACTAGATCTTCCATTTGCATAAGATTGTTTATCTGCATCCGAACAAGCCCTTCGAGTGGACAGGCAGCCAAGAACTTTCAGCTTCGCCACCCAAAGCTCCTTGCCTGCCACTCAAGGGCAGCGTTAGGCGGACTAAAGAGCCGGAGTGAAGAAAGCTCTTAGCGTATCTCCATTAAGCATTAGTATCCACTCCTAGCCCAAGGACCTCATTCTGGACCGTATGAATCGACCAGCACTGGCACAGCTCTCTGCAGGGTCTCAGCATCGGAGCGGGGGCTGGAGACTGCGGCCCCAAAAGTGAGCGGCTGTTACGAAGTGTGAAGCCAAAGCGGGCAGCTTTTGCGATTCTAGCTAAGCATTATTATGGTCTTGGTAAAATAGAGGATTAAAAATGAAATTCAAAGAACTAGCTTTAGCCCTAAGCCTAGCAGTATGTGGAGTAAATCTACAAGAAGTTAAGGCTCATTGCAACTTTTCTACTACGGCCAGTCATTGTGCATCTCATTTAGATCCTACACGTCTGATTCCCGGATCAGCACGGGTAGCAGAAGAAGCTTGGGGCGAGGCTGGTAGAGCAGGATATGTATCTGCAGCAAGATGGATGGAAAGAGACAATATTGCTCCTCGCGCAATACTTAGCAACCGTAGGAAACAACTCTTGCGTCCTGAGTTTGGCTCTCTTGTAGATGCAGTTCGTATTATCTATAATGCCGATATGATGGATGAGTGGAGTGCTGCTGGATATACAATCTCACAGCCATCTGCTGGACAGACTTTTTGCAATGTGATATATCTAGATGAGCCCAACAATGAGAATGATGATTCTCTATTGATACTATTAGCTCATGAGCTAGAGCATTCTAGGCAATGTGAGCGGCTGGGAGGGATGAGCAACTTTGGCTATCACTATTTTAAAGAATACAAAAAAGCAGGGCAAAGCTACAATAATAATCTTCTTGAAAAACAAGCTGAAGAAGTAAAGTCAAGATTTAGGAGATATCTTGCTTCCCAAGGTTCCTCCACCTCTACGCCATTCCCACAAGGAGGTGTTTATTTCACTGATCGATCTACAACTTTCTTCTCTCAAGATGGGAGCTGGCACTGCGCTTTCGCGACACCTGGGCAATATATAATTCATCAAGGGGCATTCCCAGTTAAAGCAAATGCTGGCATTCAATCACCAGCAAAATACGGAAGCTTCATTGGAACATGTGGCGTTCCACCAGTTTATTTTGGCCGCGAAGATGGAGCTACCTTCTTTTCAGGGAATGGTGAAACACATTGTGTTTTTAAGTCACCTCAAGATTATCGAACCCACCAAGCCAGGAATAGAAGCCGAACCGTTCTTAATCTTGGATTGCAGAATGCTGCTAAATTTGGACTGTTTACGGGTGCTTGCGTAGTTTAATGTTAAATTGGAGAGTTATTCCCATTTAAAACGAGTTTACAGGATTTTTCCCTAATATTGGCATACACCAAGCCCGCCGCCGCCGCGCTCAAGCTGCTCCTAAAGCTCCTTGCGGGCTGGTGGTGACAGCATTAAGTGTCACAAATCACCTGCCTTGAACCGCCCATGAGGAAAAGAATCTGGAGAGATCCCGTCTGGGCGGCAGTCATTTCTGCCGGAATCATCGCTGCAGCTGGAGCTGGAGCTGTAGGAACCTACCTCCTTGGGCTTTGGCCAGCAATCTCAGATGTAGTCTGTTATCTGTGGAGGGCTGCAGAGGGCCGCTACATTTCCCCTACGTATATCCCGCGCCTCCGGCCAACTTCCTTGTCTCCGTCCAACTTCCTTGCCGCTGGACAGTGGCGGCCTGGGAGAGGTTCCCGACATTGAGAACCATCAGGAGTCGCCTGACAACGAGCGAGAGAAACTGGAAAAAAGGCAAGGAGAACTCGCCTGAAGGCTGAGGTGGCGGTTGCTATGGAGATGGAGAAGGCGGAGCTGGCAGGGCTGGAGTCTCCCGACCTGGCTCCCCTGGAAAAGGAGCTGACATTCTCGCCGCAGCCAGGGACCTGTGTGCCCTGCCGAGGCCCCCACTCCAGCCGTCGCGCCGAGCGCCTCAGACCGGCGCCCCCGCCTGGACCCAGCGCACCAGGGTGCGCACCCCGAACCCGGTCGCCCCGGCGGGATCCTCCCCCCGGCCCTTGTCGGTCCAGACCGTGCCGGCGATGTCGAGATGGGCCCAGGGCCGCCCCTCGCTGATGAAGTCCTGCAGAAAGAGGGCCGCCGTGATTGAACCGCCCGCGCGGGGTCCGGTGTTCTTCATGTCGGCGATGGGGCTCTTCAGGCCGTCCTGGTAGGAGCCCCGCAGCGGCATGCGCCAGAGCGCCTCCCCCGCCTCTCGGGAGGCCGTGGCCAGGGCCTCGGCCAGCCCATCGTTGTTGGACCAGAGACCGGCGATCTCCTCCCCGAGGGCGATCACGCAGGCACCGGTGAGGGTGGCGAGATCCACCACCGCGTCGGGCTCCAGTTGGTTGGCATACACCAGGGCGTCCGCCAGGGTCAGCCGGCCCTCGGCGTCGGTGTTGTTGATCTCGATCGTTTTGCCGTTGGAGGCTTTCAGCACATCGCCGGGGTGGATGGCGCCGCCGCTGATCATGTTTTCGCAGCTCGCCACCAACACGTGCACCTCCACGCCTTCGGGCCGGAGCTGACCGATCGCCCGTGCCGCCCCGAGCACCGCCGCGCTGCCACCCATGTCGTATTTCATCATTTCGATCTGGGAACCGGGCCCCTTGAGGTTGTAACCCCCGGAATCAAAGGTGAGCCCTTTCCCCACCAGCGCCACCCGCCGCTTCACCTCCCCGGCGGGGGTGTAGGTGAGGTGGATGAATTTCGGCGGCAGATCGGAGCCCTGGGCCACCCCGAGATAGGCCCCCATCCCCAGGGCCTCGCAGTCGTCCCGCTCCAACACCTTCAGCGTCAGCCCGTGCTCTCGGGCGATCGTCGCCGCCTCCTCCGCCAGAGCCGCCGGGGTGCCGTGGTTGGGGGGAGAAGCCACCAGCCGGCGTGCCAGCTCCACTCCGGCGCAGACCGCGTCGACCGCGGCGAGGCCGTCCTCCGCGCCCGCCGGCAGGCCCAGCAAGGCGCACTCCTGCGGTCGGGGCTCCGGTTCCGCTTCGCTGCGCCAGCGGTGGTCGCTGTAGAGGCCCAGCCGGGCGGCCTCCGCCATGGCGGTCACCGCCGCCACCGGCGTCAACCCCTCCACCGGCAGCAGCAGCCCGATCCGCTGCCCCCCCAGGCGCGCAGCGGCCCGCACCGCCGTGGCGGTGGCAGCGCGCAGGGCCGCCAGATCCAATCTCTCCGGTTCCCCCAGGCCCACCAGGACAAGGCTGGCGGGCTGGACGCCGGGCCGGTCAAAGCTGACGCACTCCCCCGCCTTGCCGCGAAAACGCCGCCGCTCGAGGTCGGCCGCCGCTCCCTCCCCGAGCAGGCGGGCCAGCAGGCCATCCCCGGAAGGGATGTCGCCGCGAAACAGGCCCAGCACCAACGTGTCGCCTGACCACCCCTGGAGCGGATCGGCGGGGCCTGCAGCCGCGGCGGCGGCTGGCAGGGGCAGGCAGCGAAGATCCATGGTCCGGGGACAGGAGAGCGGATCGTAGCCAGGAACTGGGATCAGCCTTTCGCGGTCCGGTGGCTGGCGGGGATGGGTGGCTCCCGGGGGATCAGTCGATGTCAGCGGTGAAGGGGGTGCTCCAGCGCCCGCGGGTTTCTTTGTTGAATGGGGGTTTCCAGCGCTGGATCAGGGCCTGCTCCAGTGCCCGGCGGGCTCCCGTCGCCCCGGGAGCCTCACACCAGAAGCGGATGCTCAAGGTGGCGCCCAGATCCGCCTGCGCCAGGGCCTCCCGATAGGCGGCTAGGTAGCTCTTGCAGTCATGAGCCCCCTTCCAGCGGCGGTCAGCCCGGGCCGTTTCGCCCACGTAGAGCAGCAGCGGGCGCTCCAGGTGGGCGGGACGATCGAGCACGAAGTAGAGGGCAGGGCCCTGGTGGGGGGCTTCGGGCCAGCGCCAGAAGGCCAGGCTCTCCGCCGGCAGGGCAAGGGGCCTCAGGGCGCGGGCGCGGGCCGCCGGGTCCGCGGAGGCAGCCGCCAGACCCGACGCCTCCTCCGCCCCGAACAGACTGGCCTGCTCCGCCGACGATGGGCCCGTGGCATCCGCCTCGCTCCAGAGGGGGGCCTGATAGGCCGCCAGGCGCTCCTGCCACTCCAGCAGCTGGCGGCGGGCCAGGGGCAGAACGGCAGGCCTGCCGGGGCCAGGGGCGCCAAGGGCGGAATCGCCCTGCCCGAAAGGCTCTTGACGGGGTCCGGGTTCCCGGGGTCCGGGTTCCCGGGGTCCTGGTCCCCGCGAGTCGCGTTCTCGGGGTCCGAGTTGAAGGGGTCCGGACCCCTCTGGCATGGGCTGAGAATCCATCCCCTCCGGCAAGGCGGACGGTTCAGCCGACTCGGGGGAAGGGGGCTCCGCGGCCGGGTTCATCGCCTCCGGCTCCACCAGCGGGATCCGGGGGCCAAAGAGATCGCCCTGGCGGGGTCCCGGTGCGCCAGGCCTCATGGCCGGCGGGTCGGGCCCGGGTGGGAGACGGAGCGGCGGCGGGTGGGCGGCAGGCTCGGGCCCGGCTTGGCCGCCGGCTCCACAAGGGCGGAGGACGGCGCCTCCGGCCCCTCAAACGACACCCGACCAATCCAGGCTTCCACCACGGTGGCCGGCAACTGCAGCCGCTGCTGCAGATCCGCCAGATCGAGGAACGGAGCCCGCAGCCGTTCGAGTTGCAGGCGGTTCAGCCGCTCAGAGCCCAAGCCCAGGCGTTCCCGCAATTCCGCCGCTCCCGCGCGGTTGATCGCCACCGGCACAGGGGCCAGGGGGGCGGGCTCGCCATACCAGTGGAACACCAGCCGGGGCAACCAGGCCGCCAGGGTGGCGGCATCGAGCCGCAGGAGGCGGCGCAGGTCGTCCGGCCCGCTGAGCTGCACCCCACCGGCCTGCAGCCGCACCAGCAGATCCGCCTGTTCGGCCGTGCAGCCCGGCAACTGGCGCCAATCGCTCACGGTGGCGCGATTCACATCCACCCGTCCAGCTTCCATCGCGCGCTTCAGCGCCGCCAACTCCCGCTCCACCTCCGCCTCGTGGTCGGCCTCGCGAGGGGCGGCCTGGCGAACGGCTTCCTTTGCCCCCAACACGGTGGGAGGGGGGATGTGGCCGGTGGCCATGAGCAGCCGACGGGCGAGGGGGTCCAACCAGTGCCTTCGGGCCATGGTGACCACAGCGCACCAAAACGGATCCGACAGTAGCGGCCCACCCCCACGGCGGCCAGGGGGGGCACTCGTCACCCGTCACTCATCACCCGTCACTCATCACTCATCACTCGTCGCTCGTCGCTCGTCACGAATCGCTCGTCTCTGAGCCCTGTGCCCTGTGCCCTGTGCTCAACGCTTGTCACTCAGAGATCAGTGCTGAGGAGCCTCTGAAAAAGCGGCATTTCTTAGGTTCTGACGCTCGCCACCCCTTGCGACATCTTGCACAGATGGAGCGTGTCACGGGTTGTCCAGAGCTTCCCTGAGTGCTCAGCGCTCAGTGCCAAGAAGGCACTGGAAACCCTCCTTCCACGAGGAGCGCACAAGGTCCAACCTGGAATCTCAGCGCTTGATCAGCGACGAGCCGGTGGTTGTCCAGAGGATCCCCAAGGAACCCCTGGAAAACCCAGATGCCATCAGCGGCACGGCTGGCCCCGCCAAGGATCTCACCGCCCCGTGCGGGTCAGCTCAGCGGTTGTCCAGAGCCTCCCCAAGTGCTCAGCGCTCAGTGCGACTCCAGCAACTCCTGCCGCAGGGCCTGCATGGCGGCCTGCTGCCGATTGGTGACCCCCATTTTGCGAAACAAATTCGACACATGGGATTTCACCGTCTCTCGGGACAGCTGCAAGCGCTCGGCGATCTGGCTGTTGCGCTGCCCAAGCATCAACCAATGCAACACCTCCTTCTCCCGTTGGCTCAACGGCTGCACCAGCCGGGCGGCCTGGTGGATGGTGGGATCCACGAAGTGAGCGCCCACACGGAGGGAGTGGAGCGCCGCCATCTCGCTGCCGGTGCCGATGCGTTCATCCACCACGATGGACACCCCCTCCTGCGGGGCGGCGAGGAAGCTCTTGAGCCGTTGGGAGCGCACATTTCCCATCACCACCATCAACACCCGCACCGCCGGCCAGCTCTCCTTGAGGGTGCTCACCAGGCTGTAGCCACAGCCCTGCTCCAACGGATCGCTGACCATGACCAGGTCGGGCCGCTCCCGCTCCACCACCTGCAGGGAGGCGGCCTCCGAAGTGGCCACGCCCACGATCTGCTCCAGGGGGAGCAGGCTCACCAGGGCGCTGATCAGCGTTCGACATCCCAGGGCCAAGACCAACCGCTCCTGCTGGAACATCCTCTCGGCCTGTCGCTGGTTGTAGCGCATCCGGGGCACATGCGGGGTGAGATCCATCCTCGAAACGGGGGGCTGCTCCAGGCTGCGAAGCTGTTGACGGCAAATCAGCGGGAACCGCTACGGATCGGATGCGTGGATCCGCACTCCCAAACACCGCCGTGGCCGCTTCAGAATGAGAACACGCAGCCTGCCGAACCTGATCCCGCGCCATGGCGTTCTTTGATTCCGAGATCATCCAAGATGAGGCCAAGCGCCTGTTTGCCGACTACCAACACCTGATGCAGCTGGGCAGCAGTTATGGCAAGTTTGACCGCCAAGGCAAGAAGCTCTATATCGACCAGATGGAAGAAATCATGGATCGCTATCGCGTGTTCATGAAACGCTTTGAATTGTCCGAAGACTTTCAGGCCAAGCTCACCGTGGAACAGCTGCGCACCCAGCTCGGACAATTTGGCCTCACGCCGGAGCGGATGTTTGAACAGATGCAGCTCACGCTGGAGCGGATGAAGCAGCAGCTGGAAGTCAACACTTGAGCGCCGCCACCTGATCCACCAAGGCCAGCTGCTTTGGCAGGCATTGGCTCTGGAGGTCATAGCGCTCCACCACCCTCTGCCGGGCTTTCTCCCGGAGGGTCCGTTGTCCATCGGGGTCGGCCAACACATGCTCCAGGGTGTCGATCCAGCCCTGCTGGTCAAAGAAGTCAACAAGGTGGCCATTGATTCCCTGATCAATCACCTCCGCCACCGGCGGCGTGGCCGAACCCACCACCACCGCCCCGCAGGCCATGGCCTCCAGCAGGCTCCAGCTGAGCACGAAGGGATAGGTGAAGTAAGCGTGGGCGCGACAGAGTTGAAAGAGTTGGTGCAACAGGGCATGGGGCACCTGACCGACAAAGTGGAGGCGGGAAAGGTCGAGCTGGCCTTCCAGCTCTCGCAGCACCACCTGACGCCAGGTGCCCCCACCCGCCGGCGGTTTGCCGTAGCTCACCCCATCCGCCCCCACGAGGATCACCTGGAGGGCCGGTCGGCGTCGCTGCAGCTCCGGCAGGAGCCGCAGGAAGGTGTGAAAGCCGCGGTAGGGCTCCAGGTTGCGGGCCACGAAGGTGAGCACCTCATCACCGGCCCGCAGGGTGAGGCCCGCCCGCTGGAGCCGCACCTCCGCCGCCGGGTTGGGGCCGATGGCGCGGGTGTCAATCCCTTCGTGGATCACGCTGATGCGCTCCTGGAAGAGGGCGGGCGCGCTGGCGGCCTGCCAGTGGGTGGGCGCCCAGGCGTGGTCGAGGTCATGGAAGGCCAGGAATTGGGGCGCCCGCCGCAGGCGCACCAGGCTGAGGGTTTCGGAGGGGAGGGGAAATTCGGGATCAAAGGTGCTGTCGCCCCCGGAGAGGGGATAGACCCACTCCAGCTGATGGAGCACGGGCACGGAGGGAAACACGTCCTTGATGGCGAGCAGCTCCCCCCAGCCCGGATGGCCCACCACCAGATCGGGGTGAAAACCCTCGTCGCGACACTGGGCGGCCAGGCGAGCCACCGCCGCGGCGCGCACGCACTTGGTTTGGCAATCGGCGGCCCAGGGGTGGCCGGGGGGGGTCTCCTTCGGCAGGGGGTAACGGCGGAGGGGGATGCCCTCCAGGCCAGAGGCTCGGGGTGCGCCGAGGGCCAGCACGCTGTCGCCCCGGGCCACGAGCGCGGGGGCCAGGTGGCGGTATTGCCCGGGGAAGTTCTGGTGGATGAACAGCACCCGCATGGCCTGTGCGCTCGGGAGTGGGCGCATCAAACCATGGCGGAAGCCCCCCCGGCGGCTGCGTACGATCCGCCCATCGCCGCGTGCGCGTTCAGGTTCCCCCATGGTTGAGCAGCCCGTGTCCGCGGAGAGCAGCCCCCTGCCCATCGCCCCACCGCTGCCGGGCTGGTTGCGGCGGGGCCTGGCGGATCTGTTTCCCGCGGGCGCCGGGGCCGGGGCGGATCAAAACCTGGCGGGCCGCCTGGCGGAGGCGGAGGGAGCCGGCCGTCCCCTGCGGGTGAAGCTCGGCATCGACCCCACCGGCAGTGACATCCACCTGGGCCACTCGCTTTTGTTTCGCAAGCTGCGGGCCTTTCAGGACCAGGGCCACACGGCCGTGTTGATCATCGGCGACTTCACCGCCCGCATCGGCGATCCCACCGGCAAGAGTGCCACCCGGGTGCAGCTGAGCGCCGCGGAGGTGGAGGCGAACGCCGAAACCTATCTGGTGCAACTCGGCCTCGGCCAGCCCCCGGAGCGGGCCCTGCTGGATTTCACCACGCCGGGCCGGCTGGAGGTGCGGCGCAACAGCGAGTGGTTGGCGGGGCTGGATCTGGCGGCGGTGATCGATCTGCTGGCCCAAACCACCGTGGGCCAGATGCTCGCCAAGGAAGACTTCGCCAACCGCTACGGCGACGGCACGCCGATCTCCCTGCATGAATTCCTCTATCCACTCCTGCAGGGCTACGACTCGGTGGCGATCCGCGCGGACGTCGAACTGGGGGGTACCGATCAGAAATTCAATGTGGCCATGGGTCGCGATCTGCAGAAGCACTTCGGCCAGCGTCCCCAGTTCGGCCTGCTCCTGCCGATTCTTCCGGGCACCGACGGGGTGCAGAAGATGAGCAAGAGCCTGGGCAACACGGTGGGGCTCCAGGAGCCGCCGCTCGACATGTATTCCAAGCTGGAGAAGGTGCCCGATGCGGTGGTCGACGACTACCTGACCCTCCTCACAGATCTCGATCTGGCGGCCCTGCCGGCAGCGGCGAGGGAGCGGCAAAAGGCGATGGCCCTCGCCATCACCGCCGATCGCCATGGGGAGGAGGCGGCGCTTGAGGCGCAGGCGAATGCGGGGAGGATGGTGGGGGGGGCTGGTGGGGAAGCGGAGACCGTTTCCATTCCCGAACTGTCCCTCGCTTCCGTGAACTTTCCCGCCAAGGCGTTTTATCTGCTCGCGGCCTTGGGGCTCTGCTCCAGCAGCAGCGACGCTCGCCGTCAAATTCAGAATGGGGGCGTGCGAATTGATGGGGAGAAGCTGGCTGATCCGGTGCGGGAATTTGCCAGTGCTTGTGAGTTGGAGGGGCGAGTGTTGCAGTTGGGGAAGAAGACGTTTCGACGGTTGGTGGGGTGAGGGAAGGGCGCTGATTCAAAGGATCGAGAGGGCTTGGCTTTCAGAGGTCTTCTCGGCCCACATCGGGTCGCTTGGAGTGGTGTCATTCCCCGGCTCCCGACCCGGCACTCCCCACAACCCCCCACCGCAACGTCACCACCAGCGAAGGCCTCAAGGCCCTCCAGCAGTGGACCAAACCCGGCCCCCAGAGCGCAAAATCCCCCGCCTTCTCCAACACCACCCGCGCCTCCTCCCCATCGCGTGAAAAGCACAACACAAACTCCCCGTCACCAGCCAGCAGGGAGAGCGTCCGGCCCGTGCTGATGGGCTTCCCCTCCCCCCATTCAGGCGGATCGAAGGGAGAGTGAACAAACCATTTCAGGGCCAAATCCTCAACACCCTCCCCACCGGCGGGATGCCCCCCATGGCGCAGAAACCGCAGCGAATCGGCCGGAATCCCCCCATGATCCCCCACCACCCAATTGGTGTGCGGCGCCGCTGGGGAGCGGAGGGCCCAGGCATTGCCCACCTCCAGCCCCGCCAGCTCTTCGCCCTCGAATCGCATCGACGGACAACCGCCTAGTCCGCCAGCCCGGTGTGGCGAATCAACGCCTCCGCCGAGGGGGGGCGGCCCCGGAACGCCTCGAACACCTCCGCCGGATGGCGGCTGCCGCCCAGGCTGAGCACGGTGTCGCGGAAGCGGCGGCCCGTGGCGCGGATCAGCTCCTCGTTGTCGAGGCCCACCTCCTCAAAGGCGCTGAAGGCGTCGGCGCTGAGCACCTCCGCCCACTTGTAGGAGTAGTAGCCCGCGGAATAGCCGCCAGCGAAGATGTGGCCGAAACTGCAGAGGAAGGCGTCCTCCTCGATCAGGGGCAGCACGGTGGTGGTGCGAGCCACCTCCCGGCGCAATTGCTCCGGGGTCTGACCGCTTTCGGGATGCCATTGGCTGTGGAGGCGCAGATCCGTGAGGGCGAAGTGCACCTGGCGCAGGGTGGCCGCGCCGCCCATGAACGTGCGGGCCGCCTGCAGCTTGGCGAACGCCTCCTCCGGCAGGGGCTCGCCCGTTTGCCAGTGACGCGCCATGCCCAGCAGCGTCGCCCGGTCGTAACACCAGTTCTCCATGAACTGGCTGGGCAGCTCCACCGCGTCCCATTCCACGTTGTTGATGCCCGCCGCCTGGGGGCGCTCCACGGTGGTGAGCATGTGGTGCAGCCCATGGCCGAACTCATGGAACAGGGTTTCCACCTCCTGGAAGGTCATCAGGCTCGGCGTGTCGCCCACCGGCGAACTCTGATTGCACACCAGATAGGCCACCGGCAACACCGGCGTGCCATCGGCCTTCACCTGCCGCACCAAGCACTCATCCATCCAGGCCCCCCCCCGCTTTGTTTCGGGGCGGCGGTAGGGATCGCGATAGAAGGCGGCCAGGGGCAGGCCGGTGTCGCGATCGTTGACGCGGAAGAAGCGCACATCCGGATGCCACACCGGCGCTTGCCCGTCCGCCGCTTCGATGTGGATGGCGAACAACCGATCGCAGAGGCCGAACAGGCCCTCCAACACCTGCGGCAGCGGAAACCAGGGGCGCAGGGCTTCGCTGTCGAGCTCAAACAGCTCCTGGCGCCGCACCTCCGCCCAATAGCTCCCATCCCAGGGCTGAAAATCCTCCGCTTCCGGCGCGCCGGCCCGGGCGGCGCAGGCCCTGAGGGCATCGAGTTCCCGCTCGGCCGCCGGGAAGGCCGCCGCCCGCAGGTCTTCCAGCAGCCGCTCCACCTCCTCCACCGAGCCGGCCATCTTGCTCGCCAGGCTCACCTCCGCCCAGTTCCCGTAACCCAGGCGCTGGGCCTGCTCCCGCCGCAACTCCAAAATGCGCCGGATCAGGGGCCAGTTGCCGCCCTCCTCTCCCGACGCCCGGCTCACATGGGCGCGATACGCCTGCTCCCGCAGATCCCGTCGGCGGCTGTATTGCAGGAAGGGGCCGTAGCGAGGCATGTCGAGGCCCAGCAGCCAGGGTCCCTCCTCGGCGCTGGCCTCCCGACCATCGGCCGTCCGCTGATCGGCCTGTCGCGCGGCCCGGGCCAACTGCTCCAGCAGGCTCGCGGGCAGGCCCTCCACCTCCTCCGGCGTGGTGAGCGGGAGGGTCCAGCCATTGGTGGCATCCAACACCTGGTTGCCGAAGCGGGTGGCCAGCTCCGCCAGCTCCTGACTCGCCCGGTTGAACGCCTCCTGGGCCTCCCCGGTCAGCCCCACGCCCCGCAGGTCCATGTCCCGCAGTTCGGCGTCGAGGATGCGCCGCTGGGTGCCATCCCATCCGCCCTGGTCCCGCAGGGCGCGCAAGACGCCATGAATCACCTGGCTCTGCCCGCAGCGCTGGCCGAAGGCCACCACGGCGGCCTGCTGGCTGGCATGGGCCTGGCGCAGCTCCGGGCTGTTGCACACCCCGTTGAGATGGCCCACCACCCCCCAGCTCCAGCGCAACCGCTCCCCCAGCCGGTGGAGCGGATCCATCACCTCGTGCCAGCCCAGGGGGCGGCCCTCGTCCAGGGCCTTGGAGAAATGGGCTTCCAGGCTTTCCCGTTCGGCCTCCAGTTGCTGAAGCAGCTCCGGGATGTGTCGCTCAATCTGGTCCGGAGAGATCGCCTCGAATTCCGGGAGGCCTTCTCCCGCCAGCAGGGCAGGACGCTCAAGGGTGACGGTCACGGCGCAGCCTTCAAACACTGGGGCCATTCCAACCGACGCCGGGGCCGTCCGGGGACCTATCCGAGGGCGGGTCCTCCGCCCAGCAGCGCCACGGTCTGGCTGGCCAGCTCACCGGCCAGGGCGGTGGTGCTGGCCTGGTAGAAGTCGATCGCCACCCGCGGCCAGAAGCCGATCACCAGGGTGGGCACCAGCAGACACATGCCGATCACCAGCTCCCGGGGGGTCATGTCGCCCACCTTCGCGAGGGCCGGAATCCGGGGGCCGAAGAACACCCGACGACAGAGCGACAGCAGATAGATCGGGGTGAGCACCAGGCCGATGGCCGCCAGCACGATGGTCACCACCTGGAAGTTGGGGGTGAGGTAAGGACTGGCCGTGATGCCCAGAAACACCGTGATCTCACTCACAAAGCCGCTCATGCCTGGCAGGGCGAGGGAGGCCAGGGAGCTGGCCAGGAAGAAGGCGAAGGTGATCGGCAACACCTTGGCCAGGCCGCCCATGTTGGGAATCGAAAGAGTTTTTGTGCGTTCGTAGAACACGCCCGTGACGAAGAACATCGCCGCCGCGATCAGGCCATGGCTGATCATCTGCAGCATGGCGCCACTGAGGCCGAGGGCATCCACGGCGCCGATGCCCAGCAGCACGAAGCCCATGTGGCTCACGGAGCTGCAGGCGATGCGGCGTTTGACGTTGTCCTGGGCGAAGGCATTCAGCGCTCCCCAAATGATGTTCACAATCCCGAGCACCATCAGGGCCGGGGCCAGCCGCATGTGTTCCGCCGGCAGGAGCTGAACGTTGAAGCGCAGCAGGGCATAGCCCCCCATCTTCAACAACACCCCCGCCAGCAACATCGACACCGGCGCGTTCGCCTCGCCGTGGGCATCGGGCAGCCAGGTGTGGAGCGGGAACATCGGCAACTTGACGCCGAAGCCGATCAAAAAGCCCAGATAACAGAGGAGGCCGAAGGTGCCGCCGGGGGAGCGGCTGGCCAGTTCCGAGAGGTTGAGGCTGAAGCTGTCGCCCGAAAAGGCCAGGGCCAAACCACTGACCAGGATCAGCAGGGAAGCGGTGGCGGTATAGAGAATGAACTTCGTGGCGGCGTATTGCCGCTGGCTGCCGCCCCAGATGGCAATCAACAGATAAACCGGCACCAGTTCCAGTTCCCAGGCCAGGAAGAACAGCAGGAAATCCTGGGAGAGAAACACCAACGCCTGGGCCGAGGCTTGCACCAGCAGCAGGGCGAAATAGAGGCGCGGTTTGCGTTCCACGCCCGTGCTCGCCGCCACCGCCAGCAACGTCACCAGCCCGCTGAGCACCACCAGCGGTGCCGACAGCCCATCAGCCGCCAGCGACCACTCCAGATGCATCACCGGCACCCAGCTCACCCGCTCCACCAGCTGAAGGCCGCTCAGGGAGCCGTCAAAGTGCCGGCTGAAGGTCCACCCCATCAGCACCATGTCGGCCAGGAGCACGACAAGGGCCACCAGGCGGGGGGGGCGCGGGTCGGCGGGATCTCCCGGAAGCAGGGGCATCAGCAGGGCGGCGGCCGCTGGCAGAAGCACGATGAGGCTGAGCCAGGGAAAGGTGCCGTCCATCACGATTCAGGGAGAAAGAATGAAGAGAGCCCCAACGCATCGGGGGTGGCGGGGACGTCATCGGTCCCGTTCCAGGACGCCGCTGAGCATATCTACTCACTCGGGAGGGTGGGTCGGGGATGGGCCTCATCCCTGGCGGCCGCGACTTCGGGCGCGGGGGCTGGCCGCGGCGCTCGCCGCTCGCTTGGGGGGAGCCGGGGCCACGGGGGCCGGTTCGGTGGCGCCGGGCAGGGCCGTCCAGGCGCTGCCGCTGTGTTGCAGCCCCAGCACCGCGTGGCGGCTGGTCACGCCGCAGGCCTCCCAGGCCGCCACCATCGCCTGGCCCACCTCCTGGGCCACATCCTCCTTGGCCAGGGCCAAGACGGTTGGACCGGCCCCACTGATCACGCACCCCCAGGCCCCGGTGTCCATCGCGGCCTGGCGCACCTCCCGCCCCCCCTGGATCAACCCCCAGCGGTAGGGCTCATGGATGCGATCGTGCATGCCGTCGTGGATGAGGCTGCCATCCCCCGTGCGCAGGCCGCGCAGCAGCAGGGTCAGGCTGCCGAGGTTGGTCACCGCGTCGGGGATCGGGATGCTGCGGGGCATCGCCCGCCGGGCCTCCGCCGTGCTCAGGCGGATCCCCGGAATCGCCACCACCGCCAGCACGGAGGGATCCCATTCACAGCGCATCACCCGCCAGTTGGGCACGGCGGTCTTGGCCGTCAGGCAGAGCCCCCCGAGCAGGGAGGGCACCACGTTGTCGGGATGGCCCTCAATGGCGATCGCCAGCTCCAGAAGCTTCTCCTGCCCGAGGGGATCGCCGATCAGGGCATTGGCCCCGATCAGGCCGGCGACGATCGCCGCCGCGCTGCTGCCCAGGCCCCGGGCCGGCGGCACCGCCAACCGCACCCTCGCCTCCAGACCCACGGGCTCGCAGCCCGCCACCTGCCACACCCGTTGGGCGGAGCGATAGATCAAGTTGTCGGGTCCGCCGCGCAGATGGGAGCCCTCAGACCCCTCGATGTGCAGATCAAACCGGTCGACGCCCCCTTCCACCACCCGCAGCTCAAAGCGGTTGTTCAAATCCAGGGCCGCGCCGAGGCAATCGAAGCCCGGGCCCAGGTTGGCCGTGGTGGCGGGGACATCCACCACCACCCCCTCACCGATCGGGGGTTGCGCCATAGGCCTCATTTCACTGGTCCCAGTGTCCCATCCCGCTGTGGCCGGGACCGGGCCGCCCGCCGCGGCCTCAGGCGAGGAGCATGCGCGCCCGGCAGGCCGCGCTGAACACCCCCACCGCCGGATCCGTGATCGCCTGGATGGGGATCGGCTCCAACACGGGGCGCAGTCGTCCCTTGGCGAGGAACGCCTCCAGGAAGGCGGGCGACCGCAGGCCCTCCAGCTGCTTGGCCGCCGTGCCGCCCGCCAGCCAGATTCCCCCTCGGCACAGGCTGGTGAGGGCCAGATCGCCCGTCGCGGCCCCATAGGCCCCCAACCACAGCTCCCTGGCCTCCCGGGCGAGGGGATCCCCCGCCTCCGCCGCCCGCGCCACCGC
Source organism: Cyanobacteriota bacterium (assembly GCA_046340515.1). Lineage (GTDB taxonomy): Bacteria > Cyanobacteriota > Cyanobacteriia > PCC-6307 > Cyanobiaceae > Cyanobium. The sequence goes on along the minus strand of JBKDTB010000001.1, from coordinate 8,904 downwards.
CGCAGGCCACTCCTCCCCGGCCCTCCCGGAAGCCCCCGGCTCGGTGGCCCAGGGGGGCGCGGAGCCATCGGGATGGCGCTCCGCCAGCAGCCAGCGGGCCACGGCCCCGAGGCCGGTGCCACTCACCACCCGCTCGATCGAGAGGCGCTCCACCCCCAGGTCGGCCAGGAGCCAGCGGCTCAGCCGCCACTCCGCCTCCGTGCGGGGAGCGAAGGCCGCGTGGCCGCCTTCCGTGGGCAGGGCCAGCAGGCCACTGGAGGTGGGCACGCCGAGGGCGACCCCGAGGCCCGTGCCGGCGCCAAGCACCAGCAGGGGAGCCCCCGCCAGGGCCTGCCCCGGTCGCACGGAGGCCAGCTGGTTCTCCCCCAGATGGGGCAGGCCGTAGACCAGCACGGCGAAGTCGTTCACCAGTTCCACCCGCGGCACGCCGCAGGCCTCCGCCAGGCGCCCCTCCTCCAGCTGCCAGTGGAGGTTGGTGAGACTGGCCTGGCCATGGATCACGGGACCAGCCACCGCGAAGCAGGCCGCTTCCGGCGCCGCCGCGCCGGCGCCCCGGGCCGAGAGAAACTCCCGCACCATCGGCGCCAGGTCGGGCCAGTCGGCGGAGGGAAAGCGGGTTTCAGCCAGGCATTCCAGGCCCGTGGTGGAGGCCCGGTAGAGGCTCAGCAGGGTTTTCGTGCCCCCGATGTCGCCAGCGAGCAGGAGAGTCATGCGAGCGACTCCTCTGGAACCAGCAGGGAGGCGGCCCGCTGCCCATCCGCCTGGCGGGCGGCGGCGATCAGGGCGTCGAGACTCACGCTGCCCGACTCTCCCTGCCGCCGGGTGCGCAGGCTCAAGGAGCCCGATTCGGCTTCCTTGGCACCGATCACCGCCAGCACCGGAATCTTCATCTGCTCGCCGTTGCGGATCAACTTGCCCAGCCGCTCGCCGCTGCGATCCAGGCTCGCCCGCACACCCGCGGCCTTCAGGCGCTCCAACACCGATTCGGCCCAGGGCAGCACCCCCTCGCTGACCGGAAGCAGGCGCACCTGTTCCGGCGCGAGCCAGAAGGGGAAATCACCGGCATAGTTTTCCGTCATGATTCCGAAAAACCGCTCCAGAGAGCCAAAGAACGCCCGGTGGATCATGATCGGCCGTTGGCGGCTGCCATCGGCGGCCACGTAGTGGAGATCAAAGCGTTCGGGCAGGTTGAAATCCAACTGGATCGTCGAGCATTGCCAAAGGCGTCCGATCGCGTCCTCGATCTTCAGGTCAATCTTCGGCCCGTAGAAAGCGCCGCCTCCCTCATCCAGCTTGTAGGCCCAACCCTTGCGCTCCAGGGCCTGCCGCAGACCGTTCGTGGCCAGCTCCCACACCTGATCCGTGCCGATGGATTTCTCCGGGCGCGTGGAAAGGTGGATCTCGTAGCGGCGGAAATCGAAGGTGGAGAGGATGCGCTCGGTGAGGTTGAGCACCCGCAGAATCTCGTCGCCGATCTGCTCCGGCAAGCAGAACACGTGCGCGTCATCCTGGGTGAAGCCCCGCACCCGCATCAGGCCGTGCATCACCCCGGGCCGCTCATAGCGATAGACCGTGCCCAGCTCCGCCCAACGAATCGGCAGCTCGCGATAACTGCGCAGACGGCTGGCATAGGTGAGCACATGGAAGGGGCAGTTCATGGGTTTGATCTGGTATTGCCGCTCATCGACCGTCATGGGCCCAAACATCGATTCGGCGTAGAAGTCGAGATGGCCGGAGGTCTGCCACAGCCCGCGATCCGCCACATGGGGGGTGTAGAGGAGCTCGTAGCCGTCGTCGAAATGGGCCTGTCGCCAGAAGTCCTCGATCAGCAGGCGCATGCGCGCCCCCCGCGGATGCCAGAACACCAGCCCTGCCCCCGCCTCATCCTCGATGGAGAACAGATCGAGCTCTTTGCCGAGGCGGCGATGGTCGCGCCGGAGGGCCTCCGCCTTGCGACGCCGATCCTCCTCCAGCTGCTCCGGGGTTTCCCAGGCCGTGCCGTAGATCCGCTGCAACTGGGGGTTGGCCTCATTGCCCCGCCAGTAGGCCCCGGCCACGCTTTCCAGCGCAAAGGCTCGGGGGTTCAGCTCGCGCGTGTTGGCCACATGGGGCCCCGCGCAGAGGTCCCACCAGCCATCCCCGAGGGTGTAGATGGTGATCGGCTCCTGCAGGCCCGCCAGGATCTCCAGCTTGTAGGGCTCGTTCTGGGCCTGGATGCGGCGCTCCGCCTCGGCACGGCTCACCTCGATGCGCTCCAGGGGCAGCTGCTGAGCGATGAGGCGCGCCATCTCCTTCTTGATCGCCTTGAGGTCGGCCTCGGTGAAAGGCTCGGGATGGTCGAAGTCGTAATAGAAGCCGGTTTCGGTCCAGGGACCGATGGTCACCTTCGCCCGAGGAAAGAGCTTCTGCACGGCCATGGCGAGCACATGGCTCATGGAATGGCGGATGCGCAGCAAGGCGGGGCTCTCGCTGGTTTTGGGCAGCTGGATCGCCCCCTCCGGAGCCTCGATTGCCTGGGGCGACGGGGCCGCGGGGGCCTCGGGGGAACTGCTCACGAAACCAGTCAGACCAGACGGGACCGTCAATCCTAGGCAGCGCCGCCGCCGCCCCCCGATGCGCGGCAATCCGATCCTGGGCCCAACCCCCGGGACGGCCTGAGAATCGAGGGGTTCCCCCGCTGATCCGGCCCACGGTGAGCCGCTCTCAACCTCCAGGCGCCCAGAGCGTCCCGTTCTCCGGCGGCAGGGAAGAACCGCGCAGCGTGGCCCTGAGCTACGGGCTGTGGTGTCTTTCGCTGATCGGCCTCTGCGGCATTCATCGGATCTACAACCGCAAACCCCTCACCGGGCTCCTCTGGCTGATCACCTTCGGGCTTTGCGGCCTGGGCCAGCTGGTGGATCTGCTCCTGATCCCCGGGCTGGTGGAGGGGGCCAATCGCCGCCTCGGCCAGGGGGCTCCCCTGGTGCCCGTCACCGCCCCGCTGGATCGCCAATTGCTGCGCCTGGCCCGCGCCTCCGGCGAAAGGGGGTTCACGATCAATGACGCCCTGCTCGATCTCGACCTGCCGCCCCACGTGGACAGCACGGCTCTGCATCAGGAGATCGAACGTCTGCTCGGGGCCCACCTGCTGGATGTGGGCAACGATGAGCGGGGCCGCATCATCTATCGCGAGCCTTAGGGAAGCTCTGGAAAACCCAACTCCCGCCGGGAGTGCGGCTCAGCCCTGCCTCAGGCGGCGCACCTCGTCGTTGTAGAAGCGCTGCAGCTCCGCCACGGTCTTCACCGGCTGGCCATACCAGCTGCCGCCGTGATAAGCGGGCAGGGAGGCCCATTCCGGTGCCAGGCGGGCCAGCACCTCCGGGGTGAGCCCCCGTTGATCAAAGCGGGCCAGGACCCCCCGCCTCTCGATCAGGTGCAGAGCGGCCTGATCCTGGCTGCGGGGGCCGAAATCGGGCAGACCCAGGCGGCTGGAGGCTTCATGCCAGGTGGCGGGGAGAAACTGATAGGCGCCGGCCGCCGCGCTGACGTAGCGGCGCCGCACGGTGATCTCCGGATGGCGATCCAGCTTCTGCACGCGCCCGCCGCCATAGATCACGCGGTAGCCCTCCTCCCGTCCGCCGATCCAGGTGCCCTCGGCGTAGCGGATCGTGTTGAGCAGGGCGCGCCGCTCGGGGGTGATCGGATAGGCCTCGGGGGAGGGCGCCGGCCGGCCGGGTTCCATCTCCGCACCGGGCGCTGTCACGGCCATCGTCAGGGGGGCGGGCAACGGGGCGATGGCCAGGAGCTGGGCGGGAGCCGCCATGGGCAGGGTCCCGAGCAGGGCCACGCTGCTCAACAGGGCGGCTTGGGGGGCGGTGGGGTGGAAGCGCGGAAGGAACGCCAAACGGTCGAGGGCGAAGACGGGACAGACCCTCGCCGGCCCGGACTGGTGCTGGCCACCCCCCACCCGGGAGGGGTGGACAAGCCGGCCGACCTGTGCCGAGCCCCCTTGTCAGGGGACGCTGACACAACCGGAACACCTGCCCCTCCAGGGGATCTGGGGGATTGTCAAGCCCTGTTTCCGCCGGAGGAGAAGGAGTCCTGTGATGGGACGCGCACCATCAGGGGCGGTGATCAAAGGGAACGAGATTGTTAAGTTGTGCTTTGCCCCCTTGCGACATCGGCGCTCCGGGGTTAGCAGCCAAAGCGAAGGGGTTCAGGGCGTCCCGTTCAGGAGGGGGGAAGAAACCCCATCACGTCCCGCACCCGCTCCAGGGTGGCTTCGGCCACGCTCGCGGCCCGTTGCCGCCCCCGGTCGAGAACCTGGCGCAGGGCCGTCTCGTCCTGGCGCCAGGCGACGTAACGCTCCTGAATCGGCCGCAGGGCCTCCACCACCGCCTCCGTCAGCAACGGCTTGAAGGCGCCCCAACCCATGGCGGCGCACTCCTGAGCCACCGCCTCCCGACCCCGGCCGCTGGTGAGGGCGTAGAGGCCAAGAAGGTTGTCAGCCTCCGGACGCTCCGGATGTCCGAATTCCAGCCCCATCACCGGATCCGTCTTGGCCCGCTTGATCTTCTTCCGAATCAGCTCCGGCGGATCGAGCAGGGTGATGCGCGACGCCTCGTTCGGATCGCTCTTGCTCATCTTGTTGCGGCCATCGGTGAGGCTCATCACGCGGGCGCCCTCCTGAAGAATCAGGGGCTCGGGCACCTTCAACACCGGTACAAGCTCCCCAGCAGCGTCCTTCCGGCCAAAACGGGCGTTGATCCGCTGCTGGGCGATGTCGCGGGCCAGCTCCAGATGCTGTTTCTGATCCTCGCCCACCGGCACCCGATCGGCGTCGTAGAGCAGGATGTCGGCAGCCATCAAGACCGGATAGTCCAACAACCCGGCAGACACATTGTCCCCCTGCTTGACGGCCTTTTCCTTGAACTGAATCATTCGCTCCAGCCAGTTCAGAGGCGTGACGCAATTGAGCAGCCAGCAGAGCTCGCTGTGGGCGCTCACATGGCTCTGAACAAACACCGTGGAGGCGTCGGGGTCGATGCCGCAGGCCAGATAGAGGGCGGCCGTCGTCAGGGTGTGCTCGGCCAGCAGGTCCGGCCCATGGGGCACCGTGATGGCGTGCAGATCGACCACGCAAAAGAAGGTGTCGTGGTCGCGCTGCAGCTCCACCCAGTTGCGGATGGCTCCCAACCAATTGCCAAGGTGGAGGGCGCCGGTGGGCTGCACTCCGGAGAGGACCCTTGGCCGGCTGGCGGACGCTGACCCCATCCCGCTCACGTCTCGGCGGCTTCGCTGGATTCCGCCGCTTCCGCCGCCACGGGTTCCTGGACGGGGGTTTCTTCCGCCGCCGGGCTCTCGATCGTTTCCCCAGCGGGGGCTGCCTCGGCCCGGGTGTCCAGTTCGTCCGCCGGGGGCTCCATGGCGGCTTCCGGCTCTGGAGGAGCCTCGCTCACCGCTTCGGGCCGGGGGGGGCGGGCAAAGGGATCCACCCGGGCGGGGCGTCCGCCGCCCCCCCGGCCCTCCTCCTGCCAGCGGCCGCCGCCGCCCCGACCCTCGGAGCGCTCGCGCCGGCCCTCGGAGCGCCCCGCGCCTTCGCCAGAGCCGCCACGGCTGCCGGCCTGGGCGCGGTGTTGCTCCACGAGGTCGGTCAATTTCCCTTCATCGAGCTGCTGCCCCAGGGTGCGCAGGGCAAACCCGAGCACGGCCACGGTGGAGCGCAGGCCAAAGGCCTCCTGCAGGGCGCGGGCCGAGCGCATCTCGTTGTCGCTGAGACGTATGCGAAACCCGCCTTCCCGTGGTCCAGAGGAGCGCTCGCCACGGGGGGCGTCATCGGAACGGTGGCGTTCGGAGGGGAACGGGGAGGAAGAGCCTTCGGCCATGCCGCCTGGGGGATTTCAGGCGCAAGTGTGACGCATCGCCCGCTCAACGATGGTGAGATCCGGACGCAGCCAGAACAGCCCGTGATCCTCCACCGTCGCGGGGGCGACGCCTTGGCCGGTCGGTCGGGCCAGCACGATCAGGGGGAGGGGGCGGGGATGGTCGGCGGCGAAGGCCTGGCGGTAGCTGGCCAGAACAGCGAGATAGCGCTCCAGGGTCCAGCCGCCATGGGCGCGGGACTCCTGGGCCCGCCAGTAGTTGCGAAGGGCTTGCTGGCAGGCCTCGGCACCGAATTCCAACCAGCAGAGCTGCTGGGCCTGCCAGGGGCTGTGGCCCTCCTGGATCAGGGTCCGGTAGTGGGCCAGTTCCGGGGCGGCGCGGCTGAGGTCGGGAGGCAGGGCATGGGCCAGCCGCTCCACGGGCACGACGCTCAGGCGCAACCAGCAGCGATTGAGCAACAAGACGGGCAGCTGGCCGCTCCACTCCCGCGCTTGCCGCAGGCTGTGGAGGGCGTCGACGGCAAGGGGAATCTGGCCCGGAGTGAGGGTGGGTGGCTTGGCTGGCACGGCACCCCCCCAGACGCGACAAACCGCCAAAGGAGCTTAGCCAGGGCTTCCAGGCTGAAGGGTGTGGCCCAGCCGACGGGGAACCGTGTCAAGGCCTACGGCGGTTGACGACAGTCTTTCCCCTGGCCCTGGTGTCTGGCGCCATTCGCCTTCAAGCTGGGGAGACCTGTGTCGGCCTTGCCCCGAAGACCGCCGTGATCGCCAAGGATTTCGCCAAGGATTCCCCCCTTCCCGCTCCCGCTGCGGTGCCCGAAGCCCCCACCCCTGGCCCCTCCGCCTCCCGCGCCGATGGCGCCCGGGCTGGCGGCATGTCAGTCGCGGGCTGGCCCGCCGTCGCCGCCCTGCCCCGCTGGGGACGCGGCGTTTTGATGGTTTCCGCCGGCGGGGTCGTGCTGAACGTGCTGCTCCAGGGCCTGCACGGCGGAGGGTCCTGGCTGGGGCTCGGCGCCCTGGCCGGCGGGTGGTGGTGGCTCGCGAGCCGGGAGGTGGGCCGGGGGGGAGTGCGCTCTCCCCGATCGGTGGCGGGCTGGAGCGAGCGTTGCGGCGGCCTGCTGGAGCAGTTTGCCCGGCTCGATCCCGACGCCTCCTCCCACCCCGGCAGGGCGGAGGCCTTGCGGCGACTGCTCGATGAAACGGAGCGGCAGGACCTGCGGCTGGCCCTGGTGAGTTCCGATCCGCCCGGCGCGGACACCCTCGATGCCTTCCAGGCCAGCTTGCGGGCGCCCCGTCCCCTGCGCCTGTTGGTGAGCCATCCCCTGCCCAGCAGCAGCCGCGACTGGCACTGGTCCGAGGGCTTCGCCGCCTGCGATGCCCTCCTTTATCACTTGCGCCCTCCCCTGACGGCGGCGGATCTGCGCTGGCTGGAGGCCCTGCCGGAGGGGCTGCCGATCTGGTTGCTGGTGCAGACCGGACCCCAGCGCACGCCGGAAGCGTGGCGGCGGGATCTGCGCAGCCAATGGCCCGCCAGCGCCACCACCCCCATCCTTCCCTGGACCGGTGAACGGGAAGGCCTCGCCGCGAGCCTGGCCCCCCTCTCCCTTTGGTTGGGACAAGAATGGGCGCGGCTGCCCCGCGCCACGCTCCAGCGCGGCCTGGAGACGCTGCACCAGACCTGGCAGGCCGACCTCGAGCGCCTGCGCCGGGCCCAGTGGCGTCAGCTGCGGCAGCGCACCCAATGGCTGGTGGCGGCGGGCGTGCTCCTGACCCCTTCCCTGACCGTGGATCTCCTGGTGGTCAGCGTGGCCAACGGGCTGATGCTGAAGGAGATGGCGGACCTGTGGGAGTGTCCCTGGACCCTGGAGCAGCTGCGGGCGGCGGCCAGCCTGGTGGGGCAGGCCGCCCTGGGGCTGGGGGTGGTGGAGTGGAGCACCCAGGCGTTCTGTGCCGCCTTCCGCCTGGAGGGGTCCACCTGGCTGGTGGGGGGCACCCTGCAGGCCCTCAGCGCGGCCTATCTCACCCGGGTGATCGGCCATGCCATGGCGGACCTGCTGGCCCGGAGCGCGGGCGTCAGCGCCCCCGACCTGGAGCGGATCAAGGCGGAGGCGCCGCTGCTGGTGGCCCGGGCGGCGGAGGCGGAGCGCCTCGACTGGGGGGCCTTCCTGAAGGAGGCCCGGGCCTGGCTGCGGCAGCGGGGTCCGGAGCAGGCGCTCTCCCCTGCCCAGGGGGAAGGGGTCGCCCACCCCAGCGCCGGATGAATGTGAACTTTCTGGAAGCTGACCAAAGTTTCGTTGCCGACGCTTGCGGTTCCGGGGCAAAAACCTAGGTTGTTTCATACCCGGGTCGTCTCTCGGCGCCCGGGTCATCCGTACCCCCCTCACGCGGCCCGCTCGGGATGTCTCATCCCGGCGTTTGCGTTGAGGGGCTTCTCCACCCGTTCTGATTCATGACCACTGCCCTTCGCAGCAGAGGCCAGGCTGGAAGTTGGGAAAACTTCTGCCAGTGGGTCACCTCCACCAACAACCGCATTTATGTCGGTTGGTTCGGTGTGCTGATGATCCCCTGCCTCCTGGCGGCCACCATCTGCTTCATCATTGCCTTCATCGCCGCCCCCCCGGTGGACATTGACGGCATCCGCGAGCCCGTTGCCGGGTCCTTCCTCTACGGCAACAACATCATTTCCGGCGCTGTCATTCCCTCCAGCAACGCCATCGGTCTGCACTTCTATCCCATCTGGGCCGCCGCCAGCCTGGATGAGTGGCTCTACAACGGCGGCCCCTACCAGCTGGTGGTGTTCCACTTCCTGATCGGGATCTCCGCCTACATGGGGCGCCAGTGGGAGCTGTCCTACCGCCTCGGCATGCGTCCCTGGATCTGCGTGGCCTACAGCGCCCCGCTCTCCGCGGCCTTCGCCGTGTTCCTGATCTATCCCTTTGGTCAGGGGTCCTTCTCTGACGGCATGCCCCTCGGCATCTCGGGCACCTTCAACTTCATGTTGGTGTTCCAGGCTGAGCACAACATTCTGATGCACCCCTTCCAC